>CACXXD010000014.1 GCA_902771445.1 uncultured Prevotellaceae bacterium
GCACTTCTGAAAGTGGCATTCTGGAACGAGAACACACATGCCAGAACAACATGCCGGAACCATCGTTCTGAGATTGATATTGAATCAAAGTGGGTTTACAGCCATATCAAACTGAGTTCTTACTTTAGTTACGTTCTGTTCCAAGTCATAACTCAGTTTGATATGGTTGCAAACCCACTTTGATTCAATACTAATCTCAGCACGAAGGCCGCTTAGAGCTGTCCGAAAGGCGAAGCCTTATGGAGAGAAACTGTTCTTTTTGCGAAGCTAGATTTCGCAACACGCTGTAAATCAAGCGGATGCGTAACCCCTCTCAATACCCGCATATTTGCAGGCGACTTTCAGTTTGGTGAATTCCATGCGATTCTCAGAGGGGTCGTTGTCAAGAAAATTCATATTTTTTGAGGGGGGGACAGAAATGGATATTGGAAAGAAATTTCCGTAATTGACATAAAATTTTTATCAGCTATTCCTCTATATCGGCAAAGAGATCCAAGGAATAGTCCTTTTTTACTTCCGTGTTCGATTTTATTTGCTCCTCATCTTCCTCCTCTACAAATTCGAGCATCATCTGCTGGACAAACGCTTTGTTGTTCATGTTCAGCCGATAGTAGCCACGCTTGTCGGTGTGCTCGATGGTTGAGTTCGAAGACTTTGAGTTACGCAACAGATACTGCTGTACGAACACTTTGATCTCTGCAAAATCAGGCTGAGAGAAGAAAGTGCAATTCTCGTTGTAGATGTTCTTGGCAAGAGCCGACACGCTGATGCCCTTTTCACCTACAGCCGTCAATATTCTTAAAATCTGCTGTTCATAACCCATGAGGCAAGACAAAATAAACTTTTGAAGAAAAGAAGAATGAAAACGAACAGTCTTCTTGCCAAAAGAGGTCGGTAATCATTTCTTACCGACCTCTTTTTCTATGTAAGAGCGCACTCACAATCACTTATGCAAGCACTACCTTGTTGTCGTCTGCGCTCAACAGCTTGCCCTCTTTGAAGAGCCAGCCGAGACCAAGCATGGTCTCTTCAGTTGAAATCTTTGCAGCCTTTGCAATCTCCTCGATAGAGAGAGCCTTCTCGGCTGCAGCCAGAGCCTGATACACATCTCCTGCCTTAAAACCAATGTTCTCAGCATTGATTGCTACAACGTTCTTGACGGCAGCCTTCTTGGTTGCTGTGGTTTTCTTTGCTGCTGTCTCGTTATTCTCTGTAGCAGCTTTCTTTGATGAAGCTTTCTTTTCTGCCATAATGACTATAAATGTTAATACGTATATTGAAGATATTGTTTCAATGTGTGCGCAAAAGTAGTACTTTTTTTGCTGTCAAGTCACTGATATTTAGGCATTTTTGCTTCACAAAGGGCTATTCTTGATGTATGTCAACCTTCAACTGCAGCTCTTCCAGCTGTTTGTCGTCGAGTGTGCCAGGTGCGTCGAGCATGACATCGCGCCCGCTGTTGTTCTTCGGGAAAGCGATACAGTCGCGAATGGAATCGAGACCAGCCATGAGCGACACGAAGCGGTCGAGACCGAAGGCGAGACCAGCGTGAGGAGGTGCACCGTACTTGAAGGCATTGATGAGGAAGCCGAACTGAGCCATTGCGCGTTCGGGTGTGAAGCCCAGAATCTGGAACATCTTCTCTTGCAGCTTGCCATCGTGGATACGCAGTGAACCACCGCCCACTTCGACACCGTTGCACACAAAGTCGTAGGCCACGGCACGCACTTTCTCGGGAGCCGTGTCGAGCAAAGGAATATCGTCGGGATTGGGCATGGTGAACGGATGGTGAGTGGCCATCAGTCGCTGCTCCTCGTCGCTCCACTCGAACAGCGGGAAGTCGACAATCCAAAGGCATACGAAGTTGTTCTTGTCGCGCAGGCCGAGACGATCGCCCATCTCCAGACGGAGCGTGCAGAGCTGCACACGCGTCTTGTTGGCATTGTCGCCACTGAGAATCAGCACCAGGTCGCCGTCCTTGGCTCCCATAGCCTCCTTCAGCTTCTGCCATACCTCCGGCTCGTAGAACTTGTCGACACTCGACTTCACCGTTCCATCGGCATTGAACTTGACGTAGACCAAGCCCTTGGCACCCACCTGCGGACGCTTCACGAAGTCGGTGAGCTGATCGAGCTGCTTGCGCGTGTAGTCGGCACAGCCGGGAACACAGATGCCGCCGATATAGTTGGCCTCGTTGAACACGGGGAACGAGCCAGTACCCTTGAGCACGTCCATCAGTTCGACAAACTCCATGCCGAAACGTAGGTCGGGCTTATCGCTGCCGAAACGACGCATGGCCTCATGCCACGTCATGCGCTGCAGCGGGGGCAGCTCAACACCGCGCACCTCCTTGAACAAGTGGCGGGCAAGGTCCTCGAAAATCTCCAGCACGTCTTCCTGCTCGACAAAAGACATCTCGCAGTCAATCTGCGTGAACTCCGGCTGACGGTCGGCACGCAAGTCCTCGTCGCGGAAGCACTTGGCAATCTGGAAATAGCGGTCGAAGCCCGACACCATGAGCAACTGCTTGAGCGTCTGCGGCGACTGTGGCAGGGCATAGAACTGGCCGGGATTCATGCGCGAAGGCACCACGAAGTCGCGGGCACCCTCGGGCGTCGAGCCAATGAGGATAGGCGTTTCGACCTCGATGAACTGGCGGGCATCAAGGAAGTTGCGAATAAGAATCGTCATGCGGTGACGCAGTTCCAGATTCTTGCGCACTGCAGAACGGCGCAGGTCAAGATAGCGATACTTCATGCGAATATCGTCGCCACCATCGGTGTTGTCCTCGATTGTGAAAGGAGGCGTCAGACTCTCACTGAGAATGTTCAGCTGAGAAACCAGGATCTCAATATCGCCCGTAGGCATCTTGGCATTCTTCGACTCACGCTCGCTGACCTTGCCCACAACCTGAATGCAGAACTCGCGCCCCAGTTTGTTGGCACGCTCGCAGAGGGCAGCATCGACCTCCTCGATGAACACCAGCTGAGTGATGCCATAGCGATCGCGCAGGTCAACGAAAGTCATTCCTCCCATTTTGCGGGTGCGCTGCACCCATCCGGCCAGTTTCACCTCCTGTCCGGCATCGGTAAGCCTAAGCTCACCACATGTTTTCGTTCTATACATTATTAATGTTAATATTTAAATGATAATTTTATCTTTGTGATTAATACTAATTTAAGTATTTTAGCAAATTAGTTGCAAAATTAATGATAATATTCGAAACAACGGCAAATGTTACTATTTTTATTATAAAAATGCAGGACAGAATGGATTTTTTTTGTAATTTTGAGGCTCAAAACAAGTGCATGGCACATCAGCAAAGAACAAGACAAGCAATGAATATACCTCTTATAGTATATAAAGCCAGTGCCGGCAGCGGCAAGACCTTCACGCTGGCCACGGAGTACATAAAACTGGTGGTTCAGGATCCGCAGGCCTATCGGCAGATTCTGGCCGTGACCTTCACGAACAAGGCAACCGAAGAAATGAAAATGCGCATACTGAGCCAGCTGTACGGCATCTGGAAAGGGCTCGACTCTTCGAGCCAATACACGCAGATTGTGTGCAGGGAGCTGGACGCCTCGCCCGAGTTCGTGGCACAGCAGGCAGGCATCGCACTGTCGAACCTGCTGCACAACTACAGCTACTTCAGAATCAACACCATCGACACCTTCTTCCAAAGCGTGTTGCGCAACCTGGCCCGCGAACTGGACCTCACGGCCAACCTGCGCATAGGACTCAACGACGTGCAGGTGGAGGAGATGGCCGTTGACGAACTGATTGAGAACCTGTCGACGAAAGACCAGGTGCTGCAATGGATCATGAAATACATCATGGAGAACATCAGCGACGACCGCTCCTGGAACATCATCGGACAGGTGAAGCAGTTCGGCAGGACCCTGTTCAAAGACTACTATAAGGCAGAAAGCAAAAGACTCTACGAGGTGGTCAATCAGCCTCACTTCTTCGAGAGCTACACGAAAGAGCTGCGCAGCATACGGGCCGAAGCCAAGGAGCACATGAAGGAGCTGGCCGACTCGTTCTTCAAGGAACTGAACGATGCCGGCTTCGACACCGACGACCTGTCGTATGGAAAAACAGGCATTGCCGGCATGTTCCTGAAAATGCGCAATGGGGTCTTCGACGAAAGCATCGTAGGAAAACGAATAAAAGACAGCGTCGGACAGCCTGAGAAGTGGTACAAGAAATCGCACCCGCGAGGCGCAGAGCTGAACGCGCTGGCGGCAGGACCGCTGGGGCGCATGCTGCAAACGGCCATCGACGAGCAACCCGTCCAGTGGAAGCGATACAAGTCAGCCGACCTGACCCTGCGACACCTGAACCAGCTGCGCCTGCTGGACAGCATAGAGAAGAAGGTGAGAGAGCTGAACGACATGGCCAACCGCTTTCTGCTGAGCGACACGCAACAGCTGCTGCACGACCTGATAGACAACAGCGACTCGCCCTTCATCTTCGAGAAGATAGGCACACAGTTGGAGCACATCATGATAGATGAATTCCAAGACACATCGACCGTGCAGTGGAAGAACTTCAAGGTACTGCTGAGAGAGACCATGAGTCACGAGGGAACGGAAAACCTGATTGTGGGCGACGTGAAGCAGAGCATCTATCGCTGGCGGAGCGGCGACTGGCGACTGCTGCACAACATCAGACAGGAGTTTCCGCTGCACCAGGCCGACATGCTGCAAGAAAAGTCGCTCGACACCAACTACCGCTCGTCACGACGGGTGATAGCATTCAACAATGCCTTCTTCACGAAAGCCGCTGAGATAGAAGAGGCTGATGCCTACTCGGACGTGGCACAGAAGATTCCCGACAGCAGAGCCGACCAAGGCTATATAGACATCACGCTGCTGTCATCGGACGACTACCAGGAAGAAGTGCTCGCCCTGCTGGTGGAACAGACCAGGATGCTGCTGGCCAATGGGTTGCCCACATCGGACATTGCCATCCTGGTGCGCTCGAACCATCTGATTCCGCTGATTGCCAACTACTTCATGGAACAGGAACCCGGCATATCGCTGGTCAGCGACGAAGCCTTCCGGCTCGATGCGTCGCCTGCCATACAGATCATCATACAGGCACTGCGACTGCTCGTGCATCCCGACGACGACATCTCCAAAGCCTATCTGGCACGCATGCATGCACAGCAACCTCTGCACCAAGCCACACTCGACGAGCTGCTGCCCAAGCGCTTCACCGAACAGCAAGAGGCACTGGCACGACTGCCACTCTACGAACTGGCCGAAAGACTGTGCGACATCTTTGAACTGCAGAAGATGGAGGGACAAAGTGCCTATCTGTTTGCCTTCTACGACCAAGTGGCCAACTACGTGAACGAACAGACCACCGACATAGCCGCCTTTCTGAACGAGTGGGACGAAACGTTGTGCTCGCTCACCATTCAAAGTCCGGAGGTGAACGGCATCCGCCTCATCAGTATCCATAAGTCGAAAGGACTGGAGTTTCCGCATGTGCTCATTCCATTCTGCGACTGGAAGATGGAGCACAGCGACATCTTGTGGTGCCGACCAACGGAGAGCCCGTTCAACCAGCTGCCCATCGTACCAATCGACTACAGTCAGAAGGGGCTGAAAGGAACCATCTACGAAGCCTACTACAACGAAGAGCATGCGCAGACCACCGTAGACAACCTGAACCTGCTCTACGTGGCCTTCACCCGCGCCTCTGAAAGCCTGTACGTCATCGGCAAACGAGGGGCCAAGAACAGCAGGTCGATTCTAATTGAACAGACACTGCCTGAGATTGTAGACACGCTGGAGGGTGCAACCCTTGAGGGACTGGAAGACGTGAAGGACGCGCTGCACTTCGTCTACGGAACAGCGGCTCCGGCTGACAGGCAACAGCCTGCGCGAAAGGAGCAGAAAAGCGACAAGCTGAAGAACGTATTCCTGCAAGACCCCACCCCACTGCCGCTGAGGATGGAGACCTACAGCCAGAAGACGGAATTCAAACAGAGCAACGACAGCCGCAACTTTGCCACTGAGCCAGACAACGAACAACAGCAACAGACCGACTACATCAAACTGGGCTGCATCCTGCACAACATCTTCTCCAGCATCCGAACGAAAGACGATATTGACAACGCACTGCAACGCATGGAACTGGACGGTATTCTCTACGACCAGGAACTGTCACGCGAACGGCTGGAGAACATGATCAGAAAACGTCTGGACGACCCGCGTGTGGCCGACTGGTACTCAGACAGGTGGACGCTCTTCAACGAGTGTACCATCCTGAGTGTCGACCCGCAGACCAACAAGGTATATGAGCGGCGCCCCGACCGTGTGATGACAGACGGCAATGAGATGATCGTGGTAGACTTCAAGTTCGGTCGTCCCCTAAACCAATACCACCAGCAGGTGAGAGAATACATGGAACTGCTCCGTGACATGGGGTACAAGCAGATTCGCGGTTTCCTGTGGTATGTCTATTCAAACAACTTAGAAGAAGTAAAATGAAAAGCTTTCTTGAATATGTGGCCGAAGACTTGATCAGCAAGTACGGCACCAATCTGTCGAACATAGCAGTGGTCTTTCCCAACAAACGTGCTGCCCTCTTCCTGAGCGAGTATATTGCCCGGCAGGCTGGGAAGCCCGTATGGAGCCCTGCCTATATCACCATCAGCGAACTGTTTCGCAATCACTCGCAACGGCTTGTGGCCGACCCTATCAAACTGGTGTGCGACCTGCACAAGAGTTTCACCGAACAGACGGGCATTGACGAGACACTCGACCACTTCTACGGTTGGGGACAACTGTTGCTGGCTGACTTTGACGACCTGGACAAGAACATGGCCGATGCCGACAAAGTGTTTGCCAACCTGCAGGACATACACGAGCTGGACGATATTTCGTACCTGAACGAAGAGCAAAAGGCCATTCTGAAAATGTTCTTCTGCAACTTCACTGCCGACCACAACACAGAACTGAAGCAACGCTTCATACGGCTGTGGTCGAAGATGGGCAACATCTACCATGATTTCAATGAGCGACTGGCAACCCAGGGACTGACATACGAGGGCGCACTCTACAGGGAAGTGGCCGAACAGGAGAACATCGAGTTTGCATACGAGCGATACCTCTTCGTCGGGTTCAATCTGCTGCAAAAGGTGGAGCAACAACTTTTCAGAACGCTGAAGAAACAGGGACGCGCCAACTTCTACTGGGACTTTGACGACTACTACATGCCCAACAGACAGCGACGAGGAAACGCCAACGAAGCCGGACACTACATTGCTCAATATCTGGCCGACTTCCCCAACGAGTTCGACAATCATGCAGGCGAAATCTACAATTGCTTCGCAAAGCAAAGAACCATCACCTATATTTCAACACCTACAGAGAATGCGCAGGCACGCTACATCAGCAAGTGGCTGAAAGATGGGGGGCAGCAAACGCCCGACAGGATTGAAGCAGGCAGAAGAACGGCCATCATCTTGTGCAATGAAGAGCTGCTGCAAACTGTCATCCACTGTCTGCCCGACGAGGTGGAAAAGGTGAACATCACGACTGGCTATCCGCTCATACAGTCGCCCGTGTCATCGCTCGTCACGCTCCTGCTGAACTTGCAGACTATAGGCTATGCCAGTCAGCGCAGATGCTTCAGACTGCGACAGGTCAATGCCGTGCTGAATCATCCGTACATGAAATATCTTTCGGACCAGATTGCCACACTACACCAACAACTGAACAAAGAGAAGATATACTATCCGGGCAGCAAGCTGCTCTCTGTGGACGAAGGCACCACCCTACTCTTTTCGCATCCCGACAACCAGCAGGAAATGCTGCAATGGCTCTGCACGCTGATGCAGACAATTGCAATCAAGGCGCAAGACGAGACCGGCGATCCGCTCTTTCAGGAGTCCATTTTCCGCATGTACACCCTGCTCAACCGTCTGAAAGGACTGGTGGAGAGCAGTGACCTGCAAGTGGACATCATCACTTTGCAGCGCCTAATTGGTCAGCTCATCTCATCGACAAGTGTTCCGTTCCACGGTGAACCCATCGAAGGACTTCAGGTGATGGGCGTCTTGGAAACACGTAACATTGATTTCGACCACGTGCTGATTCTCTCATGCAACGAGGGCAACATGCCGAAGGGCGTCAACGACACGTCCTTTATACCCTACAACATTCGCAGGGCTTACGGACTGACCACCATCGACCACAAGGTGGCCATCTACTCGTATTACTTCCATCGGCTGTTGCAACGTGCCAGCGACATCACCATTCTCTATAACAATGCCACGATTGAGGGACACACGTCGGAAATGTCCCGCTTCATGCTACAGCTCATGGTGGAGAGTCCGCATCAGTTCAGGTTCCAAACGCTACAGGCCGGACAGCACTACGTGGCCTTCCAGCCACAGGCCATCGCAAAGGACGAGACTATCATGGACCGGCTGAAAAAGAGATTCGATCTGACAGCAAACAGCGAAAAGGCCGACACACCACTGCTGACGCCTACAGCCATCAACCGATACATGCGCTGTCAGCTGCAATTCTACTATTACTATATCTGCAATCTGAAGGAACTGGAGGAGACTGAAGACGACTCTATCGACAACCGCAGTTTCGGCAACATCTTCCACGATGCTGCCCATAGCATCTATAACCGTCTGGGAAACAGGAACAAGCAAATCATGCGCAGCGACATCGTTGGTCTGCTGAAAGAAAAGGCGACAATAGAAAGGGCGGTAGACGAGGCTTTTCAAAAGGAACTGTTCAAGAGTTCTGAGATACACTCTCAGATGGCTTTCAAGGAGAGTCTGAACGGCATTCAGCTCATCAACCGCGAGGTCATCATACACTACATGCGTCAGTTGCTCGAAATCGATGCCGAACTGGCTCCCTTCTCTATCATGGGTCTGGAGCTGCCTGTTATCACCCAGATAAGCACACCGCACATCAACACCACCATAGGAGGATGGATTGACAGACTTGACCATGTGACAGAGAAGGATACAGGAACACAATGCATCAGGGTGGTAGACTACAAAACGGGTGGAAAGAAGATGAAGTCGCTGGCTAATGTCGAAGAGATTTTTGCCCAGGAAAGTCTGGACAAACACAGCGACTACTACTTGCAGACGTTCCTCTATAGCTGTATCGTCAGGACATCGGCTGAACTCAATCCACGACAGTTTCCAGTAAGCCCTGCATTGCTGTTCATTCAACATGCCGGAACGGAAAACTACAATCCCATACTGACGTTCGGGGAGGAGCGAATCAACGATGTAGAGAAAGAAAGAGACCGTTTCAATGAACTACTCTCGGCAACAATCGACGATATGTTCAACCCGGACATCGGCTTTGTTCCGACTGAAGACCGCCAACGCTGCCGCATGTGTCCCTACCGTCTCATCTGCAGCAAGAACTGACTAAAATATAATTAGGAATGACAATGAAAAGACTAATCATTTTCTTCATCGCAATGATACCTGTGCTCACGCATGGGAAACACCAGATTCATTCGCCCAACCTGAAGAGTCTGCAAGTAGTGGTAAACTACGACTGGCTCGACATGCCCATCATGACACTGGGGAGCGACGATGTGCTAAACGTCGGCTTCGATGAGCTATCACACAACTTCCACAGATTCGTAGTTCACTTAGAGCATTGCGAGGCCGACTGGAGTAAATCGGAAGAACTGTTTGAAAGCGACTGGCTGGAAGGGTTCAACGACTGGGCCATCGAAGACTACGACAACTCCATCAACACCACCGTGCTCTATAGTCACTACAGTTTTCAGATTCCTAATGAGCATTGTCGACTCAAGGCAAGCGGAAACTACAGATTGCACATCATCGACGAAGACTGCGACAACCAGGAGGTACTCGTAGCCGAATTCATGGTGGTAGAACCGCTGATGGGCATCGGCTTGGGGGCAACGACCAATACCGATGTTGACCTGAACAAAAGTCACCAGCAAATCACGATGGAGCTGAGCTATAACAGTCTGAAGGTGACCCACACCGACGAACAACTGTACACGGTGGTGATGCAAAACGGAAGGGAAGACAACATGAGGGTGAACGTCAAGCCGAATGCCGTCACTGCGAAGGGACTGAGATGGGAACATAACCGAGAACTCATTTTCGATGCCGGCAATGAATATCATCGCTATGAGGTGCTCAACCCGACACACACGACACTGGGACTTGACCGCGTGGCCTGGAACGAAGAGGAACGCCGATACCACGTCTATCCCTGGTGTTGCGAACCGCAACGCAACTACCTGTTCTATCAGGATGCCGACGGTGCCTTCTACATCCGCAACAGCGACAATATTGAGAATGACATCATGAGCGATTACGTCTATGTGCACTATAAGCTTGCCCCTGTCAGGGAATATGAAAACAAGCAACTCTATATAGACGGAAAGTGGACGACGGAAGATACAGACACATATCTGATGACCTACGACCCAAGTGACAGATCGTATAATGCCACGGTGCTACAAAAAATGGGATACTACAACTACCAAATCCTAATGGCCGACGAAGCTGGCAGGACACAGGGCGTGCCTGATGAAGGCTCGTTCTATCAGACGGAGAATCGCTATCAGGCTATTGTCTATTATAAAGGTATCGGTGAACGCACATGGCGCCTCGTTGGCTATAGTGAAATAATGTTTGGGGCAGATTGAGAACATATTTGGGGGCAGATTGAAATCTGCCCCACCAAACATTAGCCCTTGCTTTCTTCACGATATTCACGAGGGGTCATCTTGTATTCATGGAAGAAACATCCCATGAAGTAGTTGGGGGTATAGAATCTGCATTCCGTCGCAATCTCCTCAATCGTCTTGTCGGTTGTTCGAAGCTGTTCTGCAGCTTTCTGGAGCGAGAAGAGACAAGCCAGTTCACGAGGACTCTTATACAGATTGGAGGTCAGAATGGAATAGAGTTTCACAATGTCTATACCGCCGATATTACTCAGTTCCTTCATCGTCGTCTTGTTCTTTCGCTCACGTACATAAGGCGAAAGCTTCAGCATCAGCGCAATAAAATCGGATGACAGCTTGGCATTCTGATCGAAATCAGCAGAGAACAGTTCATCACTTGTCGGAGCAAGCGTCTCTTCTCTGTAAGCATCGCACTTGACCACAAACGAGGTAATCTTTCTGATGATGTCGCCTTCTTCTGTATTGCGACGAGCCCTCATGCGAGTGTTCTTGCTGAAGACAATTAGATTCATGACCAACAAGACCAGTATGACCAGCACAATCAGCATATAGACACCTGTGGCCTGCCACCAAGGCTGATTGACATGCACCACCCATTTGTACTCCACGCTGTCGTCCCAGAGATCAGGGAACATCGAAGCCTGAACCTGAACCTCATAATCGCCCGGCTTCAGATTGATTAACGGCAAGTGCAGCATGCCATGACTATCGACAAAGCCCGTGCCATTGAAATAGGAATAAACTTTCCAGCCTTCATCATTAAGCCCCGACACCTTTACACGATAGAACGTCTGAAGCGGACGGTAATAATTAAGGGCCGAAAAAGTCATTGAAATGGAGTTCTGATTTGCATTCAGACTAATATCCCATGCACGTGTAATGCTTCTGTCAATGATGACATTGCCATCCACTTCTTCACCTGGCTTGACAAACGAACCATTCACCAACAATTTGATAAGCTTTGGATAAAGACCGAATAATTTCTTCTCATTGACGATTTTCAATCGATTAGGATTGAATTCCACAACATGATCGATGGACTGCATAATGATAGTGCTGTCCTCCAGGCACATCGCCTTTGCATTGAGAAATGCCTCGTCAGGCACGTTGTCATGCGAATTGAAACTATTGACGAAGACTGGCTTTCCTTTGTCAAAGATGATACACGAAATACCACAAGACGTACTCACCCAAATGTTATGCTCTTTGTCTTCAACAATAGAATGAATGACATCGCTCAGAAGACCATTCGACCGATTGAACACGATGGGTTCTGACTTTGGTTCGCGGAACATGTAGAGACCGTTGATCGTACCGAACCACGTGTACTTCCGACTGTCATCGTACATACAATTGGCTTGTTTGCCATTAAACTCAGCAATGTTCTGAGTTAAATGACCCATCATATTACTATACTCAACGGCTTTCGGATCATCCCACGAATAGACACGGAAAGGAGAGGGCTGCAGTGGGGCATAGAGCACGCCACGCTTGTCGGTTCCTATCCAAAGTCCTCCTTGCTTATCGAGCATGATTGTGTTACACTCAGTCTCCAATTGCCGGCCATTAGTCAATTTCAGTTGCTCAATGTGGGTCGAAGTGTTCTGATCTATATCATAGATCCAGTAACCATGCGAGGATGCAATATAGAGCTTAGTATCTTTGAGTGCCATATTGTTCAGATGATAAGGCACTTCAATTATTTTCGTCCATTGAAAGGTTTTCAAGTCCAGACGCAACAAGATGGAAGCATCCGGGCCGCTCTTGATCACGAAATAGCTGTCCTTATACTGACGTATCACTGTTGACGAAGCATATTTTTGCGACTCTTCCCACTCGTATGCCCTATTATTATGAACAATATTGCCCTTCATTCTGTTTAATGCAAATGCCTCACCATTGTCATAGAAGATGAGCACGTTGTCTTGATAGACGTCCACACAATGCGGATGACGGTCACGCAACAACTGATATGTCTTCGCACTATCTACGTCGTGCAGGCCGTTCTCCGTAACATACCATAAATCTCCTGTATTATCAGTAAACAAATCAAGTATAGGGCCCTTGCATCCCAGCTTCTTTAGCACACTATCAGGATTTGAAACAAACTTCTCCATCAGCATGTCGACACAAGTCACATAATTTGCATCTTTCAGCCAAAGGTGATGATAATGATCAAAATGCAGATTAGGATTACCCCGATAGGCGGGCAACTGCATGCGATTTTCATGATGGGCGGCAATAAACGTAAAACTTGAACCATCATAGAAATTCAAATTACCTGCAGTAGCAATAATCATTCGTCCGGTCTTTGTACACACAATAAGCTGTGTCCTATTGTCTGCCAAACCGTTGGATGCATTCATTATGGTAAAAACACGCTCTTCATCAATTGCATGAGCTGACGTAGAAAACAAAAGCGCGAAAATAAAAAGATATATGGTCGTTAATTTCATATTGTCTAATATGTCAGCGGCAAAGATACACAAAAAGAATATTATTACCAAATATTTTGAATAAAAATAAAAGAAGAATTCACCATAACGCATGAATTCTTCTTTTCAAGACAAATTGTCGAGGTGACAGGACTCGAACCTGCGACAGCCTGGTCCCAAACCAGGAACGCTACCAACTGCGCTACACCTCGTTTTTGCGGGTGCAAAGGTACAAATTATTTCCGAATAAAAAGATATGAAGCGCAGAAATCATCACCTTATTAAGGTTTTTTAATCTTAGCGCTTCATATCAACTTATTATCTTTTATTTAATGATGCCTTGCTCAACGAAAATCTTCTTCAGAGCAATCACCGATCTCTCTACCTGCTCTTCGGTGTGAGTTGCCATCAGCGCATAGCGCACCAATGTATCCTGAGGAGCACAAGCTGGTGGAATCACCGGGTTAATGAACACACCCGACTTGTAGGCCAGCGCTGTAACAAGGAAAGTCTTGTCGGCATCGCGTACATAAAGAGGAATAATAGGACTCTCGGTCTCGCCGATTTCGAATCCTTCTTCACGGAAACGTTTCAATGCATAGTTTGTGACTTTCCAAAGTTTCTCTATACGTTCAGGCTCTTGCTGAATGATATGGAGAGCCTCCAGTGCGGCAGCAGTTGCCGCGGGCGTATTCGACGCAGAGAAAATATAGGTACGACAGGTATGGCGCAGATAGTTGATTGTATCAGCATCAGAAGCAATAAATCCACCGATGCTTGCAAGCGATTTCGAGAACGTACCCATAATCAGATCGACATCCTTTGTCAGTCCGAAATGATCACAGACACCTCTTCCTTGTTTTCCAAACACTCCGATGCCGTGAGCCTCATCGACCATCACTGAGCAGTTATACTTATATTTCAGCTCAACGATTTCAGGAAGTTTTGCAAGATCGCCTTCCATTGAGAACACGCCGTCAACCACAATCAGCTTCACAGCCTCATAGGGAAGTCCCTTCAGCACTCTTTCCAGATCGGCCATGTCGTTGTGCTTGTAGTGCAGCTGCTTGGCAAAAGCCAAACGCCGACCATCTACAATCGAGGCATGGTCACGATCATCGCAGATAACATAGTCATCCTTGCTCAACAATGCAGGTATGACACCTTGGTTGACACTGAAGCCTGTCGAGCAAGAAATACAATCGTCTTTGCCAATGTATTCTGCCAATTCCTTCTCAAGTTTCACATGCAAGTCGAGCGTTCCATTCAAGAATCGACTTCCTGCACATCCCGAACCATATTGATCAAGTGCTTTCTTCGCAGCATCAATGATTCGTTGATCACCTGTAAGGCCTGTGTAGGCATTAGAACCAAACATGAGCACTTTTTGGCCGCCCATTACTACTTCGGTACCCTGTTTGCCAGTGATTTCACGGAAATAAGGATAAACTCCTTTTTCCATAAACTCCTGCGGTACACGGTACTTCTTATATCTTTCTTGTAACTGTCCCATTCATTTATAGGTGTTTACTTATTAATCAGGTTGCAAAGTTACACAAAAATCTTCAATTAGTGCATTTTTTTTGCAATATTTGTCGAAATACCTTAAATTTCTTTTCATTTTAGTTGAATTTACGGTGAAAATATGTACATTTGCAGCCTATGGATGAGAAAAAACAGCATATTGCCTTCATTGTGAATCCCATTTCGGGCACCCACAAGAAAGAGGGGATTCTTGAACTCATTGACAAAAATATCGATAAGGATCGCTTCGATGTTGAAATATTTCTAACCGAATATGCAGGTCATGCGTCTGAGATTGTCAAAGAGTGTGTTCTAAACAAATTTGATATCTGTGTTGCCGTAGGCGGCGACGGCACCGTAAACGAGGTTGCCCGTTCGCTGGTTCACAGTCAGACCGCCCTAGGCATTCTGCCGTGTGGCAGTGGCAATGGACTTGCCCGACACCTCTGCCTGCCTATGGATCCCAAGAAAGCACTTGAAATCATCAACAAAGCCATCATCGAGCCTTTCGACTATGGAGTCATCAACGGCCTTCCTTTCTTCTGCACCTGCGGCATGGGGTTCGACGCATTCATTTCCTTCAAGTTTGCCGAGTCTGGCAAGCGAGGCCCCATCACCTACGTAGAGAATGTCTTAAAGGAAGGACTGAAATATCAGCCAGAGACCTATGTCGTAGAGGATGAGAGCGGCAAGCACCATCACAAAGCCTTCCTGATTGCCTGTGCCAATGCTGCCCAGTATGGCAACAATGCCTACATTGCTCCGGGCGCATCGATGAAAGACGGTATGCTGGATGTAATCATCATGGAACCCTTCGATGTCATTGAAGCACCGAAGATTGCTGCCGACATGTTTGCCAAGACTCTGAGCAGCAACTCGCGCATCAAGACATTCCAGGCACGCAACATTCACATTCACCGTTCCAAGCCAGGTGCCATCCACTACGACGGTGACCCTATCATGACCGATGCCGACGTAGACATTGAAATGCAACCCTTAGGCATCCGCATCGTCGTCAATCCCGACGCCATTGAAGACGAGGCACAGCCCAACCCCGTGCTGAATGCCTTCAGCGACTTCTTTAATAATATTAATAATGTACGCGAGGACATTGCACGAAGTGGCCATCGCATTCAGGTGCTCAACAAGCTGATGCTTCGCAAACTCTCACGATTATGACTGACAATCAGGAAGAATTGTTCCCCGTGGTCGACAACGAAGGCCACACGCTTGGCAAGATCACACGCGGCATGGCCCACAACGGCTCGCGCATCCTGCACCCGGTGGTCCACTTGCATCTTTTCAACAGCAAAGGCGAGCTCTACTTGCAGCGCCGTCCACTATGGAAAGACATTCAACCCGGTCGATGGGATACTGCCTGCGGTGGTCACATGGCTTACGGCGAGACACCCGAACAGGCCTTGCGACGTGAGGTGAAAGAAGAGCTGGGCATCACAGACTACACCCCCACCCCACTTGGCCACTACGTCTTCGACAGCAAGCGCGAGCGCGAACTTGTCTACGTCAACAAGGCTGTCTATGACGGGCAGGTCAATCCGAGCACCGAGGAACTTGACGGGGGCAGGTTCTGGACACGCCAAGAAATCCTTCAGGCTATTGGAACAGGTGTGCTCACGCCCAATTTCGAGCAAGAATACATGCAGTTCTTTGGTTAGCATCAATGCAATATATTATCGTTTTCACCATACTTTCCATTTGCATTTTCCTTGCCGGTCGGCAGTTCTACAAAGCCGTCCGCATGCCTAACGACCCCTGCAATGGCTGTCAGGGATGCCAATTAAAGGACAAAATGAAGGAAAAACAGCTATGCAAGAACAAAAAGTGTTAGAAAAATTTGGTTGAACAAAAAAAACATATTACCTTTGCACACGCAAAACAACGTTGGTGCCTTGGATGAGTGGCTTAGTCAACGGTCTGCAAAACCGTCTACAGCAGTTCGAATCTGCTAGGCACCTCGAAGTTAAATCGGAAGCCAGTCACAAGGCTTCCGATTTTTGGTTTTAAACTCTTTAATCTTAAAACATGAGAATAGACATTATCACCGTCTTGCCCGAGATGCTCGAAGGGTTCGTCCACGAATCAATCCTGGCACGTGCCGAAAAGAAAGGACTTGCAGAAATCAGACTACACAATCTTCGCGACTATACGCTTGACAAATGGCGGCGCGTCGACGATTACCCTTATGGCGGTTCGGCTGGCATGGTCATGCAGTGCGAGCCCATCGACCGCTGCATCTCTGCACTGAAGGCTGAGCGCGACTACGATGAAGTGATTTTCACCTCGCCGGACGGGGAGCGCTTCGACCAGCATATAGCCAACGAGCTGTCGCTCAAGGGCAATCTAATCATTCTGGCCGGCCACTACAAAGGCATCGACCAGCGTGTGCGCGACCACCTCATCACCCGCGAAATCTCGATTGGCGATTTCGTGCTTACCGGGGGCGAGCTTGTTGCTGCCATGATTGCCGATGCCATTGTGCGAGTGGTCCCCGGTGTCATTGGCGACGAGCAGAGTGCGCTCAGCGACTGTTTCCAAGACGATTTATTGGCAGCTCCCATCTACACGCGCCCCGCTGACTACAAGGGATGGAAAGTGCCAGAGATTCTGCTTAGCGGCAATGAGGCTAAGATACGTGCATGGGAACTCGATCAAGCCTTAGAGCGCACCCGTCTGTTGCGTCCCGACTTGCTTAAAGACAAAGACTGATTCTTTGTAACTCAAATTTCATTTCAGTTCATATATACCTGTCGGCTTGGTGCGCTTCAGCACTTCAAGCTGTAGGTCTTTCCCCACAACCACCCCGTATGAGCGTAGCACACTTTCGACCGTCTTGCGTGCCAGTTCCGGATGATTGTTCTCTTCCGACAGATGGCAGAGCCAGACATATTTCAGTTTCTCGCTCATGTTCTTGGCTATGGCCTCGCCACAGGCAGCGTTGCTCAGATGTCCCGTTCCGCTCAGGATGCGCGTCTTCAGATGATAGGGATAAGGCCCCTGTTTCAGCATTTCAATATCGTGGTTGGCCTCTATCACCAGATAGTTGGCTCGCGTGATGAACTGCGCCATCCCGTCGGTCACCATGCCCGCATCTGTGATGATGCAAAAGCTCACACCTTCTGCTTCGATGAAGTAGCCCACATTGTCGCTACTGTCATGTGGAACAGAGAAAGGAGTCACCGTAAAGTCGCCCAGCGTGAACGTGGTGCCTGCCTCAATCACACGCCGCAGGTCGACGTTCACCTTGCGCTGAACACAGTAGTTCCTGTCTATGCCTTTATGCACAACGGCAGTTGCATAGACTGGCAACATGCAGTCATAGCTCAAGGTGCCAACCGACTTGATGTGGTCGGCATGATCGTGCGTGATGAGCACATGATGAATCTGCGTCAGACTGAGTCCATAGTCCCTGAGTCCTTTCCTCAAGGTCCTGATGCCCACGCCAATATCAATGATAAGCCCATCATGTTCAGTGTATAGAAAGTAGCAATTACCACTGCTGCCACTGCCAAATGATATGAATTTGAGCATATTTTTACTATTTTGTTGCAAAGGTAGAGAATTTTTTCCGATAAATTGCAAACGTTTACATAAAAATTCATATAAACTCACATACAAAATCATGGGCTTTGCCGTAATTTTGCATTCAGAACTTAGAACAAAAACATTTTACAAGATTACAGAATGGAAAGAACATGGAGATGGTTTGGCAAGAACGACAAAATCACGCTTGCCATGCTGAGACAAATCGGAGTTGAGGGCATCGTCACGGCACTGCACGACGTGCCAAACGGCGAAGTGTGGACACGCGAAAGAATTCGCGACTTGCGCGAATACATCGAGAGCTACGGCATGCGCTGGAGCGTTGTGGAGAGCCTGCCCGTATGCGAGAGTATCAAATATGGTGGCCACGACCGCGACCATCTGATAGAGAACTACAAGGAGAGCCTGAAGAACCTGTCGCTCGAAGGCATACACACCATCTGCTACAACTTCATGCCCGTGCTCGACTGGGCCCGCACCGACCTGCTGCACGACAATCCCAACGGTGCATCGAACCTCTACTTCAACTATGCCGAGTTTGCCTACTTCGACATCTATCTGCTGAAGCGCGAAGGTGCTCGCGAGGAGTGGGCCAAGTTCCAGTTCCCACAGGGCGTAGGCGAAGGCCGCAACGTGCTGGCCGAAGCCGACGAGCTGGCCAAGGGCATGACACCCGAGAAAGACCATGCACTGGTTGAGAACATCGTCATCAAGACGCAGGGCTTCGTGTCGGGCAACTTCAAGGAAGACGATGAGCACCCGCTTGAGATATTCCGTCAGCTGCTGGAGCTCTACAAGGGCATCGACAAGCAGCAACTGCGCGAGAACATGAAGTACTTCCTCGAGGCCATCATGCCCACTTGCGAGGAGTACGGCATGAACATGTGTGTTCACCCCGACGACCCCCCCATCGAGATTCTGGGCCTGCCGCGCATCGTGCGCACCGAAGAGGACATCCAGTGGTTCCTCGATGCCGTTCCCAACAAGCACAACGGACTTACGTTCTGCGCAGGCTCGCTCTCGGCAGGCGCCTACAACAATGTGGTCGACATGGCTCGCAAGTTTGCACCTCGCACCCACTTCGTACACCTCCGTTCGTGCCACATCTTCCCCAACGGCGACTTCACCGAAGCATCGCATCTGGGCGGACGCGCCGACCTCATAGAACTGGCCCGCATCTTCGAGAAGCAGAATCCCCAGCTCCCCATGCGCGTAGACCACGGCATGACGATGCTCGGCGACGAGACGAAGGGCTACAATGCCGGCTATTCCTTCCTGGGCCGCATGTTTGCCCTCGGACAGGTGCAGGGCATTCTGGCCACCGTCGACCGCGAACTTGGAATAGAATACAAACAACCTGGATTTTTCGATTAACAAGCAGCCCTCTCAGCAGAGGGTATCAAGACAATGAAAAACTTATTCGACATCAACGGCAACGTGACCGTTATCACGGGCGGCACAGGCGTGCTGGGACGCGCCATCGCCAAGTATCTGGCTCTGAACGGAGCCAAGGTTATCATCCTCGGACGCAAGGAAGAGGTGGGCAAGCAGATCGTAGACGAGATCACCAGTGAGGGCGGCTCATGCGAGTTCATGAAGACCGATGTGATGAATTCCGAAACGGTGCAGAAGAACTGCGACGAAATCGTGGCTAAGTACGGTCGTGTGGACACGCTGCTCAATGCTGCCGGCGGCAACATGCCTGGTGCTACCATCGCTCCCGACAAGACTTTCTTCGACCTTGACGCAGCCCAGTTCTCACGCGTGCTGGAGCTGAACCTGACAGGCACCGTCATCCCCACTCAGATTTTCCTCAAGCCAATGGTGAAGCAGGGCAAGGGTGCCATCATCAACTTCTCGTCGATGGCAGCATTCCGTCCCATGACGCGTGTCTGTGGCTATGCCGCAGCCAAGGCCGGCATCTCCAACTTCACTGCCTACATGGCTACGGAGTGTGCCAAGAAGTTCGGCGAGGGCATCCGCGTCAACGCCATTGCCCCGGGCTTCTTCATCACTGAGCAGAACCGCTCGCTGCTCACCAACCCTGATGGCAGCTACACCCAGCGCGGTCAGGACGTCATCCGTCAGACTCCCTTCGGTCGCATGGGCGATCCCGACGAGCTTTGCGGCACCATCCACTACCTGATGAGCGATGCCTCGAAGTTTGTCACTGGCACCGTAGCCAAGGTTGACGGCGGCTTCGACGTGTTCGCCATGTAAGCCTTCGTAAAGAAAGCCATCCGAAAAAAGACTGAGACTGAACAGCCAATCTCCCCTACCCCAATCCCTCAGCATAATGGGATTGGGGTTTTTGGTTTCATTACGTCAATTTCTTTCAGTCCCCCCAAAACTGATCCACCATAGTTTTGTCAAGATTATTCATAAAAAAAGGGCCTGCTGAAAGTAGCATTCTGGAGCGAGAAGAAAGAAATTGCCGTAATTTACATAATTTTTTGACTTTCGATTGAAAATTTTTTGAATAAATTTTCTGTTAATTTTGAGCGCAGCGACCCTCGACCGACCTCGGTGCTCGCCCCAGGAGGCTCCGGCAGTGCTCGACCGACCTCGGTGCTCACCATCTGGCGCCCCGGCAGTGCTCGACCGACCTCGGTGCTCACCATCTGGCGCCCCGGCAGTGCTCGACCGACCTCGGTGCTCGCCACCAGGAGCCCCGGCAGTGCTCGACCGACCTCGGTGCTCGACCCCGGACGCCCCGGCAATGAAGAAACGACCCCATTACTTGGACAAATAAATCAATAACAAACCAACTTTTTTTTAAAAATTTTTCTCGCGAAAAATTTTGTCGGAAAGAAATTACTACAAATTAGAAGAAATTATTTCCAGAACAATAGTTCGTTAAAAATTCAACATACGGCCTAACGGCTAAGCCGCGCAGCCAAAGAGTTCTTTGAAAATGTGATTAATTAAATTTTGGTTCGGTCGGTATCGGCTTGCCTCAAAAATTCGCTTCGTCAGGAACGTATTGGTCATCAGCAACTTGAAGTTAGACATGGAATAGTCCATTCCTCTTTCCTTCATCATGACCTTTGCCACGTTCAGCGATGCGAATGATGCATTGAAAGCACAGTCGAGTTTGTTTGCATCCCGTGCCTGGGAGTCAGTAAGGCCGCAGTGTTGCTTTGCATCCCGATAGCAGAACTCTATCTGAAACCTGGTTCTGTAAAAGTCGAGTACATCCTCGCCCGAAAGTGAAGTGTCTGTAGAGAAGAACAACTTGCGTTTCTTATCAGGCATGATCCAGATGACGAGACGCACCTTGCACTTCAGTGCCTTGGAGTAAGCAATCAGCGTGTAGGCCATGCCTGGCAGTCCATCGACGAAGATAGGCAACATTCTCGACATGTCGAGTTTCTTCAGGTCTATCTTGCCGTCAATCATCTTGGGCCTTCCCCGCTTACCACTTCGCTCTCCCTCGTACAGATAGCACAGGTGGGCATTGTCGCGGAAACGGCTGATGAGATGGAAGCCGTGCTTACGGATGCCGTCATAGAAAGTACGTGTGGAGAAGAATGCGTCGGCAACGATGAGGTTGGACAGCTTCAGCAGTTCCTTGCGGTAGCGCTTGATGACAGCAATGTAATGATCGACAAGTGTCATGTTGCGCTTCTTCAACTCAAAGTTTCCTGGTGTCTGATGGGCGCGAAGCATCATGCAGTTGTGACTGTCGATGTCTATCAGTCCGAGACCCATAATCTCCAGCCCATGCTTCACGGCACCAGCACACCCCGACCAGAAACGACCAATATGCGGAGTCTTCTTGCCCGCCTTGCTGAGGTAGCAGGGGTCGATGGCTATGGCCTTACGTCCCTCACTGCCGAAGTAGCGAAGGGCGAGCGAGACGTTGAAGCGAAGCCAGTTCAGGCTCTTCGAACGTAGGCGTCCGAAGTTGTTGCGGTAGGTCTGTTCGCCGTGCCTGCCGTACTTGCCCATCTGGGTGAAATTTATCTTTCCTGGTATAACCATGTATAAAAGTAGTACATCGATGATGATTTTCTCAAAACTTTTGCTTAACTTTGCAGCGGAGTCCACGATGGTCTCCTTGCATATGCCCGTATATTGGTCGAGTGCTTCTGATATTTTATTCATTTTCTTAGCAGAGGTTAGAGACTACTAAGTTACTGAAAATCAGGCACTTGACCAAATTTTATTAGTTATATTATGTTAACGTAACTCATTGATTTTCAAACGATTAAATGTATAATTAACTAAGTATTGCCAGAAAAAAAATATAATTATTTGCCCCTCAAGCGTGAACCATTTTGTTGTACTAATTTCCGCCGTGGCGTAAATTAGTACAACAAAAAATATTTTCAATATTAAAACAAAATTGCCGTTCGGTTGGAATGAAAAGAAAAATTCCCGTCAATTATGTAAATTTCCAAAATAATTTCGAAGCGTGGGAGAAAAAGGCGGAAACTGAGCCGACATAACGTCGGTCACAGCTTCACACTCGATATGTCGACCAAACCGTTGATGATGGCATAGATAGTGAGACCTGCGGGAGAATGAATCTGCAACTTGCGAGCAATGTTGCGACGGTGCGTGATGACGGTGTTGATGGAGATGCACAGATGATCGGCTATCTCCTTGTTGGCCATGCCCTGCACCAGCGAAACAATCACGTCCTTCTCGCGGTCGCTCAGCGCATCGGGATTCTGACCAGCCCCCTTGAACACCATCTCACTGATGTTCTTCGTGACATCACTCTGCTTAGCCAACTTCTCCAGACGACGAATGGCGGGTACAAAGATATGATCCTCAATCATGGAGTGCTGGCGCAGCCACTCCTCATTATCATAGATGTCGTGCAGTGTGGCCGTCAGCATGTTGTTGTGCAGTCCGTCGCTGGGCAGATACTTAATAATGAGTAACTTCAGCTCGCGCAGTTTCTTGTCGGCTGCCCCGTGATGTTTCGAGAAAGTCTCGATGCTGTATTCTGCGGTTGCCTTGCCGTCCAGCAACGAACGGACGTATGGGAAGAGCGTCTTCTGTTCATACTGCATGTGCCTGCGGATCTCATGAGAATACTCGTCGTAGAAACGCATGATGAGCTGTCCGAGCGAATCGTCTGGCTGCAGGCACTCGCTCAGCTCGCGCTTGATGAAAGGCAACTGAAAATCAAGATAATAGGCATGGCTGGCCTCCAGATAGTGCATCAACGTCTGTATGGACAGCTGCTCGTCGTTCTCATATTCCCCACTGCCATTGATGGTGAAGTTGACCACGGCCAGAAACGTATAAGTGTCAACCCCGTTATCCTCGCAAGTCTCCTGCACCGTCTTGTCGCCAAAGCCAAGGCTGATGCCAAAGGATCCCAACATCTGCAACAAATCATAATTATCACGTATGAGCGAGATCATCTTGTCGTCGGCTTCATACATTTTCTGATTTCTCATACTGTATTTAATATTAAATCGCAATGCAAAGTTAGATATTTTTATCGACACGTGCAAGACAGTGACTTCAATTTCATCAATTTTAGGTATTGCGAAAAACCACATTTCGCAATACCTTTGCACCCGCAAAACCAACAAACAAACACAAAATGAAACATTTTACATCTCTGTTTATTGCCTGCACACTTGCCTGTAGCCAAGCCACAGCTCAGTCGAACGACTATGAGACCTACGAGAAATGGCGCATAGGCAGCTACGGCGAGATGCTGTCCTCCTTCAAGGACTACGGACTGAACCGCTACTTCAAAGGCAGTGCGGGTAATACGAAGAAGAACCACAACGAGATTTCCATCCCACGATTTGTACTGGAAGGTGAGTACAAGATTACCCCCAAATGGATCCTGTCGGCTGAGATCGAGTTCGAATCGGGCGGCACTGGCACCACATACGAGATTGAAGCCCAGTCGGGAGCCGAGAACGGTGAGTATGAGACAGAAGTTGAGAAAGGCGGCGAAGTGGCACTCGAACAGTTCCACATCACGCATCTCATCGTGCCTGCCTTCAACGTGCGTGTGGGCCACATGATCATCCCCGTAGGCCTGACCAACTCACACCATGAGCCGCTCAATTTCTTCACAGCTGCCCGTCCTGAGGGCGCCACGACCATCATGGCCTCAACATGGCATGAGACGGGTCTTGCCTTCTTCGGCAAGTTTGGCAAAGGTCTGGCACAGTTTGACTATCAGGCGATGGTCACTGCCGGTCTCAATCCCAATGGCTTCGACAGTTACCACTGGGTGAAGAAGGCAAAGCAAGGATTCCTTGAGGTCGACAACTTCTCGGCTCCTGCCTACACCGCTCGTCTGAACTGGTCGGGCGTGCCGGGACTGCGCATCGGTGCCTCGGTCTTCTTCAATCCCAACGCCGGCAAGAATGCCGACAAGCTGACCACGTACAGCGATTTGGGCAAGATCAACGTACTGCTCTACTCGTTCGATGCACAGTATAAGAATAAGTTCGTGACAGCACGGGCCAACTATCTGTCGGGCAACATCACAGAGACGACGGGACTGACCGCTGCCAACAAATACTACACCAACAAGTCGCCCTACAGCAGGATGGGACCCGTGGGAAAGCGTGCCGTTGACTGGAGTGCCGAAATCGGCCTCAACCTGAAGTCGCTGTTCTCTGGTGTGAAAGGATTCCCCACCATCTATCCGTTTGCCCACTACAATTACTATAATCCACAGGAGAAATGCGAACCGGGACTCGTAGCCGACGAGCGCAATCAGGTGAGCCTCTGGAGCTTCGGTGCCAACTGGAAGCCACTGCCCAACCTTGTGGTAAAAGCCGACTTCACCACTCGTCAGATTGGCACCAACAAGATTTTCGGCAAGAGCCAGTACAACAGCGAGAACGAGCTTCGCATCGGAGTAGCCTATCAGTTGTGGTTTGCAAAGAAATAAGTAGAGACACCACAAATCTGACTGTTCAACACAAACACAAAATAACACAAACTCACAAAAATAGCCCAAACACAAAATGAAAAAAACATTCAAACACGCAATGCTATTCATAGCAGCTTGCACCATGACAACAGGGTTCGTTGCATGTGGCAATGACGAGAACGACAACACTCTGGTTCCGACCACCCCGACGAACAACAATGGTTCGACCAGCACAAACGACACCGTTCCTACCATTGACGTGAACAACCTGGACTTCAAGATGGCATACGCCGACAAGTGGGCCAACTACATGTCAATCGTGTCGGGCCTGCTGAAAGACGATGCGACCACACTCTACAACGAATGGAACGACCGCTATGCCGACTACTTCAAGGCCCACAACAGCGACGAGTATCTGTCGGCCCTCAACTGTGTAGACCAGATTCTCGACGGCTGCAAGGAGATTGCCAGCGAGGTGGGAGCATCGAAGATTGGCGAACCATACAACTACTGGGTCGACGGTGACCGTGAGGCTGCTGTCTATGCCGTCGAATCGTGGTACAGCTGGCACTCACGCGAGGACTATCGCAACAACATCTACTCCATTCGCAATGCCTACTATGGCACTCGTGACGGTTCGATCAGTCCCAACTCGCTCTCTGCTCTTTTGGCCAAGAAGAACCCCGAACTCGACCAACAGGCAAAGGAAGCCATCCAAAATGCTGCCGATGCCATCTGGGACATTCCCCAGCCCTTCAGAAACAACATCAGCACGATTGAAACAGTCGCCGCAATGCTTGCTTGTGCAGAGCTTGAAGAGTTCATTGACAAAGAGCTTAAGCCCTATTTCAATGACAACATCAAGACCGACGAGGAGCTTGACCCCATCGTAAGACAGTATGTCGACGTTGTTGTACTGCCTACCTACAAGGACCTGATGAACAAGAACATAGCCCTTGACAACGCAGTGAAGGAATTCAAGAAGTCACCCTCTGACCAGGCCTTCGCCGCATGTGCCGACGCATGGCTGGCAGCACGCGAGCCGTGGGAGCAGAGCGAGGCATTCCTGTTCGGCCCCGTCGACGAGAAGGGACTTGACCCCAACATGGACAGCTGGCCGCTCGACCAGGCTCAGATTGCACAGATTCTGAACTCTCAGGACTTCAGCAACCTGTACTGGAATGAGTCTGCCAGCGACAGCAAGATTGAAGAGGCACAGAGCCTGCGCGGATTCCACACGCTGGAGTTCCTTATTTTCAAGGACGGAAAAGCACGCACAGTAAAATAATCGGCCTTACAAGCACGTTATTAAAACAGCGAGGACAGAAGCTAAGAATTCTGTCTTCGCTATTGTGGTAAAAAACAAGAACAACGTATTATATGAATCTTTCACGTTTATTTCCACTACTATTTTCAGCACTGCCTGTGCTATCCTCATGCGACAAAGGCGAGAGCCTTGACGTTGAGGACATCAAGATTCCTACTGGCTATGCGCTCTCGGCAGGAACCGCCACAGGCTTCTACAACTCATCGATAGCCTACGACCAGGGCGCTTCGTGGCTGTCGGGTTCCTACGACAAGCGCTTCAACACAGGCGACCGTCTCTACGACAACGTGAAGAGTGCCAACGAGAATGGCATGGGCGGCGGTCTGGGGCCTGTCTATGCCGGCTACAGCTGTGGCAGTTGCCACCGCAATGCCGGACGCACAGAGCCAACTTACTGGACGAACTTCAAACAGGGCAGCAACGACGGCTCGGGCAGCTACGGCTTCACGTCGTCGCTCATCTACATCACCCGTCGCAATGGCTCTTTCTTTCCCGACTACGGTCGTGTGATTCACGACCAGGCCATCTACGGCGTAAAGCCAGAAGGCAAGCTGAAAGTCAGAATCGATTCGATGGAGTTCAGCTTCCCCGATGGAGAGAAATACACGCTGTGCGTGCCGAAATGGACGGTCACCGAATGGTACACGGATTCAGTGAAACCCGAAGACCTGTTCTGCACGGTGCGCGTTCCGCTCCGTCATGTAGGCATGGGACAGATGATGGCGCTCGACCCTGCCGAGATTGAGGCACTTGCACAGAAAAGCAACTATCCCGAATGGGGCATCAACGGTCGGTGCAACTACATCAACGAGCGCGGCAAACTGCAACTGGGTCTGTCGGGCAACAAAGCACAGCATGCCGACCTGACCGTAGAACTGGGCTTCTCAAGCGACATGGGACTGACCAACAGTCGCTATCCAGAAGAGATATGCGAGGGACAGATACAAATGCAACAAGGCTCGATGATGGCTCTTTCATACGAACAGCTGGACTGCACCACCGAACAAATGGAGTGCGTCGACCTCTACATGCAGTGTCTGGCCGTGCCAGCTCGACGCAACGTAGACCAACCCGACGTGATAGCTGGCGAGAAGTTGTTCTATCAGGCTGGCTGTCACCTCTGCCATGTCACCACCCTGCACACACGTCCCCGTGGCTCCACCCTGCTGGCAGGCACCACCATTCCCTGGCTGGGCGGACAGACCATTCACCCATACTCCGACTATCTGTTGCACGACATGGGTTCGGAAATCATGGGTGTAGGACTGAACGACAACTATGTGAGCGGAAAGGCGCGTGGCAACGACTGGCGCACCACTCCGCTATGGGGCATAGGCCTACAGAAGAAGGTGAACGGACACACCTACTTCCTGCACGACGGCAGAGCACGCAACTTTGTCGAAGCCATCATGTGGCACGGAGGCGAAGGCGAGGCCTCGAAAAACAAATTCAAGAACATGAGCAAGCAAGAACGCGACCAACTGGTGCAGTTCCTCTGGTCACTATAAAAACAGAATCTAAAAAACAACCATCATACAATGAAAACATCGAGAATAATTGCGCTCTCACTGGCTTTCACACTGTTTGCACAGGCCAAGGCTGAGACGGAAACGGAAGTAAACGTAGCTCCCGACAACAAGAGCAACGAAGAGAAACTGAACATGGACAACGGCGTGATTCCCATTGCCGACGACCGGGGATTCACCTTGCAGTCGAAGAACGGCGACTTCGTGTTCAAGCCCTACATGTACCTGCAGACCACGCTCAACTTCAGATACTATGATGACGAAGGTCTCGACAAAGCCTACAACCAAGACAACGTGGCCAACTCTGGCTTCGCCATGCCATACGCCATCATCGGATTCACAGGCAAGGCCTTTGGCAAGATTGACTATAACGTCTGCATCAATGCGGCAGCCTCGGGCGGCAACGTGCTGCAACAGGCATGGATCGACTATGCCGTGAACCCGGCCATCCGCTTCCGTGCCGGTAAGTTCAAGACACCTTTCACGCATGCCTATCTGACCACGCTGGGCGAGACGCTCTTCCCCTCGCTGCCCACGTCGCTCACGGCTTGCGCCATTCTGCCCTACTCGCTCAATGCCGTCACCCCCAACATAGGGACGGGCTTCGACCTGGGTGTTGAGATGCACGGACTGATTGCCAATAAGTTCGGCTATGAAGTGGGACTCTGGAACGGTACCGGCTCAGCACAGAACGGTGCCACCAAGACACTGAGCGACGACAAACACATACCCTCGCTGCTCTATGCCGGACGGCTGACCTTCCAGCCCAACGGACCGATGCCCATGACGCAAGGCAACCCGAAGCTGCAGAACCTGAACAAGATGCTCATAGGACTGAGTGCCAACTACAACGTAGAGGCAGAGAACGAGTCGACCAATGACTTCCGCGCCGGATTCGAGTTTGCCTGGCTGCTGAACAGATTCTACTTCGGTGCCGAAGCCTACTACATGTCCATCGGCTTCACCAAGCGACAGAAAATCAGCGAGACCTACAAGTACTGGGGCGGCTATGCACAGGTGGGCTACTTTGTGGCTCGGCAGTGGCAACTGGGCCTGCGCTACGACTTTTTCGACCGCAATGGAACCGATAAGAAAGGCTTCCTGAACATGCCTGCCGCAAGTGTCAACTTCTTTGTACCAAAGACCAACATCAAGCTTTCGGCCATGTACCAGTACATCGGACGCAAAGGACACGACACACAGCTTGACCGCGATCTGGACGACCTCGGCATCTCGACCCACACGGCTCAGGTCATGATGCAATACGCTTTCTAACCCTTCAAACCAAACTGCATAATTAAGATGAAAAGAAGTCTCTATGCATTCCTGCTGGCACTGACCACGCTGACAGCATGCGACGACGGCCAGATTCCAGAGAAGCAGGCTGAGTTTCTTGAAGGGCGCGTGGTGAAGTTCAACGGAAAGCTGACAGGCCTGACCAACTGGGCCAACGGCTACAGCGTTGCCATTGCGGGATTCGACGGCAATGACGAGTATGCCATCATCTCGAAAGCCATACCCGACCATACCGACGGCGACATCACCATCGTGCTGTCGAACATCAACAACCAGGTGACCGAAGTGCAACTGTGTGTGCTTGATCGTCTTCGCCGTCATGTCTTAACGTTCGACAAGATTGAGATGCAACAAACCAACGACACTGTCTACATAAATGTGGGCGAGCGCAACGTCAGCATGTTCAATGCCATTCAGCAAAACTATCTGAACACCACCTGCGCCAACTGTCATGGAGCCTCCAACCGCGCTGCCGCCGGCCTCTATCTGACCGAGGGGCGCAGCTATGCGGCAATGGTGGGTGTGCCGTCGGTCAAGATTGACACGCTCAAGATTGTCGAACCGGGCAATGCCGAAAAGAGTCTGCTGCACATCATACTCCACCAAGACAATGTGGAAGGTATCAGCATGACCCACCGCGACCTTGTATCTGAAAAAAACGAACAGAGCATTTTGCCTCTCATTGACAAATGGATTGACAATGGGGCTAAAAAAGACTAATACTATTATTATATATGAGCAACCAACAAGGAATCATTCATTTTGAAAATGCCTACGCGCAAATATTCCAGTTCAGCAACAACACCGAAGTAACCGAGTTCCACGTGATGGTTCATGCCGACAGTCCTTGTCTGACTTTCACACAGCAGTTGGAGGCTGTCATGAACGCCTATGCACAGCTGCTTGAGAAAGAGTTCAGCGGAGCACTGTCGGTGTTCAAACGCTACTTCCTCAGCGACGCGGCCAACCAGCAAGACGAGGTCATCATGTCCGATTTGTCCGACTGCGCCAAGAGCATCATTCAGCAACCGCCCCTCGACGGTACGAAGATTGCACTCTGGGGCTACCTGATGACGGGTGTGCAGACTGGTCTGAACAACAGCGGAGTCTATACGGTGAGCCACGGACGGTTCAAGCATCTGTGGAACGGATCAGCCCACAACTTGGCAGCCAACTCAGAGTACCAGACCCGACTGCTCTTCAACGAATACAACATGCAACTGTTGGAAGAGGGATGCACGCTGGCCAACAACTGCATACGCACGTGGTTCTACGTCAACGACATCGACCTGAACTATGGGGGCGTGGTGCGAGCTCGCAATCAGTTCTTCTTCACACAGGGACTCACGCAGAACACCCATTTCATTGCCTCGACAGGCATCGGCGGGCGACAGGCCGATCCCAACGTGCTGGCACAGATGGACAACTATGCCATCGCAGGCATACAGTCGGAGCAGATTCACTATCTCTATGCGCCAACCCACCTGAACCGAACCAGCGACTACGGAGTGAGCTTCGAGCGAGGCACCTACGTCGACTATGCCGACCGACGACAGGTGTTCATCTCCGGAACGGCAAGCATCAACAACAAGGGCGAAATCATGTATCCCAAGAACATCGTCAGACAAACCGAACGCATGTGGGAGAACGTTGAGACGCTGCTTGCCGAAGCCGATTGCACATACGAAGACGTGGGTGCCATGATTGTCTACCTGCGCGACACCTCCGACTATCAGGTCGTCCGCCAGATGTACGAGAAGCGGTTCCCCCACAAGCCATACATCATAGTCCATGCTCCAGTATGCCGTCCGGGATGGCTCATCGAAATGGAATGTATGGCTGTCAAGAAGACTGACCACCAACATCTGCCCCCATTCTAAAAAACACCTTCATCTGACATGAAACTGACAAAGACAATCCTCTGTCTATTGCTGACAACAGTCATCATCGTCATGGGTTCTGCCACCTTCATTGAGCAGGCCCATGACGCTGCTTTTGCCCAAGAACACGTCTATCACACCTGGTGGTTCTTCGCCCTCTGGCTCTCCATTGCCATGCTCAGTGCCTTCTACCTATGGCAGCAACGCCTATGGAAGCGCACTGCCGTCTTCGCCCTGCACCTCTCTTTGTTATTAATATTGTTAGGAGCGGGCATCACTTTTACGACCAGCAAGGAAGGAAGACTCCATCTGCGCAGCCAGGGGTCCACCAACATCTTCTATACCAAAGAGGGCATGAAGGACCAACTGCCCTTCACGCTTTCGCTCGACAGTTTCAGCATAGCCTATTATCCAGGCACGCAGGCCCCACAGGATTTCGTCAGCTACGTGTCGATAGACAAGAACCAACACACCCAAATATCAATGAACCACGTGCTGGAAGCAGAAGGCTACCGTCTCTATCAGTCGTCGTTCGACCCCGACCTGCATGGCACGGTGCTCGGTGTGAGCTACGACCCATACGGCATGCTCGTCACCTATCTGGGCTATGCTCTGCTCGGCCTGTCAATGGTAGCCGTCCTCCTGTCAAGACGCGAAGAGTTCAGGCAACTGCTCCGTTCGCCTCTGCTGAAAAAGGGATTCCTGATGCTCGTCCTGTCAACTATGGCCATCACAACAGTCAGCGCCCGTAGCATTCCCACCATCAATGCCGACGAAGCTCAGAAAGCCGCACGCATGCAAATCGTCTACAACAATCGTATAGCCCCCTTCTCCACCCTTGCCCACGACTTCCTCAGCAAGATTTATGGCAAGAGCAGTTACTGCGGTCTCTCGGCTGAACAAGTGGTCTACGGATGGCTGGCTCGTCCCGATGCATGGAAAAACGAGCCCATGATCTACATCAAAAGCGGACAACTGCGCCGTCAGCTCAACATAACCGACAAATACGTTTCAATGGCACAGCTCTTCGATGGCGACGAATACATACTGAACAGGCTGATGACGGACGGGGAACCGCAAATAGACAAAGCCGTTCAGGAGCTTGACGAGAAAGTGGGACTCATCTTGATGCTCACCAACGGCCAGCTCGTCCGTCCCGTTCCGCAAGGTGTTCCACAGCTCAGCACGACACGCATCGAAGCTGAGATTCTCTATAACACCATCCCCTTCTGCAAATTCCTGTTCATGTTTTGTCTCACGATGGGACTGATTACCTTTGTCGTCATGGTCTATCGCGCCAAGCATCCGTCTGTAGGCCTCAACAGAGCATGGACCTTCTTCCGCATCTGCCTCTATGCCACTTGCATCGTCCACGCGTCAGCATACGCGCTCCACTGGTACATTGCCGGACGCATTCCTTTGAGCAACGGCTATGAGACCATGCTGTTCCTGGCACTCGTCCTATTGGTGCTATCGATACTCCTGCATCGCCGACTGTCATTCATTCTGCCCTTTGGATTCCTGCTGACAGGCTTTGCCCTGCTGGTGGCATGGCTCGGACAGCGCAACCCTCAGATCACACCGCTCATGCCAGTCTTGCAGTCGCCCATACTGGCCTCTCACGTCAGCATCATCATGATGGCATACGCGCTAATGGCATTCATGATGCTCAACGGCATCTTCGCTTTGTTCACCGACCAAATGCACCGTCAGCAGCTCACCGTGCTCAGTCGACTGATGCTCTATCCTGCCGTGTTCATGTTGTCGGCAGGCATATTCCTCGGTGCCATCTGGGCCAATGTAAGCTGGGGAAAATATTGGAGCTGGGATCCAAAGGAAGTATGGGCGCTCATCACCCTGCTCATCTATGCCGTTCCGCTCCATACGAACAGCATTCCCGTCTTCAGACGCCCAAAGGTTCTGCATGCCTACCTCATCGCAGCCTTCCTCACCGTGCTCATGACCTACTTTGGAGTGAACTACCTTCTTGGCGGCATGCACTCCTACGCTTGACAAATC
>CACXXD010000015.1 GCA_902771445.1 uncultured Prevotellaceae bacterium
ACGGCAAGTGGGGTGTAACTGCTGCCGGTAAGATCGGCGTTGGTAACAGCTCGGCTTACATCTATGGCTTCCGTGCTTACTTCGATGGTGAACTGCAGAATGCTCGTCTCGCTGTGTTCGACGACGATGTCACTGGCATCCGCTATCTGAGTGCCGATCAGCTCAACAACGATGCTATCTACAACCTGAACGGTCAGCGTGTTGAGACGATGAAGAAGGGCCAGATGTACATCAAGAATGGCAAGAAGATGATTCGCAAGTAGTTTAATCGCTTCCTTTCCCCTCTCTCCCCACACGGGGAGCAGAGCGGGACGGGAACTAAAAAATGAAATAACTCTATGAAGAAGAATTATATTGCACCTGAAATATGCGAGTTCAAGTTGGCACAGACCCTCTTGGCCGCAGCTTCGCAACTGTCTACAGGACCCGAAACACAAAATGTGACGGTCGACCCGAATGAAATAATCTCTGGGTCATTCAGCTCTCGTAGAAAGAGCGAATGGGACGACGAGGACGACGAGTATTGATCATCTCCTTTCCACGACGATAACAGTGGGAATATGCTATGCGCTTCATCCACATCGGCATATTCCCGCTACTATTTGAAAAGATGATATGATTAAAAAAGCAGAACTTTTTTTCACCTTATTTATATATAAAGTAAAACAATAACCTAAGCACAAAAAAGTAGTTGTAAAATGATTTAGCATGTCAGCCTCTACCACTAAGACTGGAGAGCTTCTTGATCTGCCGACGTGCACACAAAAATTCCTTATCAAAAAACAATTCACGATGTGACGAGAGGTCAAACGCACATCAAAACTAACAAAAAAACGAATGATTAAAACATTACGATTCATGCTGCTCACAGTCTTCACTATGCTGTGCGGCAGTGTTTTGGCAGATGAGGCTACCGTTACGTGGAATGCCTCTTCCGGCGATGCCCTTAACACATTCTATGTGGGCAACGATGTTATGCTGAAATGGGAAGAAGGTAGTGGCGTTCAGCCAGCAAACTATTCCGATGGTTATGTCAACTTCTACAATGGCAATCTTCTGACAATCTCTGGTGCTTCTGCCGACGTGAAGATTAGCAAGGTCGTGTTCTCTTTCAAGGATGAAACCAAGAACGGACTTTCTACTTGCGATTCCAAAGGTAAGAATGTGAGCAACACAGGCATCACTAACGACAATGCCGCCCTGACCACTACATGGGAGGGCGAGCAGAACAGTGTCATATTCCGCGCCGCAGCGCAGACTGGTGCTCGCTACATCAAGTCTATCGAAGTGACCTACACTGGCGCTGCCAGCGAGGAGAAGGCTCCCAGTTTGAATATCACCAATGCCAACATTGCTGATACCTACGACATGGATGCCGCTCCCGTCTTCGTGGTCTATTACGAGAACAAGGGTACTGCCGCCGCAGAGAATGCCAAGCTGACCCTCTATGTTGACAATGCAGTGAACAAAGAGGTTGTCATTGGTACTATCGCTTTCGGTGCTGAGGGCTGGAAGAACATGTCATACGACCTGACAGGCATTGAGGCTGGTGAGCATCAGGTCTATGTTTCGCTGACTGCCGACAATGCCGATGCTTTCTCGACTGCAGCCAAGACCGTTACCTTCACCAAGAAGGCTCCTGAGGCCAGCTTTGCTCTGACCGCTCCCGATGTGGAGCTGCAACTCCCTGCTGAGAACTTCACCGCTGTGGTGAACGTGAAGAACACCAGCGAAATCAACGCTACAGACGTTGAGGTCAATCTGTGGTACAATGGCGTTATTGCTACCCAGACCATCGCTTCGCTTGCTGCTGGTGCCGACCAGGATGTACTCTTCGAAGTGGCCAATCCATTCAAGAATGCCGGCCTCTATGAGGTGCAGGCTTTGACCGCCAACAACAAGTATGGCTGCAAGTTCAATGTCAACGTGCTGGCTGCTCCTGTTGTCGACCAGCCCGACATGGCCATCACTACTATCCAGGGAACTAACCCCATCGACATCACACTTGAGAACAAGATTCAGGTATGGTATAAGAATGAAGGCAATGTCGACGTAACGGGTGCTCAGCTGACCGTGAAACTGAACGGTGCCGAGGTTGGCACTGCTACCGTCGATGCAGCACAGGATGCCAACGGATTCAAGGAGTTCACTCTTCCCGTAGAGGGACTGACCGCCGGCGAGAAAGCCACTGTCGAGGCTACGATTGCTGTTGAGGGTGACGTGAACGCAGACAACAACACCATGAGCCGTGAGTTCGAGGTCATCAACGGTGTTCCTGCTGAGGCTACCTTCGCTCTGAGCGGCAACGACGTGGAAGTTGAGTTCGATGCTGAGAACATCAGCGTTGTGGTGAACGTGAAGAACACCAGCGAGGTGAACGCAGAGAACGTGGAAGTGAAGCTGCTGAATGGCATGACACAGCTGGGCGAGACCCAGACCATCGCAGCCCTGGCTGCCGGTGCTTCTGCCGATGTAACCTTTACTTTTGCCAACCCCTTCACCAAGGAAGGAACATACGAGCTGCAGGCACAGGCAGGCAAGGCTGGTGCCTGGGTCAAGGTGGTTGTGAAGCCCGCTGCCGTCGAGCCTGTCATTGACATTGCTCTGATCGACATCCGTGGTCTTGAGAACATCAACCTGAGCGAGGAGAACAACACCGTCATGGTGACCTTCGCTAACAACAGCAATGTTGACGTAGAGAATGCTACCATCACCCTGAAGATGAACGGTGCCGTGGTTGGCACACAGACCATTGCCAGCAACGAGAGCTTCAAGCAGTTCGTGCTCCCCACCGAGGGACTTGTGGCTGGTCAGGAGGCTACGCTGGTGGCTACACTCGCTGTAGAGAACAACAAGGAAGGCAACACCGTCGAGGTGACCAAGACACTGCCTATCGTCAGTGGCGAGGCTGAGCCGCAGGCCGACATCGCCCTGAACGGCATCACTGGCTGGGAGGTAGAGCCCGGCGAACAGACCGTGACCGTTTCTGTTGGTGTGTTTAACAATGGCGATGCCGATGCAGAGAACGTGAAGATCGACCTCTACAGAAGCTATCCTGAGATTCTTGACACCAAGACCGTCAGCCTGAAGGCAGGTGAGTCAACCTTCGTTACCTTCAGCTTCGACTATACATTCGAAGAGAGCAAGAACTATGAATTCACCGTTCAGACCTTGTTCAATGATGCCAATGCCGACAACAACACGCAGAAGTTCACCATCAGCTGCGTAGCTCCTCTGGCCGACCTGACGATTGCCAAGATCAACGACATCGTTGCTACCACTGAGGACGAGGTGAAGGTGAGCGCTACCGTGAAGAACCAGAGCAACGTCGTTGCCAAGGACGTGAAGGTTGCCCTCTACCAGGGAACTGAAGTGGTTGGCACATGGCAGACCATCGAAGAGCTTGCTGCTGAAGGCGAAGCTACCGTTGAGTTCGTTATTGGTCAGCTTGAGGCTGGCAACTATAGCTACAGTGTCCAGATTGCAAGTCCCGATGCCAACAGCGAGAACAACATCCAGACCTTCTCTGTGAAGGTGACCGAGCCTGTTGAGCAGAAGATTGAAGTGGCTCTGAGCCAGATTCAGGCTTCAGAGATTGACCTTGCCGCCGAGAACAACATCGCTACCGTTTGGTTCGAGAATCTGGGCAATGTCGATGCCGAGGTCGTCGTTGGCATGAAGCTGAACGATACCGACCTGGAGGCTCAGACCGTTGCCGTTGCTGCCGGCAAGAATGGCTACGCTGTGTTCACGCTGCCCACCGAGGGCCTCGTGGCTGGCGAGAAGGCTACCGTCGCTGCTACCATCGCTGTCGAGGGTAACATCAGCGAGGCTGTCAGCCTGACCAAGGAACTTGCCATCGTCAACAGTGCTGTTCCCACAGAGCCTACCTTCAGCATCACCGCTCCTGCCGTCGAGGTTGAGCTGGGTGCCGAGAAGTTCGACGTGACTGCTGTTGTGAAGAACACCAGCGCCATCGCTGCCGAGAATGTAGAGGTAACTCTGTTCCACAACAGCGTGATTGCCACTCAGATCATCGAGTCGCTGGCTCCCGAGGCTGAGGCTCTCGTTACCTTCGCCGACGTGGAGAATCCCTTCACCAAGGCTGGCAACTACACCATGCAGGTGCTGGCTGGCAAGGCCGGTGCTGAGGTCGAGGTTGTTGTGAAGGCTCCCGCTGTCGATCCCGTCATCGACCTGGCTGTCGAGGACATCATTGGCACACTCGACCTGGCTGTTGAGCAGGGTTCTGTCAGCGTTGCCGTGAAGAACAATGGCAATGTCGACGTGAAGGATGCTGTTGTCACACTGACTTACGGTGAGCAGCAGCTTGGCACAGCTACCGTCTCTGTCAAGGCTGGCGAGACCGAATATGCCATCATGACCGTTGCTACTGAGGGTCTGGAGGCAGGTGAGCTGTCTGTGACCGCTACTGTCGAGGCTGAGGGCGATGCAACAGCTGAGAACAACACCATGACGAAGGCCATCACCGTGAAGGCTATCCCCGCTGCCGAGGCTACCTTCGCTCTGACCGTTGCCGACGTTGAGGTTGAGGCTGGTCAGAAGATCAGCGCTGTGGTGAACGTGAAGAACACCAGCGAGGTGAACGCTACCAACGTTGCCGTTGTCATCTACAATGGCATGGATGTGCTGGCTACCAATACTGTCGAGGCTATCGCTGCCGGTGAGGCTGTCGACGTTATGTTCGAGGATCTGGGCGAGCTGGCCGTTGGCACACACGAGTTGCAGGCTGCCGCTGGCAAGAACAGCACCTTCTTTAACGTAGTTGTCAAGGAGGCTGCTCCTGAGCAGCTCATTGACCTGGCCATCACTTCTATCAGCGGTGCACTGAGCATGGAGGTTGAGACCAACTATGTGACCGTGTTCGTTGAGAACAAGGGTAATGTTGATGTGGCCGATGCTCCTGTCACCCTGAAGCATGACGACGTGCTGCTTGGCAGTGGTTCTGTTTCGGTAAAGGCTGGCAAGAGCGCATTCTGCTCTATCGCCGTTCCTGCTGCCATGCTGACAGCTGGTGAGTACAGTGTGGTTGCCAAGGTTGAGGTCGAGAACGATGCTGAGCCTAACGACAACGAGATGGGCCGAACCTATACTATCGAGGCTCCTAAGGCTGCTTTGACCTTCAGTGCCGATGCTTACGTCATTGAGGGTACTCAGAATATCGAGCTGCTTGTGACCGTGAACAACGAGAGCGAGAACATCGATGCTGAGAACGTCGAGGTGAAGGTGTACAGCGAGAACAGCATTGAGCTGTGCTCTACGGTCATCCCTGTGGTCTATGCAGGTGCTTCCAAGACAGTCTATGTCAAGGGCGAATCAGACAAGCCTCTCACGGAGAAGTCCAAGTTGCAGGTCATGGTTAACGGCACTATCAAGTGGGTTAGCGTGAAGGTTACTCAGACCACTTCTATCCAGGCTGTCAAGGCAATGCTCAACAATTCTAACGTTCAGATCTTCACCATCACTGGTAAGAAGGTCAACAGCGTTCAGAAGGGTGGTGTCTACATCATTAACGGCAAGAAGGTGATGGTGAAGTAAGCCGATCGCTCTTTCTATAACAATCGCGCTGGGATTCAGTTCTCAGCGCGATTTTTGGTTTGTGTCTCTTGTGAGTGGCTCTGAATTCTGGCGAATTCAGAGGTCGGAAAGAAATTAGAAGGAATTAGAAGAAATTTATTCCAGAAAGAAAACGTACTGTAAGGATGTTTGAAGTAGGGGCAGGCCCTGTGCCAGCCCGCTTGCCCATTAGGGCAAATGTTTTGCTTCGATGTTTTGTACATTTGCCCATGAACAGATTTGCCCTTTCGGACAAGTGGGCTGGCACAGGGCCTGCCCCTACATGTTAGGATAAATTCATTTGCTCTAAATCATTCCTGTATAAGTCGAAATTTCTTCTAATTTCTAATAATTTCTTTTCGACATAATTTTCTGTAGAGAAAATTTTCTGGTTGCATTCTGACGGCAAAAAAAATAGAGACGCGGGCTTGGCTGCGTCTCTATTTCTGACTGATTGCGATGCGTTTCGCGATTAATAGTTGTCGCGGTAGATCACCTTGTTGGCTCCACTCGTAATCTTCAGGGCCTCGGGATGCTCCTTGATGAACGAGTCGATGTGGCGGACGCGCTTCTCCTCCAGAATCTCGTCGATGTCAATCAGGATGCCTGTCTCCTCAACGTCTCCGAAGCCATAGTTGATGGCAGTGCCGAACAGCTTCATGGTGGGCGACAGGTTCATGTAGGCATTCACCAGCGGCGGGATGTGATAGCCCAGACGGTGAATCTCGCGGTTCAGAATCTTATAGTCTTCCCTCAGCTCCGTTTCGCAGAACAGCTTGGACAGCTCTTTTTCGTCCGTTTCAATTTTCAGCGGTTTTATCGGGATTACCAAGTTCTCCTTGTCGTCGAAATGCTTCTTCAGGAAGTACAGAATCATGTCGCGCCCCTCACGTATGTAGCTGGGATACATCGTCATTTTGCCAAAGAAATACTTCACGTCGGGCTTGATGACCGTCAGTGCGCCCAGACCGTCCCACAGGTTGTCGAGAGCAAAGAGACTCTTAGACCCTTGTCGCGTCGACTGATAGGGTAGGGACACGAACGAGCGCCCCAGTTCGATGGTGTACGGCATGTAGTCGCGTAAGAACTTCTCAGAGAAGTGAAACATGTGGCTCGTGGCCAGTTTGGGCTGTCCCTCCTCGTTGAGTTCCCATTTCGTACCCTCCAAGTATCGGTATGCCCCAATGATGTCCTCTTGTTCAGGGTTCCAGACCACTAACTGTTTGTAGCAGTTCTCGCAGGTGTCATATTCGTCAATGTCGACCTCCTTGCCAGTGCCGCCACCCGCAGCCCGAAATGCTATTTCGCGCAGGCGACCTACCTCAAGCATCACGTTTGGTGCGTTGTGGGCCGTGATGATGTAGATTTCGTTGTGACTTTTGTTCGTCATGCGTAGCTGAAGCTCAGGGGTCAGTTCGCGCTTCAGTACATCTTTTGCGATGGGAGCGATGATGGGTTGTTCCATTTTTTTCATTATTTGCCCTTTATGTCAAAGGGCCATCTTATATACTTCTTGTTTTACAAATTCAGCCCATTCCATCGGCATTTTCGACTTGTCGAACGTCTGCCAAGGTATGGGTTTGCCAATCCTCATGCGGAAGGTCTTGCCGCAGTTCTTAAACATCTCGTCGGCGAGGAACAGCATGGCCACGTTTACTTTCTTGACGTACTTGTCGCTGAAGTTGGACAGGCGGTAGAAGAAATCGCTGTTGCGCCCTTCGAAGTAGATGGGTACCACGTCGCGGTGACCCTCCACGCTCTTCGTTATGAACGTCTTTCGCCAGGGCAGGTCGCGTATGACTCCGTTTTGTCGGCGCGAACACAGTCCGGCAGGAAACATCATGATGTGGTAGTCGCCCTTGAACCCTTCCTCTATAATCTGCGGAAACGAGCGGCTCCTTTTCGATGTCGTGTTGATGGGTATGCAGAGCGGAGCCAGTCCCGGCAAGTTCATCAGCAGGTCGTTGACCAGATAGCGGAACCGGTCGTCGTAGTGCTTGCCGATGACGGAGCCGATGGCCACACCGTCGATGCCGCCCAGTGGGTGGTTGGATACGAATGTGTAGAGTCGTGGATCGTCCTTCGACGGCAGGTTCTCCAGCCCTTCCACCTCCACTTTGCAGTTCAGCTCTTTGAGCACAGCTTCCAGCCAGTCAGAGCCAGTCAGGTCGCGTGCCTTCCAGATGAACTGGTTGATTTCGTCTTGGTGTGAGATGTGCTCCAGCCATTTCACGACGAAGCGCGGCACCCTTTTCGCCTTATCGCCCATTTTGCTGCGCAAGATTTTTTCAATGTCAAGTGTTTTCTCAGAAATAGTTACCATTTGTTTGCCTTTTTCTCTTAGAAAACGCAAAATTACGACAAAAGTTTCAATTCTGATATTTATTTTGGTTTAATTGTGAAAAAAACATGTGTTTTTGCTATCTTTTTGTATTTTTTGCTGCCTATACTCAGTATAACGGACAGAAAACATTATAATTCCTGTAATGAGGTGTCTGGTTTGATATACCCAAAAGTATGTGAGTTTCATATTACAGACCCCACCCCTACCCCTCCCATCAAGGGTAGGGGTGGGGTCTGTGACTTTAAAATATCCCCAATTTTTTTACCGTTACTTACTGCATTTTGTCAAAATAATTCATAGAAAAAAGGTCCTTCAGAAAGTAGCATTCTAGAAACGAGGACTGGCTTGTGCTCATACCATGCTGTAGGCATTGTTTTGAGATTGATATTGAATCAAAGTGGGTTTGCAGCCATATCAAACTTAGTTCTTACTTCCATTACGTTCTGTTCCAAGTCATAACTCAGTTTGATATGACTGCCAACCCACCATGATTCAATATCAATCACGGCTTGAAGGCTGTTGAATGCTGCTCGGAACTGTTCGAAAGGCGAAGCATTGAGAAGTAAAAACTGTCCTTTTTGCGAAGCTAAATTTCGCAACACGCTGTCAGTCAGTGACATGCGCAACCCCTTCCAATACTCGCATATTTGCAAGCGACTTTAAGTTTGGTGAATTTCAAGCGATTCTCAGAGGGGTTGTTGTCAAGATAATTCATAATTTGGCCTGCCCTTGCATAAGCGGATTTCACCCGTCGAAAAAATCAGACCTGTTCGGTTGGATTTGTTTAGAACCAATGATTTCATCCCAATTGATTTCATCCCTACAGCTTGAAATCATCAACAGTACATTTTTTTGACATATTACTATAATAGGTTTATAAATCAAGCACATAGCCACATCGTGTTATAGCAGTTCTTCATGCACTGCACAAAAATTATTATTTGTGTAAAAATGAGGCTGAAAATGGGACGAAAAATAATTTTTTTAGGGTTTTGTGAAAATTTGTGGAGGAATGTGGGGGATTGTGGGGGAAAATTATTAATTTTGCACACGAAGTCCACCTTTTATAAATAGTGATAAATTACGCATGCGTTTTTTAGGAAATATTGAAGGTAGAATCGACGCAAAGGGACGCGTGTTCCTGCCCGCCGTTTTTCGCAAGCAGTTGGATGCTGCCGGCGAGAAGACGCTTGTGCTGCGTACCGACATACACGGCAAGTGTCTGAAGCTCTACCCCGAAAGCGCGTGGAACAGAAGGCTGGACGAAATCTCGGCCAATGTCTCCGAATGGAACGAAGACGAACAGATGGTGTTGCGTGCCTTCATGGCTGAGGCCGAGGTGATATTTCTCGATGGAAACGGTCGATTTCTCATCTCCAAGCGGTTGCTGCAAGCGGCGGGCATCGACCAAGCGGTACGCTTCATCGGCATGAACGACACCATAGAGATATGGTCGTTCGAAAAGACGGAACAACCCTTCTTGCCGCAAGCGGAATTCGCTGCCAAGTTGCAACAAATCATGAACAGACCCAAATAGCGCGATGACAATGAATGTAGAGACATATCATATTCCTGCATTGTTACAGGAGAGCATCGACGGGCTGGACATCCAGCCCGACGGCATCTATGTAGATGTGACTTTCGGCGGTGGCGGACATTCGCGTGAGATACTGCGCCGTCTGGGCCGCAATGGCCATCTGTACAGCTTCGACCAGGATGCCGATGCCGAAAGAAACATCATTGCCGATGATAGATTCACGTTCGTCAGGAGTAACTTTAGATATATAAAGAACTGGATGTACTACTTTCGCGTGGCGCGAGTCAATGGAATCCTGGCCGACCTGGGCGTGTCGAGCCACCACTTCGATGCCGAAGACCGTGGCTTCTCCTATCGCTACAATGCCCCGCTCGACATGCGCATGAACCGCAGGGCAGGCGTGACCGCCGCCGATTTGCTGAACGACTACAGCGAGCCCCAGCTGGCCGACGTGCTCTATCTCTACGGTGAACTGAAACAGGCCCGGAAGATGGCCGCGTCGATCGTCAAGGCCCGTCAGCAGAAGCGCATTGAGACCACGCAGGACCTGATGGATGCCATTGAGAAGTTCGTGGCCAAGGAGCATGAGAAGAAAGAGATGGCCAAGGTGTTTCAGGCCTTGCGCATCGAGGTGAACCACGAGATGGAGGCCCTGAAGGAGATGCTCTGCGGCGCACAGGAACTGCTTTGCGAAGGCGGTCGGCTGAGTGTCATCACCTATCACTCGCTGGAAGACCGGATCGTGAAGAACATGATGCGTGCTGGCAATGCCGAGGGCAGGGTGGAGCAGGACTTCTTCGGAAGAGCGACGGCCCCGCTGAAGGTGGTCAACAGCAAGGTGATCGTACCCACCGACGAAGAGGTGGAGCGCAATCCGCGCAGTAGGAGTGCCAAGTTGAGAATAGCAGAAAAAGTTAGGAACGAAAAATGAATTAAGAAGGAGGAACAACGATGAAGAAAGACGTTGAGTTTGAGATTGAGAATGCCGACATGGCTGCCGACACGACCGCAGCCGAGACGACACAACAGGCAGCTGCCAGCGAGGCTGCCGAGGAACAGGCCGACAAGGAGGCCAAGCCGAAATCTACGCTGGATGAGTTGCGGCAGCGCGTGACCGAGGACGACGATGCGCCCATCTCCACCCTTACCCTGCGCAAGATTCTGGGCGGCGACTATCTGTCTGCCGCTATGGTGCGCCGACAGGTGTGGCTGTGCCTGCTCATCGGTGTGTTCCTGACCATCTACGTAGCCTTCCGCTACCAGTGTCAGCAGGACATGATCGACATTGCACAGCTGGAGAACCAGCTGGGCGATGCGAAATACAAGGCACTGTCCAGCTCCAGTCAGCTGACGGAACGCTGTCGCGAAAGCCACGTGCTCGAGATGTTGCGAGCCCATAATGACAGTACGCTGAACACCACTGTCCAGCCACCTTATAAAATACAAGTGCCTACAGACTGATAAAAACGTCGGAGATGCAGCACTGATGTCCTAGGAAGAACAGAAGTAGAACGAAAACAAAAAAGCAGTAAGGAGATTTCGAGATGAGCAAGTTTGAGAGTAAGAAAGTGATGCCCCGCTATCTGTCCATCGCCATTTTGCTGACGCTGGCAGGATTCGTCATCGTGGCCAAGGCCGGCTATATCATGGTGGCAAAGAAAGACTATTGGGATGTCGTGTCGTCGAAGACCAAGATAGACAGTGTCCTGGAGAAGCCAGCCCGTGGCAACATTCTGAGCTGCGACGGCCAGCTGATGGCATCGAGCATACCCGAATACCGTATTTATATGGACTATCAGCCCGGCAAGATGCGCGGTGAACAGCTCGACACAGCCGTAAGACACAAGCTGGACACCCTCTGGGCTGTCTATATTGACAGCATCAGCCGTGGCCTGCATGAGCTATTCCCCTCGAAGACGGCAGAGGAGTTTAAGGCTCATCTGCTGGAAGGCCGACAGCGAAAGATCAAGGACGGCAGCATTGGCGAGCGCCACTGGGCCATCTGGCCTTACCGCATAGACTACGGCACGTTCAAAGAGGTGAAGAAACTGCCCATCTTCCAGATGTCGCCAGGCAGAGGCGGCTTCCATTGCGAGACCTTCAATGCCCGTCGCCGCCCGTTCGGTTCGCTGGCACAGCGCACCGTAGGCACCATGTTCGGTGCCATCGACTCGGCCAAGTGCGGACTGGAACTGTCGTTCGACTCCGTGCTGCGCGGCACCAACGGCATCTCGCACCGCCAGAAGGTGCGCGACAAGTATGTAAAGGTGACCGTGGCACCCCCCGTCAACGGTTCCGACATCGTGACCACCATCGACGTGGGCATGCAAGACCTGGCCGAACGCTCACTCGTGGAAGAGCTGAAGAAAGACAATGCCTCGATGGGCGTAGCCATCCTGATGGAGGTGAAGACGGGCGACGTGAAAGCCATCGTGAACATGACGAAGTGCGAGGACGGCGAGTATCGCGAGACCGTGAACCATGCCATCAGCTATCGCTGCGAGCCGGGTTCGGTGTTCAAGACAGCTTCGTTCCTCGTGGCACTCGACGACGAGGTGGTCGACACGAGCTATGTCATCCATACCGGCAACGGCATCATGCAGATGCACGGCAGCAACATGAAAGACCACAACTGGTATCGCGGCGGCTATGGCGACATCAACGTGGCACGTGCGCTGGAGGTCAGTTCGAACATCGGCGTGAGCTATGTCATCGATAAGTTCTACCATGACCATCCCGAGAAATACGTGAAGGGACTCTATCGCGTGGGCATCCACGAAGACCTCGCCCTGCCTCTGGTGGGCTATCTGCCGCCGAAGATCCGCATGCCGAACACCAAGACCACCAACAAGGCCGAGTACTGGAGCAAGACCACCCTGCCTTGGATGAGCATAGGCTATGAGACGCAGATTGCGCCCATCAACACCGTGGCTTTCTATAATGCCATTGCCAACGACGGCAAGATGATGCGCCCGCGCTTCGTGAAGCAGGTGCTGCGCGAGGGCGAAGTGGTCTACGAGACACAGCCCGAGGTGATCAAGGAGCAGATTGCCAGTCCGAAGGCCATCGCCACGATGCAGACCATCCTGGAGCATGTGGTCAGTCAGGGACTGGGCCGCAAGGCCGGTTCTCGCTCGTTCAAGGTGGCCGGCAAGACCGGAACGGCACAGGTGTCGCAAGGCGGTGCCGGCTATAAGAGCGGCCAGATGTGGTACTGGCTGTCGTTCGTGGGCTTCTTCCCCGCCGACGAGCCGCGTTACACCTGCATCGTCTGTCTGAAGAAGCCAGGTCTGCCCGCATCGGGTGGTGGCATGGCCGGCGCGGTGTTCCACCAGATTTCAGAAGGCGTGATGTCGAAGTATCTGAAACGTCGCGTGGAGGATGCAGGCGACTCGACTTCCAACTTCGTACCCGACGTGAAAAATGGCGATATGATTGCCACCAACTACGTGCTGGGACAGCTGGGTGTGAAGACCGCACGTGAGTACGACTCGGACAAGAGCAAGCGCGGAACCGTCTGGGGCAAGGCCGCCAGCGACAAGAAAAGCGTGACACTGACAGAGCAGAAAGTGGCCAACGGCATAATGCCCGACGTGACGGGCATGGGGGCCAGCGATGCCGTCTATCTGCTGGAGTCCTACGGCCTGAAGGTCCGCCTGAGCGGAGTGGGCCGTGTGAAGAGCCAGAGCATTCCGTTTGGGGCGGAGCTCAAGGCCGGAATGACTTGTAATCTGAATTTGCAAAACATATAATAATAAGGAATACGCGATATGAAACTGAGTGAGTTGCTGAAGAAGGTAAAGACCGCTGTCATCGTGGGCAGCGCCGATGTCGACATTGCCGATGTCAACATCGATTCGCGCCGCATCGGTCCCGGTCATCTGTTTGTGGCCATGAATGGCACACAGACCGACGGTCATAAATATATAGGAAAGGCGATTGAGCAGGGGGCTGTCGCCATACTTTGCGAAAAACAGCCTGAGGTGTGTGCCGAGGGTGTCACCTATGTGCAGGTGGACTGCACCGAAGACGTGGTCGGCGAAGTGGCCACGACTTTCAACGGCAATCCTTCGGAGAAGCTGATACTGGTGGGCGTCACTGGAACGAACGGCAAGACCACCATTGCCACCTTATTATATAATATGTTCCGCAAACTGGGATATAAGTGCGGACTGCTTTCCACGGTGTGCAACTACATTGACGGCGAGGCCATCCCCGCCGATCATACCACACCCGACCCCATCGAGCTGAACCGACTGTTGCGCCGCATGGTCGAGGCTGGCTGTACCTATGCCTTCATGGAGTGCAGCAGTCATGCCATCGCCCAGAAGCGCATCGGCGGTCTGAAGTTCAAGGGCGGACTGTTCACCAATCTGACCCGCGACCATCTGGACTATCACAAGACGGTGGAGAACTATCGCGATGCCAAGAAGGCTTTCTTCGACCTTCTGCCCAAGGATGCCTTCGCCATCACCAATGCCGACGACAAGAACGGCATGTACATGGTGCAGAACACCAAGGCCACGGTGAAGACCTATTCGGTGCGCTCGATGGCCGACTTCAGAGCACGTATCGTGGAGTGCCATTTCGAAGGCATGTATCTGGAGATTGACGGTCGTGAGGTGGGCGTGCAGTTCATTGGCAAGTTCAACGTGAGCAATCTGCTGGCTGTCTATGGCGCAGCCGTCATGCTGGGACAGCGGCCTGAGGACGTGCTCGTCGTGATGAGTACGCTGAAGAGCGTGGCTGGCCGTCTGGAGCCTATCCGCTCCGACGACGGTGTCACCGCCATTGTCGACTATGCCCATACGCCCGATGCGCTCGACAACGTGTTGCGTGCCATCCATGAGGTGCTCGACGGCAAGAAGGAGAGCAAGGTCATCACCGTGTGTGGGGCCGGGGGCAATCGCGACAAGGGCAAGCGCCCGCTCATGGCCCAGGAGGCCGTGAAGCAGAGCGACCGCGTGATCATCACCAGCGACAATCCTCGTTTCGAGGATCCGCAGGACATCATCAATGACATGCTGGCCGGACTGGATCAGAAGCAGATGAAGAAGGTGGTGACCATCACCGACAGGCGCGAGGCCATCAAGACGGCCTGCATGATGGCCCAGAAAGGCGACGTCATCCTCATTGCCGGAAAAGGGCATGAGGACTATCAGGAGATTCAGGGCGTGAAGCATCACTTTGACGACCGCGAGGTGGTGAGAGAGATTTTCCGTCAATAGCCCTCGTAACGATAACGTAATAACGAAATAACGACACAGCACCCTCAATAACGCTCGTATGCTATACTATATTTTCCGTTTTCTCGAAAGCTACAACATTCCCGGTAGTCACCTGTGGAGCTACATCTCGTTCCGCTCGTTGCTGGCATTGATTTTCTCGCTCGTCATCTCGGCATGGTTTGGCGAGTACTTCATCAAGTGGATGAAGCGTCGCAAGATCTTCGAGACTGAGCGTGACCCATCCATCGATCCTTTCGGCGTGCAAAAGAAAGGCGTGCCTACAATGGGCGGCATCATCATCATTGTGGCCATACTGGTGCCGGTGTTCCTGCTGGGCCGCATGCGCAACATTTATCTCATCCTGATGATCGTCACCACCCTGTGGCTGGGCTTCCTCGGCTTTCTCGATGACTACATCAAGATTTTCCGTCGTGACAAGGAAGGATTGAAGGGCAAATATAAGATCGTGGGACAGGTTTCCATTGGTTTCATCGTAGGACTGACCCTTTGGCTGAGTCCCGATGCGGTGGTGCGCGAGAACGTGAATGTGGTGAACTCTGATCATGAAGTCGTGGTGAAACACAAGCCTGAGGCGGTGAAATCGCTGCAAACGACCATCCCGTTCATCAAGAACCACAACCTGAACTATTCGAAGGTGATGTCGGTGTTCGGCAAGAACAAGGTGGCAGCTGGCTGGGTGCTCTTCGTGCTGATGACCATTCTGGTGGTGACCGCCGTGTCGAATGGTGCCAATCTGAACGATGGAATGGACGGAATGTGTGCCGGCAACTCGGCCATCATCGGTGTGGCACTCGGCATTCTGGCCTACGTGTCGTCGCACATTGGCTATGCCAGCTACTTCGACATCATGTATATACCGCATTCGCAGGAACTGGTTGTGTTCTTGTGCGCCTTTGTCGGTGCCATGATCGGTTTCCTGTGGTATAATGCCTACCCCGCACAGATATTCATGGGCGATACGGGTTCGCTCACCATTGGCGGTATCATCGGTGTGTGTGCTGTCATCATTCATAAGGAACTGCTGCTGCCCATCCTTTGTGGCATATTCTTTGTAGAGAGCCTGAGTGTCATCATACAGACGCAATGGTTCAAGCTGAAGAAGCGGAAGGGACAGAGGGTGCGCGTGTTCAGGGCTACCCCCATACACGACAACTTCAGAAAACTGGACTCGCAGCTCGACCCGACATCGACCTATATCCTGAAGAGCTGGCCGCACAGACCGTTCCATGAGTCGAAGATCACCATTCGTTTCTGGATTACCACGATCATTCTGGCTGCCATTACGATTATTACACTGAAGATAAGATAAAACATTTTATGCGAAGGACATATATAAAAAAGTGAAGAAGATGAAGAGAATTGTCATTTTAGGTGCAGGAGAGAGCGGCGCAGGTGCTGCTGTCCTGGCAAAGAAAAAGGGATTCGACGTGTACGTATCTGACATGTCGATGATTGCGCCTCGCTACAAGAAGATGCTCGAGGATCGACAGATTGCCTGGGAAGAAGGTCGGCATACCGAGGAATTGATTCTGAATGCCGATGAAATCATTAAAAGTCCGGGTATTGCAGACTCGAAACCTATTGTCCAGAAAATTATTGCGAAGGGCATTCATATCATCAGCGAGATAGAGTTTGCCGGGCGCTACACCCATTCGAAGATGATTTGCATCACGGGTTCGAATGGCAAGACCACGACAACCTCTCTCATCTATCACATCTTCAAGGAGGCTGGCTACGACTGTGGTCTGGCTGGCAACATCGGTAACTCGCTGGCTCTTCAGGTGGCTGAGACCCCTCATGAGTATTATATCATTGAGCTGAGTTCCTTCCAGCTTGACAATATGTATGACTTCCGCGCCAATATCGCCATCTTGCTGAACATCACGCCCGACCATCTGGATCGCTATGACTTCAAGATGCAGAACTATGTGGATGCCAAGATGCGAATCTTGCAGAACCAGACACCTGAGGATGCCTTCATCTATTGGAACGACGATCCCATCGTGAAGCATGAGCTGGAGAAGTACGACATAAAGGCTATCAGGTATCCATTCTCTGAACTGAAGGAAAAGGGTAGCATCGGCTATATCGAGGCTGGAAAATATGTAATTGAGAAGCCCGAACCTTTCAACATGGAACAGGAACAGCTGAGCCTGACGGGGCGGCACAACATCTACAACTCGCTGGCAGCTGGTATCGTAGGTAATATAGCTGGCATTAAGAAAGAGGTCATCAGAAAGTCGCTCAGCGATTTCCCCGGTGTTGAGCATCGGCTGGAGAAGGTGACAACGGTGCGTGGCGTCTATTACGTGAATGACTCGAAGGCTACCAACGTAGATGCCTGTTGGTATGCCCTCGACTCGATGAAGACGAAGGTGGTGCTCATCCTGGGAGGCAAGGACAAGGGCAATGACTATGAGCCTATCAAGCCGCTGATCAGGGAGAAGTGCTCTGCGTTGGTCTATCTGGGTGCCGATAATCAGAAGTTGCATGACAACTTCGATGAAATGGGCATTCCTGTGCGTGACACCCACTCTATGAAGGACTGTGTGGAAGCCTGCTACGAGTTGGCTAAGACGGGCGAAACCGTCCTGCTGAGTCCCTGTTGTGCATCGTTCGATCTCTTTAAGAATATGGAGGACCGTGGCGAGCAGTTTAAGGAATTGGTGAGAAATCTTTAGGCCATAGGTCTCATAGGTCCCATAAGCCCTATCAAAAAACAAAACAACAATGAACAAAAACATAGAAAATCTTTTCAAAGGCGACAAGGTCATCTGGATGGTGTTCTTGTTTCTCTGCCTGATCAGTGTCGTTGAGGTGTTCTCTGCCTCGAGTACACTGACATACAAGTCGCAGAACTATCTGGGACCGCTGTTCTATCACTTAGGCATGATTGTACTGGGACTCGCCGCTGCCATTGTGACACTGAATATTCCTTGCCGCTACTTCAAGGTTGCAACCCCTGCAATGCTCATTATCTCATTTGGCACGCTGATATGGGTGCTGGTCGGCGGCGAGAGCATCAATGGTGCCAATCGTGTCATCAGGTTGTTCGGATTCACATTCCAGCCCTCTGAGATTGCCAAGGGAACGATGGTACTTGCTACGGCTCAGATTCTGAGTGCCATGCAGCGTTCTGACGGCGGGGGTGCCGACAGCAATGCCATGAAGTATGTGCTGAGCATTGTGATACCCACGACTTTTCTTATTGGCATTGAGAACCTTTCTACTGCCGTCCTTCTGTTTACGGTCATCTTCCTGATGATGTTCATTGGCCGCGTGCCAACCATGCAGATTGGTAAGCTGATGGGGGCTGGTGTGCTGCTCATTGGCGTGTTCCTTACGCTGGTGCTGACACTCGGTAGCATCGGAAACTCCGATGAAAAGGACGGAAAAACTGTTGCAGCTGCTTCGTCGGGCAGTAAAGATGAAATCAAGGGTGGTGGCGTGTTTCACCGCTTTGCCACTTGGCGCAACCGCATACTGAATCATGGAGGCGGTGACGATGTGCCTGCCGAAGAATATGATATTGAGAAGAACTATCAGGTGGGTCATGCCAATATTGCCATTGCCTCGTCGGGCATCATCGGCAAGGGACCTGGCAACTCTACTGAGCGTGACTTCCTGCCACAGGCATTCAGCGATTTCATTTATGCCATTATTATCGAAGAAATCGGCATTTTTGGAGCTGTGTTTGTCGTGTTCCTTTACATCATTTTGCTCTACAGGGCAGCACGAATAGCGGCTAAGTGCGAGAATAACTTCCCTGCTTTCCTGGCGATGGGACTGGCTCTGCTGCTGGTGGTTCAGGCCACGATCAACATGATGGTAGCCGTAGAGCTGCTGCCTGTTACGGGACAACCGTTGCCGCTGATTTCGAAAGGCGGCACCTCGACCGTCATCAACTGTGCGTACATCGGTGTCATCCTGAGCATCAGTCGTTCGGCAAAGCGGGTTGATATGGCGTATGCCCGTAGCAAGAGTGCAGAAATAAAAGAAATCTGAAGATATGGAAGAAGAGTTTAGAATCATTATCAGTGGCGGTGGAACCGGTGGACATATATTCCCGGCTCTTTCGATTGCCAATGCGATTCGTGCGTTGATTCCTTCGGCGAAGATCTTGTTCGTGGGAGCCGAAGGCCGTATGGAGATGCAGCGCGTACCTGCCGCTGGCTATGAGATTAAAGGACTGCCTATCTGTGGCTTTGACCGCAAGAACCTGTTGAAGAACGTGGTTGTGCTCTACAAAATATGGAAGAGTCAGCGCATGGCGAAGAAAATCATCAGGCAGTTCAGACCGATGGTTGCCGTTGGCGTGGGAGGCTATGCCAGTGGTCCCACGCTGAACAAAGCGGCTGAAATGGGCATTCCCTGTCTGATACAAGAGCAAAACTCCTATGCTGGCGTGACCAACAAGTTGCTTGCCAAGAAGGCGCAGAAGATTTGTGTGGCCTATGAAGGTATGGAACGTTTCTTCCCTGCCGATAAAATCATGCTGACGGGCAACCCTGTTCGTCAGACTTTGTTGGATACGACAATGACACGTGAAGAGGCTTTGCGCTCCTTCGGACTGTCAGCTGACAAGAAGACCGTGCTCTTGGTGGGAGGCAGTCTTGGTGCGCGTACTATCAACGAAAGCGTATTGGGACATCTCAAGGAAGTGGAAGCCTCAGGCTTGCAGTTCATCTGGCAGACGGGCAAGTACTACAGTCAGCATATCGCAGACCAACTGAAAGAAAAGGGCCAGCCGCAGAACCTGAAAGTGATGGATTTCATCACCGATATGGGGGCTGCCTACAAAGCTGCCGACTTGGTCATCAGTCGTGCAGGTGCCAGCAGCATTTCTGAGTTCTGTCTGATTGGCAAACCTGTCATTTTGGTTCCCAGTCCGAATGTGGCTGAAGACCATCAGACGAAGAATGCAATGGCACTCGTCAATCGTGGCGCAGCCCTTTTCGTGAGTGATGCCGAAGCACCAGAGAAGTTGATCAATCTGGCCATTGCCACGGTCAGAGACGACGCGAAGTTGAAGTCGCTCAGTGAGAACGTGCTGAAAATGGCATTGCCCAATTCGGCAGAGATCATTGCCAAGGAGGTCATCAAACTGGCCAAGGCCGCCAAAGCGTAAAGGCCTTGCAGACTATATATTTAATCATAAAATGGAAGCAAAAGATATTAAAGCAGTCTATTTCGTAGGAGCCGGAGGCATTGGTATGAGTGCCATCGCCCGTTATTTCATTCATCGTGGCATGGTCGTTGCTGGCTATGACAAGACTCCCAGTGAGCTTACTCGCAGGTTGGAGAAAGAGGGAATGCTCATTCATTATGAAGAGAACATCGACGAGATTCCCCATGCCTGCCGTCAGAAAAAGTCAAGTCTGGTTGTCTATACACCGGCTATTCCCAATGAGCACAAGGAACTGATCTATTTCAAGGAGAAAGGATTTGAGATCCAGAAGCGGGCGCAGGTGTTAGGCACGCTGACCCGGCAGATGAAAGGTTATTGCGTGGCTGGTACGCACGGCAAGACCACTACGTCAACCATGTGTGCTCATATCATGCACCAGAGTCATGTGGACTGCAACGCCTTCCTTGGGGGCATCTCGAAGAACTATGGTACGAACTATATACTCAGCAAGTCGGAGAATGTGGTGATTGAGGCCGATGAATTCGACCGTTCTTTCCACTGGCTCACGCCTTTCATGACGGTGATTACGTCGACAGACCCCGACCATCTGGATATCTATGGCACCAAAGAAGCCTATCTGGAAAGTTTCCGTCACTACACGGAACTGATTCAGCCGGGCGGTGTCCTGATCATTCATCGCGATCTGGAGATGCAGGAGCATTTGCAGGAAGGTGTGAAGCGCTACGACTATAGCCGTGATGAAGGCGACTTCCATGCAGAGAACATCCGCATTGAGAACGGTGGCATCACTTTCGACTTCATTTCTCCGATAGAATCGGTGAAAAACATCGTTTTAGGTCAGCCTGTACCCATCAATATCGAAAATGGAGTCGCTGCAATGGCTATGGCACAGTTGGCTGGATGCACAGCAGATGAACTGCGTTATGGCATGAAGACCTACGGTGGTGTGGACCGTCGTTTTGACTTCAAGATCAAGACCGACAAGCTGGTATTTCTGAGCGACTATGCCCACCATCCGAAGGAAATCTATCAGAGTGCCAAGAGTCTGCGCGAGCTTTACAAGGACCGTCATATCACGGCCATCTTCCAGCCGCACCTCTACACTCGTACACGCGATTTCTATCTTGACTTTGCTGAGGCACTGAGCCAGCTTGACGAAGTGTTGCTGACCGAGATATACCCTGCCCGCGAAGAACCCATTGAGGGTGTCACCTCACAGCTTATTTATGACAACCTGAAGCCGGGCGTGGAGAAACAACTGATTAACAAGAGCGACGTGATTAATATAGTGAAGCATCGTGACTTCGATGTGCTGGTCGTGTTAGGAGCCGGTGATCTTGACAGTCAGGTGCCACAGATGCAGAAGATTTTTAAAGCGAGATTAAAACAATAAGAAAGGATTAGTATTATGGACTGGAAGAAGAGCATTATTTACGTATTAGATGTTTTCATCGGCATCTATTTGGTACTGGCCATGACCTCGTTCATTAAGCCAGACGAGAAGGCAGACATCTGCAAGAGCATCAATATTAACATTCAGAAGGAAACCACCGACGGCTTCCTGACAGAGAGTGAGGTCATGCGACTGCTGCGCAAGTCGAAGCTCACGCTCGTCTCTCAGCCCATGAGCAGTATCAACACACGGCAGATTGAGGAAATCCTCGAAGGCAACGACCTCATCGACAATGCCGAGTGCTATAAGGCCGTCAACGGAGTGCTGTGCATCAATATCGTTCAGCGCATTCCCATCGTGCGTGTCATGTCGAACAAAGGCGAAGACTACTATGTGGACAATCACAACGAGGTGATGCAGCACAACAACTACACCTGCAACCTGTTGGTAGCCACAGGCAACATCAGCAAGCAGTATGCTTCTAAATCGCTGTCTTCGGTAGTCCGTCAGATTCAGGAGAATGATTTCTGGAGCAACCAGATTGTGCAGCTCAACGTGCTGGACGACCGTTCGATTGAGGCCATTCCGCGTGTGGGCAATCATGTCATCTATCTGGGTCAGCCCACAGGCATCAACAAGAAGTTGGAGCGTCTGCGCAAGTTCTATATCTACGGACTGAGTCAGACGGGATGGAATCGCTATTCGCGCATCAGCGTAGAGTTCGACAATCAAATCATCTGTAAGAGGAATAAAGTAAAAAAGTAGAGATATGGCAGAAAAAGATTTTATTGTGGCTATTGAGCTCGGTTCATCGAAGGTGACGGGCATAGCCGGACAGAAAAAGACCGATGGCAGCATCAGCGTGCTGGCCTTGGCCAAGGAGGACTCGTCCTCGTTCATCCGAAAGGGTGTTGTGTATAATATCGACAAGACGGCCCAGTGCCTGATGACCATCGTGAAGAGACTGGAGGCCCAGCTCAAGACTCAGATCACCCAGGTCTTTGTAGGCGTTGGCGGACAGTCAATCCGTGGTGTGCGCAATGTGGTGGCCAAGGATTTGGAACCCGATACCATCATCACGCAGGAGATGGTCGTTGATCTGATGGAGGCCAACCGTAATCTTGACTATCCTGATCAGAAGATTCTGGATGTGGCTGAACAGGAATACAAGGTTGACACGCAGTTGCAACTGGATCCTGTCGGCATTCGTGCTTCTCATCTGGAGGGCAACTACCTTAACATTCTGGAGCGTAAGTCTTTCTTTCAGAACTTGAACAAATGTTTCGAGACGGCCAAGATCAAGGTGGTCGAGATGTATCTGGCCCCGTTAGCGCTGGCCAATGCCGTGCTGACGGAAGCCGAGAAACGTTCGGGCTGCGCACTCGTGGACATTGGTGCCGACACCACCACTGTTTCGGTGTTCTCGAAGAATGTGCTGCGCCATTTGGCAGTCATCCCCCTTGGTTCGAACAACATCACAAAGGACATCGCTTCGTTGCAGATGGAGGAGAGCGAGGCTGAGAAGATGAAGCTGAAGTATGCCTCGGCCTATACCGATAACAACGAGATTGACGACAATCTGAAGTACCCCATCGACCAGGACCGTCAGGTGGAGTGCCGCAAGTTTATCGACATCGTGGAAGGCCGTCTCGAAGAAATCATCCTGAATGTGCGCGAGCAGATTCCCAACGAATATTACGACAAGCTGTTGGGAGGCATCATCCTGACGGGTGGTGGATCGAACATGAAGAACATCGAGAAAGCCTTTGCCATCCACACGCGTATCGAGAAGATTCGTATCGCCAAGTTTGTCACGATGAGCATCAACTCCAGCTCAGACCTGATCAAGGCACACAATGGCATGGTGAACACCCTGCTCGGCTTGTTGGCTAAGGGCTACATCAATTGCGCGGGTGGTGAACTGAAAGCCACCAACGATCTCTTTTCTGAATCAGAGAATGTTGTCAGCACCCCGGAAAAACCCGACCGGGCTCGTACCGCCCAAGAGGCAGGCCCAGGTGTCATTCGTACCGAAGCTGAAGAGAAACAGGCGGAGGAAGAGGCTCGTCGCAAGCGTGAGGAACAGGAGCGCAAACGTCGTGAAGAAGAAGAGAAGGCTGCCGAAGAAGAGCGTCTCCGTGCTGCCGAAATAGAACGCATTCGCAGGGAGAAAAGCTTCATCAACCGACTGCGCAAGAAACTGAGCAAGTTCGGCGAGGACATGTTCAAGGTGGAAGAATAGAAACTCTTTTTCTGTCATACCTCAATTCTCTACATTACTTACATAATAAAAATAGGAACCAACAATGGAAGATACTAATTTCACCAATGATATTCTCGATTTCGGGGTACCCGAAGAGAAGCACAGCATCATCAAGGTCATCGGCGTGGGCGGCGGTGGCGGCAACGCTGTGAACCACATGTATCGCGAAGGTATCCACGATGTGACCTTCGTCGTTTGCAATACCGACAATCAGGCACTCAACGACTCGCCTGTTCCTGTCAAGCTTCAGCTGGGCCATGAGGGACTTGGAGCCGGCAACCGTCCGGCCAAGGCCAAGGCTGCTGCCGAAGAAAGCCTTGACGATATTAAGAACATGCTGAACGATGGCACCCGCATGGCTTTCATCACCGCCGGCATGGGTGGTGGAACAGGCACCGGAGCGGCTCCCGTCATTGCCCAGGTGTCCAAGGAAATGGGCATCCTCACCGTGGGCATCGTTACTATCCCCTTCCGTTTCGAGGGCAACCGTAAGATTGACCAGGCACTCGACGGCGTGGAAGAGATGTCGAAGCATGTCGATGCCCTGCTGGTCATCAACAACGAGCGCCTGCGCAGCATCTATCCCGACCTCTCGTTCATGGCCGCTTTCGGCAAGGCCGACGACACCCTTTCCATCGCAGCCAAGTCGATTGCCGAGATTATCACCGTTCACGGTGTGATGAACCTCGACTTCAACGATGTGAAGACCGTGCTCGAAAATGGTGGTGTGGCCATCATGTCGACGGGCTATGGCGAAGGCGAGGAGCGCGTGAAGAAGGCTATCGACGATGCGCTCAACTCACCGTTGCTCAACGACAACGACATCTTCAACTCCAAGAAGATTCTGCTCAACATCTCGTTCTGCGACCAGCAGGATTCGAAGGACAACTTCATGATGGACGAGATTAACTACGTTCACGACTTCCTGGCAAAGTTCGGCGACTTCGAAATCAAGTGGGGTGTGGCCAACGACCCCGAACTGGGCAAGAAGGTCAAGGTCACCATCCTTGCCACCGGCTTCGGCATGAGCAATGTCGACGGTATGCAGGAGCGCCTCACCAAGCTCTCGCGTGAAGATGCCACGAAACTGGCCGAGGAGCAGGAGCGCGAGGCTCGCAACATGGATCGTCGCGAGAAGTTCTATGGCGGCGACAACACCAGCCGTCGCGTAAAGCGTCGTCCCAACATCTATATCTATCGCCCGGAGGATCTCGACAACGACGATATTATCTCGGCAGTAGAGCAGACACCGACCTATAAGCGCACACGCGAGATTCTTGAGAGCATCGGCCAGCCTGTAGAGCGCGTCGACAAGACTCGTCCCGCTGAGCAGCAGGCCGCTGATATGCAGCAAGGCGTCATCAGTTTTGTATAAACACAGTTCAGCCTCCCCCGACTGAGGGAGGCTTTTTTCTTATACCTTTATTCTTATGGATACTAAAGAACTCTACCGCCTCATTGTCTCTGCCTATCCTGGCAGTGCGGCAGAGGCAATCACTACAGATAGTCGTAAGTGTGCCAAGGGCAGCACTTTCCTTGCCTTGAAAGGTGCCTCGTTTGACGGCAACTCGTTTGCGGCCCAGACCCTGAAGGATGGCTGCACCTATGCCATCGTCGACCGCGAGCTTGCTCCGGTGCAAAACGAGTGGCCTGGGGGCTATCCCGTCCTCGATTTGCGGAAAGACCACAAGCCTTCGTGTGCTGTTTCCGGCTTTAAGGGCGGCTACATCCTTGTCGACGACTGTCTGCTGACCTACAAATACTTGGCACGCGAGCATCGCCGACAGTTTGATATTCCTGTGATTGCCATTACCGGAACCAACGGCAAGACCACGACGAAGGAACTGATTCGTGCCGTTCTCTCCGAGAAGTACAACGTGCTGGCCACGGAAGGCAACTTCAACAACGATGTGGGGGTACCCAAGACCCTGTTCCGACTGACTTCGGAGCACGAGATTGCCATCATTGAGATGGGGGCCAGTCACCCCGGCGACATCAAGACACTGGCTGAGACTGCCGAGCCTACCTGCGGACTGATTACCAACGTGGGACGGGCTCATTTGCAGGGCTTTGGCTCCTTCGAGGGGGTCATCAAGACGAAGTGCGAGCTTTACGACTTCCTGCGCACGCGCCCCGACGGTCATATCTTCCTCGATGCCGACAACGAGTTCCTGACCGACCAGATACAGGACGAAGACTCGCTCTGGGTGACGCCCTATTCTTCCGACCCCGAGAAGCAGTTCTTCTGCATCAGCGGCGAGGTGGTGGAGTGCAACCCGTTGCTGAAGTTCCGCTGGCGCAAGTCGCTCGACGAGCTGGAGCAGGCAGGGGCCTCGCAGAAGTGGCATAAGGTGCAGACACAGTTGATTGGTGCCTACAACCTTGACAATCTGCTTGCTGCCGTGGCCGTGGGTGTCAACTTCGAGGTAGACCGCAAGGCCATCTGTCATGCGCTGGAGACCTACAAGCCCACGAACAGCCGTTCGCAGTTGCTCGTCACCGAAGGCAACCGCCTGATTGTCGATGCATATAATGCCAATCCATCGAGCATGGAGGCCGCTTTGCAGAATTTCCGCATGGTGGAGGCTCCCCGTAAGATGGCCATCTTAGGCGACATGCGCGAGCTTGGAGCCGCCAGTGCCGAAGAGCACCAGCGCATCGTCGACCTCATTGGCGAGTCGGGCATAGACCTTGTGTGGTTGGTGGGCGGCGAGTTTGCGCATACCAACAGTCCGTATCGCAAGTTCAAGGATGTGGACGAAGTAAAGGCTGCCATAGCAGCCGAGCATCCCGCTGGCTATACCATTCTTGTCAAGGGGTCAAACAGCACCCGACTGCATGAGTTGCCGGCACTGCTGTAGTCGATGGAATCGAAGATTTTTGTGGAAAAAACTTGCGTTGCCGCTCCTGACCCTAATAGGGCAGGGTGCGGCAACGTTCGTTTCCTGAAATACTGTTAATGTGTTTTCACCTTATAGCTAAATCAAAAATAATGAAATTTTAGTTTCCTTATTCTAGTTGTCAGACGAATTATCGCAATCCATCCTTGTGTTGGCTATGTCTGTGTGGCCTGCAGGCCTTGTCGTTCTGCTTGCAGTCTCTTTGTCTTATAGTCCGTTGGTGTCAGGCCAAATCGATCCTTAAACTGCGTCTGGAAGGTCTTGCGTGCCGAGAAGCCCGCTTCGTGGGCTATGGCGTCAACCGTCCAGTTGGGCTCTTCTACCAACAGCTTGCAGGCATAGGCCAGTCGCTTGTTGGTCAGATACTCGTTCAGCGTGGCAGGCACAAACGTTGCTTGTGTCTTCAGCACCTGTACGATGCACCGCTGTGTCAGGTTCAGTGCCTGCGAGAGTGACTTCAGGTCCAAGTCCTGCTTGGTAAACAGCAGCTGTTCGTCCATCTGCTTGTCTATCCATGCCATCAGCTCGGCATTTGTCATCTCTGGCCTTTCCCGTAGTGTATAAGCTTCTTGCTGAAGTTTTTTAATGGTCGGTTTCATCGGTTCTTCAGCTGCGCCTGTTGTAGGGTCGCTCCTTCGTCGCAACTCTTCCTCGGCTTTTTGTTTAGCTCTGTTGGCTTCGTTTACCTCTCTTGTAAGGCGGTGGTTATTGTCAACAATCGTCGAGGCGAGTCTTAGAACAATAACTAACGCGATAATCAGGGCAACTACAACGACTATGATCAGCCATACAATTAGCTGTTGGGGTGTTACTCCTAACATTTACGTTGTATTTTTCTGCGAAGTTAAATAATTTTTTTTGAATTTGGGGAATTCTTCCAAAAATTTTTGATTTTTTATGTTGGCCAAATCGCCGTTTTGATAGCCGATAAGGATTATTTGCTTATTTCGTAGGATAAATTGTTTTCTTTGAAACTCATTTTTTATAATAATTGCTGTCTTTAGTGGTTATTTATTATTGAAGTTTTCTTCATGAAAGTTTCATGAGTGATTCTTAGCTTCGCATTGCATCTTGAACGTTTGGCTGTTTTTAACAGATTATGGATAGAAATAATGACTACAGAAGATTGCGGGTCGACAAGCTGGACAGTCGACTGCCGCGATGGCTGATTGAGGTTTCGTTTGGCCTCATGTTGTTGTCGGCCATTAACTCGTTGACAAACATCGGCCTTTTTTCCTATCTTTACACGCGTGTACCCATACTGGTTGCCCTCTTGCGCGATGTCGGCATGGTGGTGCTCTATTTTGCAGTGATGCGCGGCATGGCTTCGCTCTATCAGCCGCTGACAAGGCTGTGGTGGCTTTGCATAGCCCTCAATCTTTTAGGTTCCCTCACCACCAGCCTTGGCCCAAGAGCCGAAACACTCGACCTCATTTCGTCCTCTTTGTTGTCGTTGGCCTATCTGCCTTTGGGCGCCTTGCTTTGTTTCTGGTATCGTGGTGGGCTTTACTGGCTTGGTGTGGTGATGGCATCTCGCATTCTTGTTTTGCAGGTGTTGTCTCTCATCCTTTTAGCCATTTTCGAAATCTATACAAATGTCTTGTATGTCCATTTGTTCGATGTCTTCTGCTTGATTGTTGAGGTGGTCTATGCCTGGTTGTTGAGGCGGTTGGTGGTTTAAGCGGTAATAATCCTTTTACGCTTCCGCTTGCATCACAAGTCACCCTGTTCTCACTATATTTTGTAAAGAAAATTCATAGAAAAATGCACCTTCAGAAAGTAGCATTCTAGAATCGGGACACACCAGCCATTCCGACATGCCAGAGCCATTGTTTTGTGATAGATATTGAATCAAAGTGGCTTTACAGCCATATCAAACTGAGTTTTAGCATCCGTTACATTCTGTTCCAAGTCACATCTCAGTTTGATATGCCTGCAAACCCACCATGATTCAATACTAATCACAGGCGAATGCTATTCGGAGTTGTTCGAAAGGCGAATCTCCTGATGGTAAGAAGTGTTCTTTTTGCGAAGCTGAATTTTGCAATGCACTGTGAATCAGGAATATACGCAGCCCCTCTCAATACTCGCATATTTGCAAGCGACTTTAGGTTTGGTGAATTCCATGCGATTCTCAGAGGGGTGTTTGTCAAAAAAATACATATTTTTTTTAAGGATAGAAATTACCGTAATTTACGTAATTTTTTTGACCTGCGATTGAAAATTTTTCTCGCGAAAAATTTTGTCGGAAAGAAATTATTACAAATTAGAAGAAATTATTTCCAGAAAAATTCGGCCTGCGGTTGGGATTAATTGGGATGAAATCGTCCCAAGTTATTTTTTTATCATTACATAATTTTTGATCAATGAGCTTTTTTCACGATTACTAACTTGATTTATTTGGCATTCTAAGGAATTATTCCTACTTTTGCAATTTGTTTTAAATAAACTATTGATGAAAAAAGCACTACTTTGTCTCATCGCATGCGTGCTGTGCTGTGCCAGTTGCGTTCAGCCTTCATCGTCGCCCATTACGGAGCCGATGAATGCGGTCTACTATTGGCGCACCGTGTTCACGCTCGACAGCACAGAGCAGGCTTTCCTCGTCAGTAACAACATACGTCGCATTTATTGCCGCTATTTCGATGTGGTGCTCGATGCAGAACAGGGGCCTATGCCTAACGCAACCATCTCATTTGCTTCGGAAATGCCCGATTCCATCGAAATCGTTCCTACTGTATTTATTATGAATGACTGCATGCAGGAGGCACAGCTGGAGCGCACGAGAAAGAACAGCAATGAGGTAGGGCTGGCTCGCCTGATTGTAGAGCGCATTTTGCAGATGAACGAGACCCACGACATACTCCATGTGCGTGAACTGCAGATAGACTGCGACTATACGGCTCGCAACCGTACGCTCTATTATCGCTTTCTCGATGAAGTGCGCCGTGAGGCCCGTCAACGTGGTCTTGCCCTCTCAGTCACGATTCGCTTGCATCAGCTCTCCATGCCTGCACCGCCAGCCGACTACGGTGTGCTGATGCTCTACAACACAGGCGATCCCGCACGCTATGCCGAGCGCAACCCCATTCTTGACATCCGTGATGTGCAGCCCTATCTGCGCTATCTTAGGGGCTATGCCCTCCCGATGGGTGCCGCCTATCCCGTGTTCCTCTGGCAGCGCGACATTCATGGTGCTTTCATCGAGCACGTGGCCGAATACGATGACATCTTGCGCACGAAACAGCTTGTCGAGGCCGAGCGCAGCGATCTGCGTCAGCTCATTCTGACCTATCATTTAGACACAGAAAACATTAAACGCTATACACCTACTCAATATGAGACGATTTATCATCATTAGTCTGCTGGCCATGATGGCCACAGACCTGTTGGCATGCGCCATTCCTGGCACACACAACTATTATCTTTTCAGCACAGTGGGACGGACCGACTGGAGCGACACCGCCCTTTCGCTCACGATGGACAACTGGTGTGCCTATGCCGGAAGGCAAGACATCCACTGGTTCGATGCCGATGAAATGAGGAAAATTGCACGTTCCAAGAACGATGCCTTGATGGTCAGCTACATCAATCAACTGGACAAATATCTGAAGATTTCATCGGAGATGCGAGATACGTGGAACTACCCCACAAAGAAGCAATTGCAGGTGCGTAGGCAGACACTGACGGGCATCAGGCAGTTTGCCTTCTCGAAGACCAACACCCGGCTGCGTTCGCAGTTCGCCCTGCTCTACATGCGCTGCAACATGGTGCTCGGACAGCACCAGACCAACGTAAAGTTCTGGGAACAGACCGCCTCTAAATATATTAATACGGTGTACCGCGACATGATGCGTAACATTTATGCCGGGGCATTGCTGAAGACAGGGCGTACAGATGAGGCCACGCAGATTTACGCAGAACAGGGTGATATTTCAAGCCTATATACCTATTATTATAAGAGACGATCGTTCGAGGCCATCCGTCAGGAGTATCAGCGCAACCCCAACTCAGCTGCGCTGCCGTTCCTCTTGCAGGACTTTGCCAACAATGCGCAGGAGGCCATCGATGCTCAGTCGGACGATAATTTCGAAGGCAAGCTGTTCGTGCGCGACATCAAGAAGGCCGAGGCCATGCAGATGAGCAACTTTGCGGCTCAGGTGGTGAACGAGGGCAAGACGAAGAATCCGGCGCTCTGGAAGTCGCTGGAAGCTTGGCTGCAATATCTCTTCGACAACAAGCAGACGGCACTGAAGAGTATTCGCAAGGCGGTCGACATGGAAGGACTGCCCCGCGTGAAGGACAATGCGCGTGTTTTGCGCCTGTTCATCGAGGCCAGTCAGAGCAAAGTAGACAAGAAACTCGACGATTTCCTGGCCACCGAACTGGAGTGGCTCGAAGCAAAGGCACGCGAAGAGCGCGGTACTGACAGCTTCTATGAGAACCACTATACGCAGGCCTACGACCGTCTGGTCCATCAGGTGCTCGTCGACAACTACGACAAGGCTGGTCGGCATCATGAGGCTGTTGCTTTCCTGGCCGTCAACGACCATCTGCCCATGATGTTCTATAAGGAGCGGCAGGAGTTATCGGACATGGACTGGAATGCGAACTACTCCACGGAGTATTTCTATAAGATCGACCATAGCCCTGTCGATCAGTTGATTGGCTATCTTGGCTTCGTGCAGAAGAAGCCGTCGTCGGCCCTCGATAAATGGCTGTTGGCCCGTGTCGACACCGATGCGGAATTCCTGAACGAGGTGATTGGCACCAAGTATCTGCGACTGGGCCAGTGGGCCAATGCTGAGAAATACCTGTCGAAGGTGTCGCTCGACTTCGTGAACACGATGAATATTGTTCCCTTCATGGCACGTCGTGATTTCCGCGTGGAACCGTGGATGAAGCGCCAGCGCATCAAGAGCGAGCTGCAGATGCCTGGTACGGCCAAGACCACCCACCATCAAAAACTGGAGTTCGTGCGTGAGATGCAACAGCTGGAACAAGGCTTCGGCGCGATGGAACCGACGGCCAAGGCCAAGCGTGCCTACGACCTGGCCGTGCGCTACACGCAGGCATCCTACGCTGGTGATGCGTGGTATCTGTCGCGCTATGGTGTGGGCTATGGCGACACCGTGCGCACTGATGAGCTCGACATGCTGCGGAAAGCATCGGAGCTGCTGACCGTGGCCGAGTCGCTCAGTGATCTGAAATGGAAGGAAAAAGTGCTCTTTGCACAGGCCTTCCTGCCAATGGACAGCTGGTTTACGCAGGAATGGAACGATAAAAAGGCTGATTTTGTCAATGTGCCGCACCCGGAGACCCATCAGTATCGTGCCTTGCAGGCCGTGGTCGACTTTGAGCGTCAGCATCCGTCGGCCACGAGTGCTTACGTGTCACGGTGCGATGTGCTGAAACAGTTTAAGAAAGCGCAGAATGCAAAATAAGTGATTCAACCGTAAAAAGTGTAGTTCTAACTTTTTTTCGTTATTTTTTCAGGCCAATTGCTATGAATTGTGTTTTTTTTCGTTACTTTGCACCGTTTTAAATGGCTACATGTTCCGAGAAGAGACTATAACGAAAAATATTAATAAACATTCCAGCAGGAAGTCCGTTTGTATGAATGGACTTCTTTGTTGGTTTTTAAAAAATCTTGAAAAGTGAAATACGCATTGGTAACAGGAGCTTCGCGCGGCATTGGTAAATGTTTCACGGCACGTTCTTGGCTGTTTCGTCGCAGGTTTTAGGCTAAATCATTCAGCGATTTAGGCTACATCATGTCATGATCTATCCTAAACCATTTCACGGTCTTGGCAAGAAGGCATCACCATTTAGCCTAAATTATTTTGTTTTGCCCCTTCTTTTAGACAAAACGACTCCTTTTTTGCCCAAACTTTTGGTTTCGGAGTGTATTTTAGATGATTTCTCGTGTTTTTTGCCCCTACTTTTGGAATATATTTATAACTTTGCACCCACAAAGCATAAAAAAGGGATGATATGGCATATTACAAAAGACATATAGACAAACAACTAATTGAATGGAAAGATTCTCCACGTTGTAAACCACTCCTAATTCGAGGTGTCACATGTCCACACAGACATCATTCAGACATACGAAGACGATTTCAACAAATATAAGAAACGGGTGTCTCCTGTCCTACTCCGTCAGGTGCTACGATCTGTGGCACTTCAGGTTGGAAACAAGTTTGTTTATTCTTTAGCTGCCAGGGATGTGCACTCTTCTGTC
>CACXXD010000016.1 GCA_902771445.1 uncultured Prevotellaceae bacterium
ACAGCAATAGTGTGCTGAAAAGCAGTTTTTTCATAGAAAGAGTATCTTTTATTGTCTGGTATTTGACCTTGTGCCGACGACACTGAACGTAAACAGAATAATTATGTTGCAAAGATACAAAAAAAGTGAGAAACACAAAAGCATTGTCTGTTTTTATGGAATAATTTTTATTAATTTGTAATGATTTCTTTCCGACAAAATTTTTTCGTGCGGTTGGAATAGTTTAGAAAAAATCATCCTGAAAAATATGAATTATTTTGACAATGACCCCTCTGAGAATCGCATGGAATTCACTAAACTCTAAGTCGCCTGCAAATATGCGAGTATTGAGAGGGGTTGTGCATGTTGTTGATTTACAGTGTGTTGCGAAATTTTGTTTCGCAAAAAGGACTGTTTTTGTTTGCAAAGACTTCTCCTTTCGGACAGTTTCAACCGCATTCGCTCTGTGATTAGTATTGAATCAAAGTGGGTTTACAACCATATCAAACTGAGATGTGACTTGGAACAGAATGTAACGGATGCTAAAACTCAGTTTGATATGGCTGTAAACCCACTTTGATTCAATATCAATCTCAAAACGATGGCATTGGCATGGTGCGCTGGCTGCTGCGTCCCTGTTCTAGAATGCTACTTTCAGAAGTACCTTTTTTCTATGAATTATTTTGACAAAGTAACGGTGAATAATAGCTTAGGACGATTTATCGTCTGAACAAACGAATTTGTCTCAACTTATTTTATCACCTTTAAAAGATATAGCCAGAAATTAGTATAATTCTCTTGTGCAAAGTAATATGGTACAGTACGAAAAAATTGCGGTGTTGCGCTTTTCCGCGAAAAACATATTGTTGTATCGGCGATTTTTGTTACCTTTGCACATTAAATAGATGATGATATGGCAAAGAACACAGTTTGGCAGGATGATTATTGGTTGCCTGTGATGCAGTTGTATCTCAAAAAGCCCGTGGGCGTGAAGGCCACCTATTGTCGCGAAATGGTAGAGCTTAGTCTTGAGCTGCACGTGGCACCGCCGGCTCTGGCTCACCGCATGCAGCAGATTGCGAAGCTCAGCACACCACGCATTGAGCACTTCTGGCAGACCTACTCCGGCAGTCCCGAACGGCTGAAGCGGGCCGTCAGCCTCTGGCGCGAGATGCGAGGCTTTGGCTATGCCGACGCTTTCTACGAAGGGGTCGACCTCGTTGAGACCTTCGAGCGCGATTTCCGTCCGCTTGACGAAGAACCCAGTCTGACACCCGTCAGTCTGATTCTGATTCTCGACCTCTATTTCCGCCTGACACCCATCACGATGGTCAGCGAAACCCCCGAGGTGAAAGAGATGGCCAAGCTGCTCAAGGTTGAACCCAGTATGGTGGTCAGCGTGCTCGACCTCTACCAACTCATCGACCCTTATTTGAACCGAAAAGAAATATCGCTCAGTCCGCTGTTGCTGCCCTGTCAGGAGATATGGCAGCGCTTTGGCAACGACGACCTGGAGCACTTGGCTGAATTTGCCAAGGAACTGAGGGCATTCTACGACTCCTTAGGCTGACAAGCTATATGGCACAGAATCAGGTACAAGAACAGAAACTCGAACAGAAGTTGCAGCAGAGCATTTCGGCGCAGCAGCTTCTGCAGGCACAGCTCGTCGAACTGCCCATCACGCAGCTGATGGAGCGCATAGAGACCGAAATGCACGACAACCCGGCCCTGGAGACCTCGTCGGATGAGGAGTGGCCCACGGCTGCCGAACACGACGACTATGCCGACAACAGCGATGGCACCGACGACACTGCCGACTACGACAAAGAGCGCGAGCGCGAGGAGCGCAGCGACGCACTCGATGCCGCGCTGGAGAACATTGGGCGCGACGACGAAGATCTGCCCGTCTATCATGGCGGCATGGCTGCCGACGAGGAGCGCGAGGAGATGGTCTACGGCGATTCGCTCTCGTTCTACGACATGGTGACACAACAGATGAACGAGACGGAGCTGACTGAGCGCGAACGCTACATCATGGAATATCTCATCGGTTCGCTCGACGACGACGGACTCTTGCGCAAAGACCTGGACAGTCTCAGCGAGGAACTGGCCGTCTATCATAACGTGGAGACAACCACTGATGAAATCGGCAGAATTCTGGCGATACTGCAGGAGTTCGACCCTGCCGGCATCGGCGCACGCTCGTTGCAGGAGTGCCTGTTGCTACAAATTGCACGGCGCGACGACTCGCGACTGAAGGAACTGATGGACGAGGTGATTCGCCATCACTTCGACGAGTTTACCAAAAAACACTGGGACCGCATACGCACGGCCATGAGCCTGAACGACACGCAGGTGGAGGTCTTGCAGAAAGAGCTGCGCCGACTGAACCCGAAGCCGGGCGCGTCGATGGGCGAGGCCATAGGGCGCTCCATGCAGCAGATAACACCCGATTTCATCGTCGACACGCAGGACGACGGCACCGTGACCTTCACGCTGAACAACGGCGAACTGCCACAGTTGCAGGTGTCGCAGTCGTTTGCCAACCTGCTGAAAGACTATCAGCAGAACAAGGAAGGGCTGAGCCGACAGATGAAGGAGGCACTGCTCTACACCAAGCAGAAGGTGGATGCCGCACAGAGCTTCATCGAGGCCGTGCGCACCCGCAGGCGCACCCTCACCGTAACGATGAAGGCCATCATACAGTGGCAGCACCGATTCTTCGAAGACGGCGACGAGGCTTCGCTCCGGCCCATGATTCTCAAGGACGTGGCCGCCAAGACGGGGCTCGACCTTTCGACTATCTCGCGTGTGTCGAACTCCAAGTACGTGCTCACCCGCTGGGGTGTCTTCCCCCTGAAGTTTTTCTTCAGCGACGGCTTCGTGACTGAGAGCGGCGAAGAGCTCTCCACCCGCGAGATCAAGGCCGCCCTGCGCGAGATTATCGATGCCGAAGACAAGAAGAAGCCGTTGAGCGACGACGCGCTGAGCGACATGCTCAAGAAGAGAGGCTATCCCGTGGCGCGGCGCACCGTGGCCAAATACCGTGACCAGCTGGGCATTCCCATTGCCCGACTGCGCCGACCCTGACCGACAATAAAGACACTACCTAAAAGACAAAAGATGTCACGCGAAAAAAACATTATCTATATGGCACGCATCGTGAGCATGCTGTTCACGCCCTTCTACCTCCCGTTGATGGGGCTCATCATCTTGTTCACGTTCAGCTATCTGGCCCTTCTGCCCGTCGTCTACCGACTGGAGATTATCGCCATCGTCTATCTCTTCACCATCCTGTTGCCCACCTACATCATTCACTTCTATCGAAAGCATCAGGGGTGGAACCTCATCGAAGTGGGCTATCGCGAGCGTCGCATGGTGCCTTACGTCATCTCCATCCTGTGCTATCTGTCGTGCGTCTGGCTGCTGAAGTCGATGAACGTGTTCCACTTCGTGAGCAGCATTCTCATGGCCGCCCTGCTGGTGCAGATCGTCTGTGCCATCATCAATGTGTGGTGGAAGATTTCCACCCATACGGCAGCCATCGGCGGTGTGGCAGGCGCCTTGTTTGCCTTCTCCGTGATTTTCGTCTTCAACCCCGTCTGGTGGTTTTGCTTGGTGCTGGTGGTGGCCGGCATCATGGGCTCCGCCCGCATGATTCTGCGTCAGCACTCGTTGGCGCAGGTCGTGGCCGGCTTCGGCGTGGGCTTCTTCTGTGCGTCGATAGGCATCCTCTATCTCTATTAGCATTTACTTCAGTTAAATAATAAATGATGGCTAAAAAATAGTTGGGACGTTTTCTCGTCTGAACAAAAGAGTTCATCCCATGTTTTTTATATAAATACATAGCTACTTGAATTGAATATAATATATTAAGGTTTATGAATCCACAAGTAAGTATCATCATGGGCAGCACGAGCGACCTGCCCGTTATGGAGAAAGCCTGCAAGTTGCTCGACGAGATGCAGGTGCCGTTTGAAGTCAATGCCCTCTCGGCGCATCGCACACCCGAAGCCGTCGAGGAGTTTGCCCGTACAGCCAAGGACCGCGGACTGAAGGTCATCATTGCCGGAGCCGGCATGGCGGCTGCCTTGCCGGGCGTGATTGCAGCATCGACCACGCTGCCCGTCATCGGTGTACCCATCAAGGGCATGCTCGATGGGCTCGATGCCATGCTTAGCATCATTCAGATGCCGCCGGGCATTCCTGTGGCTACGGTGGGGGTCAACGGAGCACAGAATGCTGCCATCCTGGCCGTTGAGATGTTGGCACTGGCCGACGAGGCACTGGCCGGACGCCTGGCTGCCTACAAGAGTGGACTGAAGGAGAAGATTGAAAAGGCCAACCGCGACCTGGCAGAAGTGAAATTCCAGTTTAAGACCAATTAAGTACAGCTTATGAGTGATGTTATTAGATACAAGCGCCGTGCTACCAGCGTGACCCACGTGGGCAATATTGCCATCGGTGGCGACAACCCCATCCGCATTCAGTCGATGAACACCACCGACACCAACGATACGGAGGCTTGCGTGCTGCAGGCTGAGCGCATCATTGATGCCGGAGGCGAGCTGGTCAGGCTCACCACACAGGGCGTTCGCGAGGCAGAGAACATGAAGAACATTTCGGCTCGACTCCGCGCCGACGGCTATACGGCTCCGCTCGTGGCCGACGTTCACTTCAATGCCCATGTGGCCGATGTGGCAGCACTGTACTGCGAGAAGGTGCGCATCAACCCCGGCAACTATGTCGACCCGGCACGCACGTTCAAGCAGTTGGAGTACACTGATGAGGAGTATGAGGCCGAGCTGCGGAAGATTGAAGAGCGGTTGCTGCCCTTCATCCAGATTTGTCGCGAGCACCACACTGCCGTGCGCATCGGTGTGAACCACGGTTCGCTCAGCGACCGCATCATGTCGCGCTACGGCGACACCCCTGCGGGCATCGTGGAGAGCTGCATGGAGTTCCTGCGAATCTTCAAAAAGCATGATTTCAACGATGTGGTCATCTCTATCAAGGCTTCCAACACGGTGGTCATGGTGCAGTCGGTGCGCCTGCTGGTTCAGGCTATGGACAAGGAGGACATGCACTATCCGCTGCACCTGGGCGTGACCGAGGCCGGCGAAGGCGAGGACGGGCGCATCAAGAGTGCCGTGGGCATCGGCGCGTTGCTCACCGAAGGCATAGGCGACACCATCCGTGTCTCGCTCTCCGAGGAACCTGAGTGTGAGATACCTGTGGCGCGGAAAATGGTCGAATCCATCGAGGAATGCGTGCAACTGAGGGCGCAGGCTGAGGCCAGCATCAAGAACGACACCATCTACTTGAGGCTCGACGACCCCGACTGGCAGTCCTTCCAGCTGAAGTCGGCAATGGCAGTGGGCGCATTGCTCATCGACCATAAAGCCAGCAAACTGTGCATCATCGACGATCATGACACGTTTGCCATGACGCCTCCGGAGATGCGCGAGGAGCTGGCCGACCGCATCCTGCAGGCAGCACGCATCAAGTTCACCAAGACCGAATACATCTCTTGTCCGGGCTGTGGGCGCACGCTCTACAACCTGCAAGACACCATCCACCGCATCAAGGCGGCAACAAGCCATCTGGTGGGACTGAAGATCGGCATCATGGGCTGCATCGTCAACGGTCCCGGCGAGATGGCCGATGCCGACTATGGCTATGTGGGTGCAGGGCGCGGCAAGATTTCGCTCTACAGAAAGAAGGAGTGTATTGAGAAGAACATCCCCGAGGCCGAGGCCGTCGATCGTCTGTTGGCGCTGATTGAGCAAGACAGGCAGCAGGCATAAGCCCCATTGGCTCCCTATAACCGCAATGCCTTTTTGGCCAGGATCCTTTTGTGATTCTGGCCAAAATTTTTTGTAATTTGAATTTGTCATCCCGAAAAAAATATCTATATTTGCATGCAAATAATCTATTAGGCCTATGCAGAAGTTTGCTGACTATATCAAGAAAATAGAGATTGAATCGCTGTGGAGCGGCATGAAGCACATCGTGTGGAACCTGAATCCGAAGGTGAACATCCTCAGCGGTGTGAATGGTGTGGGCAAGAGCACCATTCTGAACAAGGTCGTGAAAGGACTGTCGGCTGGCGGCGAGTTTCCCAGTCACATGCTGAAAGGCGTCCGCATCGAGGTGGAGCCAGCCGATGCCCGCTGGATTCGCTACGACCTCATCCGCTCGCTGGACAGCAACCTGACCACGGTGCTGACCGACGGAGACAGCTCCATGCGCCAGGCACTCACGGCTCTCAGCGGAATCGCAGGCGGTTCGCTGCTCGACATTCAGTTGTATCACCTGCAGCGCAAGTATCTGGACTATCAGGTGAACGTGGGCAACCGCATCATTGAGCAGCTGCAGGCCGGCAACATGGATGCAGCGCAACAGCTGTCGCAGCGCAAGAAGCGCTTTCAGGACATGCTCGATGAGCTTTTTGCCGAGACGGGCAAGCGCATCGTCCGCACGGAAAATGAGATTCGCTTCACACAGATTGGCGAGCAACTCATGCCCTATCAGCTCAGCAGTGGTGAGAAGCAGATGCTCATCATCCTGCTCACCGTGCTGGTGGAGGACAATCAGCCCTACGTGCTGTTCATGGACGAGCCGGAAGTGAGCCTGCACATAGAGTGGCAGAAACGGCTCATCGACCTGATTTGCGAGCTGAACCCACACGTGCAGATCATCCTGACCACCCATTCGCCTGCAGTGGTGATGAACGGATGGATGGAGAGCGTGACGGAGGTGAGCGACATAACGGTATAGCACGTATGAGCACACGACTGAAAGACAACATCAATAGCCAGTACTTCAAAGCGGCCAATGCCCTGAAGTCGAAGCAGGCTCGGCGTAGAATCGTGGCCTACGTCGAGAGCTACGACGACATCTACTTCTGGCGGACGGTGCTGGGTCCCTTTGAGAACGACAAGCGTTATTTCGAGGTGATGCTGCCCTCGAAGCAGACACTGGTGCGCGGCAAGAAATCGGTGCTCATGAACTTTATCGACGGGCAGACAGGCCCCGACATGATTGCCTGCGTCGATGCCGACTACGACTACCTGATGCAAGGTGCTTCGCCCAGTTCGAGCAAGATTCTGAACAGTCCCTATGTGTTCCACACCTACGTCTATGCCATTGAGAACTTCCAGTGCTACGCCCCTTCGCTGCATGATGTCTGCGTGGCCGTCACGCTCAATGACCATCGCATCTTTGACTTCCAAGCCTTTTTCCGGCAGTACAGCGAGGCCATCTTCCCCCTGTTCGTGTGGTCGGTGTGGGCCTATCGGTCGGGCAACTACATCCGCTTCTCGCTCACCGACTTCAACCGTATCTGCGATCCGGGCGGCTTCACAGTACAGCATCCCGAAAACTCTATACAGAATGTGCGCCGAAAGGCGATGACCAAGGTGCGCGAGTTGCAGCGCATGTTTCCCGGCAACAAAGAGAACTATCTGAAACTGAAGGACGAGCTGATAGAACTGGGCGTGACTCCCCAGACGACCTATCTCTACATACAGGGTCACCACTTGTTCGACACGGTTGCAGCGCCCATCTTGAATAAGGTGTGCAGTCAGCTCCGGCAGGAGCGACAGGCCGAGATCAACATGTCGCTTGCGCATCGCACGCAGAAGCGCAACGAGATGTCGTGCTACGAAAACTCGCGGCAAGACATCAAGACAATGCTGAAAAAGAATACGGGCTATATGTTCAGTGAACAATTCCGACGACTGCAGAACGACGTGCAGCGCTATCTGAAGTCGACGGCATCGGCCCAGTCTGTCGCCCCACAAGAGAACGTCGCCCCAGCGGCTCAAGTGTCATGAAGCGCCTGTTGCTTTTCCTATTACCATTATTATTACTCTCGTGTGACGAACAGCCTGAGCCGTTTGTCATCGATGTGCTGAACGGTTACACTCCCGTGAAGAATCAGGGCAAGTCGCAGCTGTGCTGGGCATACGCCATGCTGGCCGCCATCGAGACCGAACACATCATGCAGGGCGACTCGGTTCACCTCTCAGTGGCCTGGGTGGAACGGATGATGGAGCGCGACAGCAGGGCGCCGAAGTCGAAACGGGGCATGGGCATGACTCTCATCAATCTGATTCAGTGCTACGGTGTCGTGCCTTACGATGCCATGATGAGCACCGACGACATCCTGCCTCGTTTTGCCTTCATGCTCGGTGCTCGGTACACACCGCTGGAGTTTGCCCACAGCGTGTGTGCGCCCAACGAATACATCGGTCTTGGCACAAGCGATAAATATCCATACGATGCGCCGTTCGTACCCGATCTGAAGGACAACTGGGAGCGAAACGAACTGTGGAACGTGTCGCCCGACTCGCTGCTTAGCATCACCGAACGTGCCGTGCGCAATCATCATGGTGTGTGCTGGGAGGGCGACATCTCCGAACGTGGCTTCGACTGGAAGCGCGGTGTGGCCCGTTTGTCGCTCATCGACGGCAGCACCACCGACGACCATTGCATGTCTATTGTCGGTCTGGCCCACGATGCCGAAGGCAATCCGTTTTTCATTATGAAGAACTCATGGGGAAAGCACAATGCATACGACGGCTTGATGTTCATGTCGTATGATTACTTCAAGAAAAAAACAATAGCAGTGTTTTTGAAAGGTGAAAGTGAATAGTGAAAAGTGAATAATTTGCTACCGAACGGATTCGCTTTACATAATCCACAGCTGCGGTAGCAAATTATTCACTATTCACTTTTCACTTTTACCTATTTAGTTTCCACGTTGCTCCGTCCTTCGTGTCTTTCACCTCGAATCCGGCATTGGCGAGAGCATCGCGGATCTGGTCGCTGGTGGCCCAGTCTTTGGCGGCCTTGGCCTTGGCACGCAAGTCAAGCACCATGTCGACCACCTTGCCGAAAGCCTCTTCGCGTGCGGCATTGTTGGCACCGGCATTCTGAGGCTGTAGGCCCAGCAGGTCGAAGACAAAGAGATGCATCGTCTCTTGCAGCTCCTTCAGGCAGGCGGGGCAGATGGTGGCCTTGTGGTCGGTCAGTTTGTTGATCACGGTGCAGGCCTCAAACAGATGACTGAGCACCTGCGGCGTGGCCAGGTCGTCGTTCATGGCATCATAGCAACGCTGGCGAAGTCCCTTCACGATGCGCTCCGTCTCGGCATCGCACTGCTGCGAACCGTCCTGATAGGCAGGCATCTCAGCCAGTCGGTCCAGGTCGCTGACGGCAGACATCAGTTTGTCCAGTCCCTTTTCGGCAGCTTGCAGCGCCTCGTCGCTGAAGTCGACCGTGCCGCGATAGTGGGCAGAGAGGATGAAGAAGCGGATGACCATCGGCGCGTAGGCCTTCGACAGCAGCTCGTGCTGTCCGGTGAAGAACTGTTCGAGCGTGATGAAGTTGCCCAGCGACTTGCCCATCTTCTGTCCGTTGATGGTAATCATGTTGTTGTGCATCCAGTACTTCACCATCGGGTGACCCTGCGAGGCCACGGCCTGCGCTATCTCACACTCATGATGAGGGAACACGAGATCCATGCCGCCGCCGTGGATGTCGAACTCCTCGCCCAGATACTTGCGCCCCATAGCCGTGCACTCGCAGTGCCAACCGGGGAAGCCGTCGCTCCAGGGCGAAGGCCAGCGCATGATGTGCTCGGGCTGTGCCTTCTTCCACAGGGCAAAGTCGGCCTGGTTGTGCTTCTCGCCCACACCGTCCAGCTCGCGACTGGCATCCTTGATGTTCTCCAGCGACCGACCGCTCAGTATGCCGTACTTGTGCTGCTTGTTGTAAGCCTCGATGTCAAAGTAGATAGAGCCGTTCGACTCGTAGGCAAAGCCATTGTCCATGATCTGCTTGACCAGCTGCTGCTGCTCAATGATGTGGCCCGTGGCGTGCGGCTCGATAGAGGGGCGCAGCACGCCCAGCGCATCCATCGCCTTGTGGTAGCGGTTGGTGTAGTACTGAGCAATCTCCATAGGCTCCAGCTGTTCCAGTCTGGCCTTCTTTGCAATCTTGTCTTCGCCCTCGTCGGCATCGTTCTCCAGATGGCCCACGTCGGTAATGTTGCGCACGTAGCGCACCTTGTAGCCCAGATGTCTCAGGTAGCGGAATACGAGGTCGAAGCTGATGGCCGGACGGGCATGGCCCAGATGCGGGTCGCCATAGACCGTCGGTCCGCAAACGTACATACCAACGTTGGGTGCATGCAGCGGTTCGAAGCGCTCTTTCTGTCGTGTCAGCGTGTTGTAAATTACAAGTCTTGATTCCATAAATCTTTTTATTTTATTTCTTTCGTTTTTATTATTTCGTCGTTTGTGTAGAGATGTCGCATTGTGGCGTCTCTACTTTTGGCTGCAAAGTTATTAATTTTTTCCGAAGAAGTATATATTGTAACGCTAAATTATTTTATCGTCAATTATGAATTATTTTTACAATGACCCCTCTGAGAATCGCGTGGAATTCAGCAAACACCAAGTCGCTTGCAAATATGCGAGTATTGGAGGGGTCTGCGCATATTGCTGATAATCAGCAGGTTGTAAATTTTTTATTCGCAAAAGGAACTGTTTTTGGCTCTGAAAAATTCGTGTTTCGGCCAACTCTGAGAGTCCGTCAACGGCCTTCACGTTGAGATTGATATTGAATCAAAGTGGGTTTGCAGTCATATCAAACTGAGTTTCATCATCCGTTACATTTTGATTCAAGTCATATCTCAGTTTGATATGGCTGCAAACCCACTTTGATTCAATACTAATCACAACACGATAGTATGGCATGTCTTTCGAATAAGCCTGTGGTCACTCCTAGAATGCAACTTTCCGTAGGTGCTTTTTTCTATGAATTATTTTGACAAAATACGTATGCTGGCATCTGTTCGGTCGTCATTTGGATGGACAGGATTGCTGCCATGAATGGCAGCCTACGAGGACGCAAACAGCGGAGAGGGGATGGCTTTCGTGCGAAAACCACCACCTCTCCGTCAGGTTGATACCAATTTGCGGTTTATTGAACTACTCTCTCTTTCCGAACTCGGAGGGACTCACTCCAAACTCGTCCTTGAAGCACTTGGCAAAGTAGCTTGGAGCGGTGAAACCGACGGAATAGGCCACTTCGGCGACGGTCTTGTCGGTAGTTTCCAGCAGTTGGCGCCCTTTGATGAGCCTTGCGGTACGCAATTGTTCTACGGGTGTCTGTCCCGTCAGTGCCTTTATCTTTCGATAGAGCTGCACGCGACTGAGTCCCATCTCAGAGCCGATGTCTTCGACACTCAGGTCGCTGTTGGACAATTGTGTCTCGACCACCTTGCGGAAGCGCACAAGGAAGGCACTCTCCTGCGGTGGAATGGCCGCGGGGGCAGTCTGAACAGAAATAGTAGTGGCCTGGGCTTGTTCGGTGGTGCTCATGTTGCTGGTGAACAACTGCTTCAGAACCTTTCGGCTGTGAATGAGATTTTCGATGCGAGCCAGCAGCACATCGGGTGCAAAAGGCTTGGTGATGTAGGCATCGGCACCGCTCTTGTAGCCTTCTATCTGGTGGGCGCTGAGTGCTCTGGCGGTGAGAAGGATGACGGGGATATGGCTTGTCACCACATCTTCTTTCACCTTCTGGCAGAACTGCAATCCGTTCATCACAGGCATCATCACGTCCGACACGATCAGATCGGGTACTTCGTTTTGGGCAAGTTCGCATCCTTTCTTGCCGTCCTCTGCCTCTAACAGTCGGTAGCGGTCTTGCAGGAATGAGCGCAGGTAGGCCCGTATGTCTGCGTTGTCGTCAACGATGAGTATCAATTCTTTTTGCCGGGCATTAGGTGTGGAGAGCTTGGGCTGGCTTGTCTCGGCCTTAGCGGTGCTGTCTGTTGCCTTCTTCTCGCTCAGTTTCTTTTTTCCCTCTTCTTTTCTGCCAGTTCTATTATCCCCGGGGCCTTCCAAGAGCTTGTTGATGAGTTGCGTCAGCTGGTGTGTGTTGCGCCTGACGATAGCGAAGAGATTGGCCGACTCGTCGCCAATCTGTCGCATGTCGTCCATCTCAGCTAATCGCGCCAGTGGTCCCTCGATGAGTGTGAGCGGTGTGCGCAGCTCATGACTGACCTGTGCATAGAAGTCCAGCTGTTCGCGCTCCAGTCGTCTGCGTTCTTTGCCGATGCGTGTGCGTTGTCTCTGATACATATAGACACCCACCATGAGGAGCAAGAGCAAGAGCAGCATGGCGACCGCCAGGAGCGTGAGTGTGCGTTGGTTGGCCAGTTGCTGCAGATATCCGCTTACGCGCTGGTTCAGTTGCTCCAGATACTGTGACTGTCGCATGACCTCCTCGCTCTCCATCTGCAGCACACGGGCGTTGTCGTGCGTGACGAGTGCCGACATCAGGCGCGTCTCTTTCTCATAGGGCTTGCCGTCGAGAATGTCTATGGCCAATTGCAACAGCTGGTCGCCGTGCGTAGGATAGATATAGGATGCAGCCAGTAGCGAGTCGCGCACCAGTTGGATGCCGCCGTGCTTACCTGGCAGTCCGTCGATGCCGCAGAACAGTGGCAGCTGTGGGGTGTTCCCGTCCTCGATGGCCTCCATGAAAGCCTTGCGTGCGCCCATTGCACTGCGATCGTTCATGCCGAACACCAGGTCGACGGGTGTGTCCTTGTGTGTCTGTAGCCATTGCTTCACAATGCCGTATGCCGTTGGTTCGGTCCAGTCGCCTTGCAGTGTGGCCACTATCTCCAGTCCGGGGTTGCGCCCTACCGTCTCGCGGAAACCATTGTGCCGTTCGATGGCAGGCGACGAACCGTTCAGTCCCATCACCTCCATCACCTTGCCGTGTCCTTTCAGTCGTCCCACGATGTAATCGCCCATCAGACTGCCCATCTCATGGTTGTCGGCTCCCATGAAGGCAGTATATTTCTTCGAGCTGGTTTTACGCTCGAAAACAATGACGGGAATGCCCTTGTCGTATGCACGATCGATGGCTGGTGAGATGGTGGAAACCTGATTGGGCGCAACAATCAATAGGTCGATGCCGAGATTGACCAGACTGTCAATCTGTTGCACTTGCCGCTCGTCGCTGTCGTAGGCAGCCGCAAAGTGCAAGTCAACATCTTCGTGGAAATAAGCCGCCATGCGCAGTTCGGAATTTTGCTTTTCACGCCAGATGTCTTCCGAGCACTGCGATACACCGATGCGATATTTTTTCTCACTTTCACTGCAAGCAGAGAGCAGCAAGGCTCCTATTATAAATATAATAAGGTGTAAGTCTTTCTTTTTTTGCATGGGTTGAAACTGATTTCATTATATTTCACCTGCAAATTTATATAAAAATTTGCATTTATCAATAGATGCCATAGTTTTTTTTAGTTTCTTTCTGCAATCATCCATTGTGCTTTGCTTTCCAATCGATGGAAAGTTGTTTGAAATGATACCTATAGTTTCTTGAATTTATGTAGAAAAGAATGACTTATACTGATATAGGTAGACACATTTATGAACAATTAAATGTGTCTACCTATATCAGTATAAGTCAGTTTCCGCGGCACGGAAAAATCGTTCATTACTGTGAATAATCGTGCAATGAACGAATTTTGATAGTGTTTGCATCATATTTTAAAAAGAATAAGGAATGAATATAATAATTTTGCGGCAATATTACCGTTTGGATGATACAACTAATTGACCCAAAACAATATGAAGAAATTTTTCAGTTTGATTGTCATGATGATGACAGTCGTGGGGGCAGGAGCCCAAATGATTTTGAGTGACAGCCATGCCATGCTCAGATTGCAACAGAACAAGAAGTATTTGCTGTTGCCGGTACAGGAAAAGGAAGAAATTGCAGCCATCGCTGTTATGGACAGCCGCAATGAGGTGATGAAACGCCTGAACGTGAAGTTGGCAGTCGACAAGGTGGACTATTTCATGCCACTGGAAGTGAAGGGCGGACAACTGATTGACGTCGTGTTCCACGGTGACCGTCGCACCAAAGGCAACATCAAGGATTTTGCTTGTTGGCGAGAGATGAAGTACAGCGACACGTATGACACCGCTAATCGTGAGCACTTCCGTCCGCTTTACCACCACACTCCGGTGTACGGATGGATGAACGACCCCAATGGCATGTTCTATAAAGATGGTGTATGGCATCTGTATTACCAGTGGAACCCCTACGGATCGCAGTGGGAAAACATGACATGGGGCCACTCTACATCGACAGACCTCATTCACTGGGAGGCTCAGCCTACAGCCATCGAGGCCGACGGACTGGGTACCATTTTCTCCGGAAGTGCCATTGTCGACAAAAACAACACCGCAGGTTTCGGCAAGGATGCTGTCATCGCCATGTATACGTCGGCTGGTGCTGCACAGACCCAGAGCATTGCTTACAGCAAGGACGGCGGTAAGACGTTTACGAAGTATGCAGGCAACCCCGTGATTACTTTCAATGCTCCCGATTTCCGTGACCCGAAAGTTTTCTGGTTCGAAAAGACCCAGCGCTGGATTGTTGTGCTGGCTGTAGGTCAGGAAGTGCAGTTCTATAGCTCGAAGGACCTGAAAGACTGGAAGTTTGAGAGCTCGTTCGGTCGTGAATATGGCAATCACGACGGTGTATGGGAATGTCCCGACATGCTGCTTCTGCCTGTTGCCAAGTCGGCTGACACCAAATGGGTGTTGCTGCTCAACATCAACCCTGGTGGTCCCTTCGGTGGCAGTGCCACACAGTATTTCGTGGGCCAGTTCGACGGACATAAGTTCGTTTGCGAAGACGAGCCAAAGGAAACCAAATGGATGGACTATGGCAAGGATCATTATGCAACTGTCACCTTCCACAATGCACCCGAAGGTCGCTATGTCGCTATGCCTTGGATGAGCAACTGGCAGTATGCCGGTGCTGTTCCTACGAAGCAGTTCCGCTCGGCCAATGGCCTTCCTCGCGACTTAGGTCTGGTTGTTGCCAATGGCGAGACCTATCTGACCAGTGTTCCGTCGAAGGAGATGCAGGCTTTGCGTGGCAACAAGGTGAAGATGCCAACAGAAGCTTGTGAGATTGTCGTTGACGTGAAAGGAACGATGGAGCTGACCTTGGAGAATGCCAAGGGCGATCAGGTGGTGATGACCTATGATGCCAAGAAACAGATGTTTGCTATGAATCGTACCAAGAGTGGCAGCGTGAACTTCAGCGAGGCTTTCCCCTGCGTCACAGAGTCGAGCACCTTTGGTCCCATGAAACAATTGCGCATCTTCATCGACCGTAGCTCTATCGAGGCTTTCGAAGGCGAGGGCCGTATGGTCATGACCAATCTGGTGTTCCCGTCTGAGCCATACAACATGATAAAGGTTAAGGGTGGCAAAGCTACTATCTATGAGATAAATGTCAAATAATCGATAACGACTTAAAATAGAACAATAATTATGAGTCAAAACAAGAATCTCGCCCTCATTTCACTGATGCTCAGTTTCTTCTGCATGGGCTTCGTCGACTTGGTGGGCACTGCCTCAAACTATGTGAAGGCTGAGCAAGACCTGAGTGATACGGTTGCAAACATACTGCCCTCGCTGGTGTTCTTCTGGTTCCTCATCTTCAGCGTACCGACAAGTGTGCTGATGAACAAGATTGGAAAGAAACAGACCGTGTTGCTTTCTTTGATAGTGACTGCTTTCGCACTGTTGCTGCCAGTCTTTGGCAACAGTTTCCCTCTCATGCTGGTGGCTTTCTCGCTCCTCGGCATAGGCAACACACTCATGCAGACCTCGCTCAACCCGCTGATGGCACTTGTCAGCGGTGGTGAGAACCTGGCTTCACAACTCACGTTCGGCCAGTTCGTGAAGGCCATCGCCTCGTTCATGGCACCACTCATTGCCGGCTGGGGCTATAAGGCGCTCATTCCTACTTTCGGACTTGACTGGCGTGTGCTTTTCGCCATCTATTTCGTGGTCAGCGTGATTGCAACCCTGCTGCTTTGGTCTACACCTATCCGTGAGGAGGCATCAACCCAAAAACAGCCTGCCATTGGTACGCAGTTCGTCAATTGCTTCCGTCTGCTGGGTGTGCCTGTAGTGCTGCTCTCGTTCCTTGGCATCATGTGTCATGTGGGCATCGACGTAGGCACGAACACCACAGCTCCCAAGCTGCTGATGGAACGCACGAATATGACACTCGACGAGGCTGGCTTTGCCACATCTCTCTACTTCATCTTCCGTACCGTGGGTTGTCTCACAGGCTCCTATTTCCTGCGAGTGCTCAAGACGAGAACCTTCTTCATCATTTCGGTCGTCATGATGGCCGCCTCTATGGCCCTGATGTGCGTTGGCGACACGAAGACTCTCCTCTACATCGGCATTGCACTTGTTGGCTATGGCAACAGTAACGTGTTCTCCATGTGCTTCGCACAGGCACTCACAGCCATGCCCGACAAGCAGAACGAGGTGAGCGGACTGATGATCATGGGTCTCTTCGGTGGTACTATCTTCCCCTTGTTGATGGGATTTGCCAGCGATGCTATGGGCCAGATTGGTGCTGTGGCAGTCATGGCTATTGGCGTCGTTTATCTTTTCACTTATATCAAGCAACTAAAAACCGCATAAACAATTATGGAACAGAAACGTTATGTAGTAGGACTCGGAGAAGTCCTGTGGGATGTACTTCCCGAAGGTAAGAAATTAGGTGGAGCACCGGCAAACTTTGCCTATCATGCAGGTCAGTTCTTGGGCTGTGACAACACCATCGCCATCAGCGCACTGGGCGAGGACAAACTGGCTGATGAAACTGTTCAGGCATTGCGCGAGCACAACCTGAACGATCTGTTGCCTCGCGTGCCTTATCCCACTGGCACCGTACAGGTACAGCTCGACGAGCAGGGTATTCCCACATATGACATCAAGGAGAATGTGGCATGGGATAATATTCCTTTCGACGAGGACATCCAGCAGATTGCCCGCAACTGCCGTGCCGTTTGCTTCGGTTCTTTGGCACAGCGCAATGTTGTCAGCCGCGAGACTATCCACAAGTTCCTCGATGCTACACCAGCCGACTGCGTGAAGATCTTCGACATCAACCTGCGCCAGCAGTTCTATTCGCAAGAGATTATCAAGGAGTCTTTGATGCGCTGCAATGTCCTCAAGATCAACGACGAGGAGCTTGTGCTCATTGGCCGTATGTTCGGCTATCCAGGCTTGGATATTGAAAACAAGTGCTGGCTCATTTTGGGCAAGTATAACCTCGATATGCTCGTGCTGACCTGTGGCACAAATGGTTCTTATGTGTTCACTCCCGGACAGATGTCGTTCCAGGAGACTCCGAAAGTGGAAGTTGCCGATACCGTGGGTGCTGGCGACTCATTTACGGGTTCGTTCTGCGCTGCCATCCTGAGTGGCAAGTCTGTTTCAGAAGCTCACAAGAAGGCTGTTCAGGTGTCAGCTTATGTCTGCACACAGAACGGTGCCATGCCAACCCTGCCCCCAGAGTTGCTGGCCTAATAGATTGCAAAAAAAAATCCACCCTTTCTGTAGTGCATGTCGCATCTTGCAGAAAGGGTGGAAAAGTATCAGGATAATCGTTTCCTTCAGTCATTCCCTGATTCCTGTCGTTTCATTCCTAACCAGAAAAACGATAGAATCAGGGAAAATTTTTATTTCACGTATTCAGAGAAATCGGTCAAGTGCATGTCGCCCTTACGAGCAAGCGTGTCGTGCATAGCGAATGCGGCGGTCAGCTCATGGCGAGTCTGTCCCATCTTGGCCAGTTTGAGATATTCACGCAGCAACGGACGATAGTCGGGATGAGCGCAGTTCTCAATGATAATCTCTGCACGCTGAGCAGGACTCTTACCGCGAAGATCAGCGATACCCTGTTCGGTCACGATGATGTTCACGTCGTGTTCTGATGAATCCTGGTGAGAAACAAACGGAACGATAGACGAAATCAAGCCACCCTTCGCTGTAGAAGGACAGGTGAAGATGGACAGATAGGCATTGCGGATGAAGTCGCCCGATCCACCGATACCGTTCATCATCTTTGTTCCACTGATATGGGTAGAGTTGGCATTGCCGTAAAGATCCACCTCAATGGCTGTGTTGATGGCAATCACGCCCAGTCGGCGAATGACTTCAGGTGAGTTGGAAATCTCACTCTGACGGAGTGTCAGGTGCTGTTTGAAATAATCCATGTTGTCGTAGACCTGCATGAGGCACTCGTTGCTCACTGTCAGCGAACATGCTGAGGCGTCCTTCACGCGACCGTTGAGCATCATCTCGATGACGGAGTTCTGAATCACTTCCGTGTAGATGTTAAAGTCGGGTACGTGCTTGTCTGTGCCGAGTGCACCGAGAATGGCATTGGCGGTAGAGCCTACACCGCTCTGCAAGGGAAGGAATTCCTTTGGAATGCGGCCCTTGTGCATCTCGTCGACGAGGAATTCGGCAGTCAGATAGCCGATACGATCGGTAACGGGATCGTTGTCTTTGAAAGCGCGGGCCTCGTCGGGAATGTTGCACTCAACGACTCCGGCTACTTTCTCCTTGGGGATAGAAACATAAGGTACGCCGATACGGTCGCTCACCTTTTCAATCATGATGGGCTTGCGATAGGGAGGATCCAGCGGCTCATAAACGTCATGGATGTATTTTGCGTTGGCATTGTGGAAAGAGTTGAGCTCCAGGATAACTCTTTTGGCCAGACGGGCAGCTGTGGGCGAAATGCCGCCGGCTGCGGTCAGATAGACGTGGTAGTCATTGCCTACTTCCTCAATATCGCACACTTCGAGGATAGCCCAGTCGATGTCACCATAGAATCCGTAGCGCAGTTCCTGTGCCATGTGACTCAGATGCAAGTCGTTATAAGGAATCTCACCTAAGTTGACATGCTTGCGGAAGTCGGGATTCGTAGTATAGGGTGCACGATACTTGATAGCTTGTGCATTGGCCATGTCGCCATCGGTCGACTGTCCGGTTGAGGCACCGGTGAAGATGCCCACTTTGAATTCGCGGCCTGCTTCATGCTCGGCTACGGCAATTTTGGCCAGTTCCTTTGTTGTTGCTTTTGCCACGCCGGCAGGTGTAAACCCGCTCATGGCAATGTTCTCTCCATTCTTGATAAGCGCAGCAGCTTCGGCTGCGGTCATACGTGTATAACTCATAACAATTTGATATAGATGATGTTTTGGCCGCAAAGTTACTAAATAATGCCGAATAATCATACACTTTTGGGAAGATTAACGCTAAACGTTTCTTTAAAGAAGTCACAAGAAGCAAAAAAAAGTGTCTATATTTGTATATTTGGGGAATAGTGGTTATCTTTGCAAAAAAATATATAGATGACCGATATTTTGAAATACATACTCAACTATAAAAGATTTGTTTTAATTCTGTCACTTCAGGCATTCTGCGTTTTGTGTGTCTTCTCTCAGGAAGATGCCGATGAACCAGTGATGCTGCCTTCTGTGAAAGTTGGCAAGGCGCTGGTTGACGGGGACTCCATCCAATACATGGAGATGTCGAATGTCTATGTCTATCCTGAGCCAAGTTTCAAGAACAAACGGCAGCAACAGGCCTATATGCGACTGGTGAAGAATGTGAAAAAGGTGCTGCCTCTTGCCAAGCAAGCACGGCAGATGTTGATTGAAACAGCCGAATATATTGAGACAATTCCCACGCAGAAAGAGCGTGACGAGCATCTGAAGCGTGTAGAGGCTTCTATCGTGAAAGAATATAAGCCGAAGATGAAGAAATTGACTTTCTCTCAGGGCAAGTTGCTTATTAAGTTAGTAGACCGTGAATGCAATTCCACTGCCTATGAAGCTATTCAGGCATTTATCGGGCCATTCCGTTCTGGCATGTGGCAGGCTTTTGCATGGATGTTTGGCGCTTCTCTGAAAAAGGGATATGACCCTGAGGGTGTCGACAGGTTGACAGAGCGGGTGGTACTGATGGTAGAAGCTGGCCAGATATAGTTGTCGTAAAGAACTTCATCCACTTTCGTCGTCTGTTGTTTTGGTGGAAATATTTTAGGTAATAAAAACTAATCGAACATATTTAATTCTTACAATGAAATTAATACGCGATCAGCATTTTGAGGGCGAACGTCCTCTTTTTGAGTGTCACAATTTGAGACTGGAACATGTGACCATCGGTGATGGTGAGAGTGCCATCAAAGAGTGTTCGGACATCGAAGCCGACGACTGCCATTTCTGGGGTAAGTATCCGTTTTGGCATGTTCATGGTTTCAAAATAAAGAATTGCCAGTTTGATGCCGGCGCACGTTCAGCCCTATGGTATTCAGACAACATGGTTATGACTGACACTCACATCGATGCTCCTAAGATGTTCCGTGAGATGCATGACCTGAAGATGGAAAATGTAGTCATCAACGATGCCGATGAGACGTTCTGGCATTGCTACAACATCGAGGCAAGCAACCTTGAACTTCACGATGGAACCTATCCTTTTATGTTCTCTGAGAACATCCGCATCGATGGTCTAAAGAGCGATTCCAAGTATGTATTCCAGTATTGCAAGAATGTGGAGTTGCATCATGCTCATATCGTGACGAAAGACTCTTTCTGGGAGTGCCAGAACATCACCATCTATGATTCTGTCTTAGACGGTGAATACTTGGCTTGGCACTCTAAGAATGTGCGACTGGTGAACTGCCATTTGGCGGGTGAGCAACTGTTGTGCTATGCCGATCAGCTTGTTTTGGAGAACTGCACGTTCGATAAGGCTTGCGACCGTGTGTTCGAATATTCTGATGTTCAGGCCGACATCAACGGACATATTGAGAACATCAAAAACCCTCGTTCTGGTCACATTTTAGCCGATTCCATCGGTTCTGTGACGATTGACGAGAACATCAAGGCACCTGCTAACTGTGTGATTGAAGAAAGAGCAAAGAAATGAAATACAGTTTTGACCAGCCTGCCAACCGGCGTGGTTCGGGTTGCTATAAGTGGGATGAGGAACAAGAGGATGGCATCATCCCCATGTGGGTGGCCGATATGGATTTTCAGACATCGCCTGCCATCATCGAAGCACTTCTGCAGCGCGTGGCCCACGGTGTCTTTGGCTATACTCTTGTATCCGACAGCTATTACGATGCCGTTATTTCGTGGTTCAATCGCAGGCACCATTGGACGATTGAGCGCAATTGGATTCAATACACTTCAGGTGTTGTCCCCGCCCTTTCGGTTATCGTGAAAGCATTCACACAGCCAGGCGACAGCGTTATCCTTCAGACGCCCGTCTACAATTGCTTCTTCTCTTCTGTCCGTAACAACGGCTGCGAAGTCCTGGAAAATCAATTGATACAGCAAGATGACCGTTATACCATCGATTTCGATGATTTGGAATCAAAGGCACGTTCTCCCCGTGCCAAACTTCTTATTCTTTGCAATCCCCACAATCCTGTTGGACGAGTATGGACGAATGACGAGCTGACGCGACTCTATCAGATTTGCAAAGCTAATCACGTGATAGTGGTTTCCGACGAGATTCATAACGAGCTTACTTACCGCGGACAGCGTTATGTGCCTTATGGACTGGTCAGTCAGATGGACAACACAATTGTTTGCACATCGCCGTCCAAATCGTTCAACACGGCAGGTCTGCAGATTGCCAACATCATTTGTGCCAATCCTGACTGGCGCGAAAGAATCGACCGAGCCATCAACATCAATGAGGTCTGCGATGTCAATCCTTTCGGTGTCGTCGCATTGCAGGCTGCCTATAACAAGAGCGAAGACTGGCTCGACGAGCTTTGCGCTTATATTTACGAAAACTATGTGGCATTATGTGATTTTTTCCGCAGCGAACTACCCGAACTGAAGGTGACACCTCTCGAAGGAACCTATCTGGTCTGGGTCGACATTCATGCGCTTGGTCTTTCTTCTGATGCGCTTACCGAGCGATTGCTTAAAGAAGGAAAGGTGCAAGTAAACAGCGGAACGATGTATGGAGCCGCGGCGGGCGAGGGGTTCATCCGACTGAACATTGCCTGTCCGAGAGCACAGATGATGGAGGGCCTGCAGCGCGTAAAAAACGTTGTCGAAATGCTTCGTTGATGCTCACAACTCCATGCAAAAGAGATAATTAGCAATTTTTTAACATCAAAATTTGTGCGTGTCAAAAAATCTTTGTAATTTTGCCAACGGATAAACGGTAAAAACACAATAATAGATAGTAAGGATTCCGACGAAATGTCGGGATTCTTTGTTTTTTGCTAATCCAAGAATAGAAGCGAAAGTATTACTAAAAACAAAAGAAATGGCATACATGTCACAGGAAGGCTATGACAATCTTATAGCCGAATTAAAGCGTTTAGAAGGGGTTGAGCGCCCCAAAGCGTCTGCCGCTATCGCCGAAGCACGCGATAAGGGCGACTTGAGTGAGAACAGCGAATATGAGGCTGCAAAGGAAGCCCAGTCGCATCTGGAGTCGAAAATCAATCAGCTGAAGCTCGCCATCAGCGAGGCCAAGATTGTTGACACTTCGCGTCTGTCGACTGATTCCGTGCAGATTCTGTCGAAAGTAGAGATGACCAATCTCGCCACAAAGGCTCGCATGACCTACACCATCGTCAGCGAGAGCGAGGCCAACCTGCGTGAGGGCAAGATTTCCATTCAGACCCCTATCGCACAGGGCCTGCTCAACCATAAGGTGGGCGACGAGGTTGAAGTAAAGATTCCACGCGGCACCATCAAGTTGCGCATAGAGAAAATTACTATCAGTTAAATCAGAAACAGTTTTTATATCATGGATATTTTCAGTAAGATAGCCGCAGGCGAGATACCCAGCTACAAGTGTGCAGAGAACGAAGAGTTCTATGCGTTCTTAGACATCAACCCAGTGGCGAAAGCACATACGTTGGTCATTCCTCGTCGTGAAGTAGATTATGTTTTTGATATGGACGACGATGAAATCGGTCGTTATCAGCAGTTTGTCAAGCGTGTAGCCGTTGCCATCAAGAAAGCTTTTCCTTGTAAGAAGGTGGCACAGGTGGTGCTTGGACTCGAAGTTCCTCATGCCCATGTGCATCTTATCCCGATGAATAGCGAGGCCGACGTTGACTTCCGCAAGGAGAAGCTTCAGCTGCCGCAAGAGGAGATGCAGCAGATTGCCGATAAAATCTATCAAGCTTTCTGCGAGTAGAGAACATTTACCGATTTGATTAATTGTATGATTGCCAGAAAAAAGGCTAAGTCTCGTGGATGTGAGACTTAGCCTTTTTCAGTGTCAGTTAGTGTGATGCGGCTCAGGCAAATTTCTCGCCATATTTGATGCTCACTTCATTGACATATTTCCTGATCAGGGCCGAAGAGTCCTCCTTGGGACAAATCAGCAAGACCCCGTTTTTCTCTACAATGATGTAGCCCTCCATGCCATTGATAACGCCGATATGATCTTCTGGCAGACTGATGACGTTGTTGCGGCAGTTCTCAAGAATCAGTTCGGCCCCCAGCACCACATTGTCATTTTCGGTCTTGCTCATGCACTCATACAAGGCATGCCATGTTCCAATATCGGCCCAGCCGAAGTCGCACTTTGCCACGTACACATTGTCCGAGAGTTCCAGGGCGGCTTTGTCCATCGAAAGATTTGGATACGAAGGATAGTGGGCGCTCACGTATTTGGCCTCCTCTTCCAGTGAGTAGTGGCCCTCCAGGTTGGCCAGACGATACGGCATGTCGGGTATCACCTTCAGATACCACTCGCGCAGATGTACCACATTGGTCAGGAACATGCCCGTGTTCCAGAAGAACTCGCCGCTTTCCATGAATATCTTGGCAAACTCGCGCTCTGGCTTTTCGGTGAACGACTGCACCTTGTGAATGCCCTTTGCAATCGTAGGTTCGCCCACCTGAATGTAGCCATAGCCAGGTTCGGGACGAGTGGGATGAACACCCATTGTCAGCATGATGTTGTTCTTGCTTACAAAGTCAAGGCCTTGCAGCACATTGTCTCTGAAGGCTTCCTCGTTGAGCACCAATTGGTCTGCTGGGGTAACCACGATGCAGGCATCGTTGCTTTCGCGGTGAATGCGTCGCCCTGCCCATGCCACTGCCGGGGCGGTGTTGCGGTTCACGGGTTCGGCCAGTATATGCTCCTCCGGGACTTGTGGCAGTTGCTGGCGCACCAGATTGAGATATTCCTGGCTGGTTGTGATATAGATATGGTCAGCCAAGATGAAACGCGACATGCGGTCAAACGTCTGTTGTAGCAGCGTGCGTCCTGTGCCAAAGAAATCAATGAATTGTTTGGGCATGTCCACACGGCTCGATGGCCATAGACGGCGGCCTTTGCCGCCAGCCATGATGACACAATAGTTGTTTTCCGTTACGTTAGCTGCGGAATTCTGGCAATTGCTGTTAGATATTTCCATAAAGAATGATTGAATAGGGTTTTCTTTTTTAGATTATTAGTTAATCTTATTTTTATGGATGCTAAGATACGTAAAATTTTTTGATCATACAAGTATTTTTTAATTTTTTAGGAGATTCTTTTGCTTATTCAAAAAATAATGCTTACCTTTGCACACGTTTTTAAGCCCAGATGGCGGAATCGGTAGACGCGCTGGTCTCAAACACCAGTGGGGCAACCCGTCCCGGTTCGACCCCGGGTCTGGGTACTTAGAACACCTTGTAAGTCGTTGATTTACAAGGTGTTTTCTTTTTCTGAGGTGTTAAAAAGGTGTTAATTTTGAACGTATAACAGAAAGTTGGTCAAAGAAACGAAAAGAGGGAAGATGAAAAGTTAAAGAAACGTAGTACATCACCCATTTCTTTCCTTTTCTCACTGAATTTGACTATCTTTGCACCGTAAATAGCAGTTAAGTCATAGTATGAACGAACAGGAACAGGCAATAGCCAAGATTCAACAAACGTTGGATTATTGCATCCAGCAAACGCTGCGTTCGCTGGAAGATACCATTGAACGCAAAGCAGAAGTTCTTCCGGTTAATGAATTGACAGAAGTTGAGCGGAGCGAGTACACCCATGCCCTGGATGAACTCGCTTTCATCTATTCCAAGTTCCCTGCTGTTCGTAGTATCAAGAGCTACATGCACCTTCCCAACTATCTTTGGGAAAGTACATTCATTGAGTCCTTGACTATGGAAGAGAAACGTAAATGGTTTCACAACCATAGCCTTGCCACATACGATGATTTTTGCAAAGACAACACCATTTTTGATGAGTCATTCCCCTACTTCTCTGTTGTCTATCAGGTTGTAGTCAATGAAAAGTACACTCAGTTTCTCAAAAAGAGGAATGACCAAAGGAACCTTAGTTCTTTCATCGTGATGGAGAAAGGTGAAAACTCTGTTTCCTCTAACCCCGAATCGATAACTGAACCTGCCACCGAAAATGTTCAAGTTGAGAAATACACTTTTGAACACTCGTTAAACGACCAACAAATTAACTCCCTGGTAGATTGTGTCAATGAGGTGCGGATGTTCAAAGGTGGCGAAGTGACCTTTGAACAACTGAAATCCATCTTTGATTGTCAGCCCATAGCTCCGCTCAGGTCAAGCAATAATCGTCTGTTAGCATTTTTCTTCGACCAACTTTCCAACCACTCATATATTACTGAAAAATGGCAATCGGCTATCTACAAGAACAACCTTTTCCTTTCGTCGCAGAAAGATTCCTTTGTAAACCAAACGGATATATCCACGGCTGTCAATCATTGCCGGGACATTCTAATGAAAGGGAAGTTTGCTAAAATAAATCAGTATATCAACAATCTGAAAGGACTTTCAGAATAGGAAAAGACATCTAAGAAGCACAAAAACATTGACAATGGGTTGACACATCAAACATTGTCAAACAATCTTCAAACTTATTAGCAATACCTTTGCCCCCGAATTCAAATTTCGGAGGGCGCGCACTCCTATTGTCTCATTTAATAATTATAGAAATATGGACGCTAATAAGTCAATTGAACAACGCATCGAGGAACTGGAGTCCCTCGTGTATGCATCCAAGAACGTGCTGAGTTTTGATGAAGCCAGCAAGTTCCTCTCCTTGTCGAAAAGCTATCTCTACAAGCTAACCTCGGCAGGTCTCATTCCACACTACAAGCCTCAGGGCAAGATGATCTATTTCGAGAAGAACATCCTTGAAGAATGGTTACGTCAGAACCCGGTCAAGACTCAAGCACAGATTGCCAGTGAAGCACAGAAGTATTTATTTAATCGCAAGTAGGCAATGGAAACACGTAACTATAATTCCAGCGAGCCGATGACCAAGGACGAGTTCCGTGTCATCTGGCAGTCCATCCACTTGAAAGTAACCGATGAGTATACCGTTCCACCTGAAACTCTTCGGGTGAATGGTTCCACCATCGGTACACTTGGTAACTTCAGTGCATCCACAGGTAAGGCTAAAAGCAAGAAGACCTTCAATGTATCGGCCATTGTAGCTGCAGCCCTTACCAATCGTGAGGTGCTGTGCTACTCGGCATCATTCCCTGAAGACAAGCGCAAGATACTATACATTGACACAGAGCAAAGTAAGTTCCATTGCCAGAAGGTGATGAAACGTATTCTGCGATTGGCCGAATTGCCGGCAGATGCTGATTGTCCCTATCTTCTTTTCGTGGCCATGCGTGAACTGTCACCAGAGAAACGGAGAACAGTCATTGACTATATGCTTTCCAACATTGAAGGTATCGGATTGGTTGTTATTGACGGTATACGTGACCTGATGTATGACATCAACAATCCTACGGAATCCACGGAAATCATCAATCTGCTGATGCGATGGTCGAGCAGCTACAATCTGCACATTCATACAGTCCTCCATCTAAACAAAGGTGATGACAATACTCGTGGTCATATCGGAACGGAATTGAACAACAAGGCTGAGACTGTCTTGCAGGTGACAAAGTGCCAGGCGGATGCCAACATCAGTGAGGTAAAAGCCATGCATATCCGTGACAAGGACTTTGAGCCGTTTGCTTTCCGTATCAATGAGGACTCTTTGCCGGAATTGATTGTTGGCTATGAATGTCAACAGAAAGCGGAGCGCATTGCGCTTACGGAGCTGCCGGACGAGAAACACAAAGAAGCTCTTTGCATTGCTTTCGGGAAGGGCGACATCCAAGGTTACAACAATCTGATTGTTGCCTTGAAGCACGGTTATGCTTCCATTGGATTTGAACGTGGGCGCAATACTCTAGTCACACTCAACAAATGGCTGATGTCCCGTGATATTATTGTCAAACATGACAAGACGTACAGTTTAGCATGGGGCATATATAGTGAGAATCAACATAAACCTAACCATCATAACCTCTTTGATTATGACCATTGAACAAGCTAAGCAAATACGACTGGAAGATTTCTTGCAGTCACTCGGACACACCCCTGCTCGACAAAGGGGTAATAAGTTGTGGTATCATTCGCCGTTGCACAACGAAAGCACCCCATCGTTCAAAGTCAATACCAACAGAAACCAATGGTATGACTTCGGAATTGGTCGTGGTGGCAGCATTATCGACTTTGCCATATTGTACTATCGCACCACTGATATTTCTCAGGTTCTCAAACTGATTGAGCGTGAGTCTCCCACCACGGCTGTGATTCCAATTTCTTCCTTCCATCAACAGCCTACGGAACCAAGTTTCAGGGACGTAGAAACAAAACCTCTGACACATTTCGCTTTGGAGGACTATATTAGAAAACGCAAGGTTGACATCGACATCTGTCGCCAGCATTGCAATGAGACCCATTATTCTCTTGGCGACAAGCGATATTTTGCCATTGGGTTTCCTAACAAATCTGGCGGAAGCGAACTGCGCAATCCTTTCTTCAAAGGTTGTATACCTCCAAAGGATATCTCGGTCATTCGGCGCGAGCAGCACCGTAGCGAGTGCAGTATCTTTGAGGGGTTCATGGATTATCTGTCTTTCCTAACCATGAAAAAGCGTGGATATGCATATGGCCGTTTAAGCGAGGATCAGGATTTTATCATCTTGAACTCCATCACAAATCTGTCAAAAGCCATCCCCCTGCTTGAAGGTTATGACCATATCTATTCGTTTCTCGACAACGACCACGCAGGGCGTGAAACCCATGCAAAACTCGTAGAAGCATATGGCGATAATGTGGTAAGCATGTCAGAGCATTTTGACGACTTCAAAGATGTCAATGACCTTTTATGCTGGATTGAGAATAAACATGAATGAACTTGTGAGTGCTATGCAAGAAGTGCCAATGTCGAACAAACGGCTTCGCTGTCAGTTCGCTTATTGGCTATCGCCGAACCTGCTCACGCTCGGCAAAGACATTGACCAAGTCATGTCTATGCTCTCACTTACTCGCAGCTTTGGCTTTCTTGCAGACGCTCGCAGGCTCGCATCAGATTAACAATTATCCATCAAAAACAGAATCAACAATGAAAAAGAACTCACATAAAAAGACAGCTGAAAAGCCTTGTCTGGAATGTCGCTTGGCATTCCGATTATCAGCGAAAGAGAAACAAGAAATAGAAGCGAAGGCTAAGCAATGTGCAATGTCACTGAGTAAGTATATTCGCAGATGTGTAGTAGGACACACCCCCAAGCTCCATCTTACGGAACAAGAGACTGAAGCCTTCGTCAGTTTGGCTAATGCCCGTGGCGATATTGTACACATCAAGAATGCCCTTAGTGGCAAAAGCCAGGAAGAACTACTGCGCTACTTTCGTGATGCAAACTTCATGAACTATTGGATTCTTGCGACTGATAAACTTATCCGTCGCTGGTATGAAATCGAACGTCAATTATCAGAATAGCCTATGATAGCCAAAGCAAGATCCATTTCGCATGGAAGTATTTCCATCGATTACATTACTCGAATGGGAATGGCAGAGATTGTCAAACTCAACCATCTTCCCAAGGACGTTGAGGTGGAAGCATGGTGGGCACACATGCAAGCTCATCAGATGAAGTTTCAGTATAAGCGTTCGAAGCATCGCCCGATGAAGAACTTCATGATGCGTATAGAGATTTCTCCTGCAAGGGAAGAAACCGAAGGCTTCACTCTTGCCGATTGGGAGAAACTGGCAGAGGACTTCATCAAAGCATTCGATGACATAGACCTCTCAAAAAAGACTGGCCGCCCCTCCGCTGCTGGTACTAACATCGCCAACTCCCAATATGTTGTCTCTCTACACCGCGACAGTAAGTCGGGCATCGTCCACATGCATCTTGACTGTAATCGCATTGACATGGAAGGTAACGTGAACGATGATCACAACATCGGTATCAGGGCTACGATGGCAGCCAATGAAGTGACACGCCAACGTGGATGGGTACAAGCAGAGCAGCGTTCCGATGAAAACAAAGAGAGAATCACGCTTGACTGTATGAATGCACTTAAAGTCATGCCTAGGTTCTCATGGGATGTCTATGATCAGAAACTCGCAGCCAAGGGTTACGATCTGAAACTGCGTTATGACTCCAAAGGAGTTGTAAGAGGTTATACCGTCCGCAAGGGAAACTCCATTTACAAGTCGTCTGAGTTGGGAAAGGGTCGCAACTTGATGCTCTCAAAGATTGAATCGACATGGCGTAAGCTACATCCATTGACTTCTAATGAGAACCAACCTCATTCAGGACTTTCCAATGGTCCAATACACACTGTTATTCCTCAGCCAAAGGTGTTGCCAAAAGCCGAGCAACCTTTCTATTGCCTCCGCAAAGTAAATGTGGATGGTCACACCTATTCCATTGAAATCCCCGACAAGGCCTTTAATGTTATGAAGGCTGAAGTTGCCAGTTTCAAGGTTAATAACGAAACGGCCGACCACATTATCGGTGTGGCCCTTTTGCTCTTCGCCAGCTACATTGATGCAGCCACATCTATGTCCGAAAGTTGCGGCGGGGGTGGGACATCTCCATCCTCTGGCAGGGGAAAGGATGACGATTGGGAATGGGCAAAGCGTTGTGCACAGATGGCCCATTCCATGGTAACAACACCAAAGCCCCAAATACGTCGGAGCCGAGGAAGATAAAATAGAAAGCCTATGAAGAAATACAATATCAACCAAGAGATTCCAGTGCCACCACCAATGCCTAAGGACACTGTGAACCCTGTCAAACACATGTTGAGTTCCATTGACTACCAGCATGAGTTCGATCAGGAAGAGAAACGACTGGATGCAAAGATCGAGGCATTGCGCCAAGCCATTTCTGATTTGGATAGTCACATCACCTCTGCCAAGGAGATGTGTGACCGCATGGTCGAACTTGCCAAAGTCGTCGAGACAGGTTGCTCGAAACTCGGTGAGATTGCAGACTATATCACCGACTTGAAGCAGCAGATTGAAAACATGGTCATACCAGCAAAGATTACTCCAGACTCCTTTGAGGAAGTCAAGAAACGTGTTGACAACTTGATACTGCAAGCTAACCAGCAGCTAGAACGCCATCGACTTCAGCAACGCCAAGAGTGGAATGCACAGAACGACCATCTCAAATCTGTAGTCCGTGAAAACAAGGGAGTTTGGCTATCCAACAAAGTTTTCTGGTGGGCCATAGGCATCTTTGAAGTAGCCGTGTGCCTTGCCATCTACTTCGGTGGTAACGCTCTGCTATCCACCATTCGGTGACAAACTAACAATGAAAAGCCCAGTTGACCAAGTGAATCAGTTGGGCTTTTTATAATATTGTTTGAACACCATAGCTTAAACTATTACTTCCCAGAAACCGCCTTTGTCTGGACCAACTCGACGAACAACACCTTGCTCTTGTAGTTTCTTGATGTTTCTTGCAATGTTTCTCCTGTCAACACCTATGATTTCAGCCATTTTAGAGGTTGAAATATAAGGATCCTCCTTTATCAAGTCTATAATTTTCTGTGACGTTTTCTGTGACGTTTTCTGTGACGTTTTCTGTGACGTTTTCTGTGACGCATCTGTGACGTTTTCTGTGGCATTCACCTTTTCTGTGACGTTTACAGTCACCTTTTCTGCTACCTTTGGCACTGTAATCTTCAGGATGAATTCGTCAGTTCTGAAAGAAGGGACATTTGCACCATTAGCCTCCTGCTCACGACAGATACGGTCAAAGCCCTCGCCAAACTCCTTGACAAAGTGATATGCTTTGAGGAATGCTGCTATCTTGGGATTACGAGAGAAATGGGTGTGCCGGATATTATTGGGCTTCACTTGTCCAGGGAGTTTGCCCGGAGACTCGAACACCAACCGGTCATCAAACATCTTAATTTGAATCTCCGTACCCTTGATGTTGTAGGCTCTGTGGCAGCAAGCGTTGACCGTCATCTCTTGAATGACGAACTCAGGGTAATCACGCTTTGTTACGAACTGGGCATGTTGCCCTAGGAATGTATGCTCTCGAACCTGAGTTTCGATAAACTCAATCGTCTTCTTGACCTGATTCAAGATGGTTCCCTCAAAGGTAACATCCTTGATGACGTTCATCTCAGCACCCACCTTCTCATCAACACCTTCATATCTGATGAAGCGAGTACGAGCTCGAGGAAAGAACTTCTGGGGATACTTTCCAAAGAGAAGAACACAAGCGGTGCTCACATCCTCTTCACCATTGACCTCCGGTCGAGCCTGCTCACGCTCGGCAGAGCTGATGCGAGCATCGCTCTGCTCTCGTTTAATCGCAGCCTTCTTGTTGGGCCTCACAAAACCATTGTTCTCTTGCAAGTATTGCAAGGGGCTTTTCCCATAACCGACCAACTTGGCATAGTCGGCAACAGCATCCATGTCAATGTCATCGATGGTTGCGTCATACACTGCTGTATCTTCGTAGTAGCGTTCCCCTTTGTCGTACATCAGCTGCACTCGCTCATCAAAGGTCAGTTTCCGACTCTTATCGCCTACACGCATAAAGGCTTCATCTGCCTGGTTGGTATGCAGGCTCGAACTGGCAGGAATCTCCATCAGCAAGATTCGGTTCTCGTTTCCATCCTTATCCGTGCAAGGCAGGTATGAGCATGTCACTGGAACCGATGGATTGCAGAAATCAAACGGCACTCGTAGTAACTCATTGAGTTTTTCAGTATGCTGATCAATCCCCTCAATCGTCCGAGTCTTATCCTATACCCCAATGGCTATCACGCCACCATCCGCATTGGCAAATGCCACAATGGGCACAGCCAAAGCCTTCGGCTCTATTTGAATGCTTTTGCAATCAAATGTCTGGTCTTCCTTACGAGTTGTTATTTTTTGTATGGTCATATTAACTATTCAAACGTCATTTATATTCTTTTTATTATAGCTGGCTATATCTTCTGCCGCCATCATAGGTTCTTCCTCTGGTATCTCATACTTCTTGAAACAATGGTCTTGAAGGAAAATCCCGTTGAGAGTAAACGTCAATGATTCCAAAGTCTTTTCCCGCACCTTCGGCTTCAGTTCGCACTCCCATATCGTGATGCAGTGCCAGCCCATGGAAGCAAGCTGATGCTGCACTTCAACGTCACGTTCCAGATTCCTCCGGATCTTCGCCACCCAGAACTCGCGGTTCGTCTTCGGAATCTTACAGCAATCGGAATTGTCAATACTCAATTGTCCATTATCAATTTGTGGCATTGTAAGCCATCAGTAAACCCCGTATTGCAGGGTTCCTCCTAAATTGTTAGAGAAATCTTCAAAATCTTATAGGATTCTCCAAGATTCTTGGAATAAGTC
>CACXXD010000017.1 GCA_902771445.1 uncultured Prevotellaceae bacterium
CACCGCAGGTCTCTACACCATCGAGCCTATCGAGTTCGTATTCAACGGTGAAGAGCTGACCGTGGGTGTGACTGGCACCGCAGCCAACCAGTGGGTTGTATTCGACAACTTCCGTCTGACCTACTACGGTCCGAAGACCGTTGGCATCAGCGAGCTGACTAGCGACAAGTCGCAGAACGCAAAAGCCATCTACAACCTGAATGGCCAGAAAGTTCAGCACATGACGAAAGGCCTGTATATTCGCGATGGAAAGAAAGTTTTGGTAAAATAATAAGGAAACTGAAATTTTACGAAAACAAAACCTTATGAAACAAATGATAAAGCCCTTCCGCGTGAAGGGCTTTATCTTTGCACGGTCATTTTAGGGGAAAAAGGCGAGGGGGCTTTTTGATGCCGTGAATGGCATCCCACAAAGACGATGGCAACGAAAAATCTTTTTTACAATAACAAAAAATTATTAACCCAATTAAAAAATTATTCACATGAAGAAAACTTACAAAATGTTTCTCGCACTGCTGCTATGTGCACTTTGCGGAGTGAGTGTGAAGGCCGAGGTCATCTCGTTGCAGGAGGTTCCCTTCTGCACGTGGAATGGCTGGGATGCCAATGCTCAGTCGACTGGAGAAGCTGAATGTGCATGGGTGATCGGTGAGGCAGGACAATTGCCTTACGGTGACTCCAACGTGAACAACTACGCAGACCTGTCGAACTACACCAAACTGATTATTACTGTTTCAAGCGGTGCTCCTCGCATTCTTATGAATCGCGACATGGACGAAGGCCAGTGGAATGCCACTGAGAGTGAGTCGCACCTGATCGACAACACAAAGGCAGGCTGGAGCGATCGTTACTTCAAGCAGGAAGGCAACGTCTATACCGTTGACCTGAAGCTGATGGCCAAGGAGAAGGGCTTTGCTCACCTGCATGCCATCAAGGGTGCCAACTGGGCCGATGTGGTCGTTGAGAGCATGGAAGTAGAACGTCAGGCCAAGGCTCCCGTGGGCTGGACCGACCTGATTGTCAACGGCAATATGGAAGGCGAGGACGTGAGCTGCTTCTTCTCAAAGGAAGCTCCCGCATCCGATCCTGTCAACTCTGTCATTACCGACGGTGTAGGTAAGGACGAGAGCCGTGGTATCGTTGTGAAGACGCAGGACAAGACTGCCAATGCCTGGGATTCTCAGTTCTGGTTCCGTTTCACCGAGCCTGTTGCTGCCGGCACAAGATATCGCGTGTCGTTCGACTATAAGGCCGATGCCACCGCAGCTGTTAGCACACAAGCTCACAGTGAGCCCAGCGATTACATCCATCATGAGATGTTCGGTAATCTGGACTTCACTCCCGACTGGCAGACCTTTGCCACTGAGGGTGTAGTGACTGCCGATCAGTCGAAGGAAGACAAGCAGTTCCTTTCGGTTGCCTTCAACCTGAACGAGTCGGCTCCTGCCAACAATTATTACTTTGACAACATTAAGTTTGAGGTGTTCAAGCTTGGTACCGTTGCAGAGTTCAGCAATGACGTTATTCTGATCGACTTTGGTTTCGATACCAATATTGCTCAGCTGGTGAAGCAGTCGGGCAAGCAGCGCCTGATGTATCCTATGGACTGCGCAAAAGTTGTCGTGAACGGCAGCCCCGTAGAACTCTATTCTGTAGAGGGCTTTGCCGACGGTCGTTTCTACATCTTCCTGCAGGAAGCTGTTGACGAGCGTGACGAGGTGGTGGTTAACTTCGCCAACCCCGAAGATGCAGCTTATCGTATCATCTATACTTCTGGTGCCCTCAACGGCAATGCCGTACAGGACTACAATGGCGTGGCTACCAACAACTCAGACGTAGAGGATAACGACGGCTATCCATACGACTACCTTACTCCTACTGTGATGAAGGCAGAACCAGAGGATGGTTCGTTCAATCTGCCTAACGGCATCAAGGAGTTCCGTCTGTGGTTCGACAAGGATGTGGATTGCGAAAAGGTGAAGGCTACCCTCAATGGCAACGCTCTGGCTGTTTCGCCTGCAACCGGATATGCTTCAGAGATTACGCTCGTTCGCGAAGGCGACGACCTGGCTACTGGTGAATATACAATCAACGTGACCAGTATCTATCCTAAGCTGATGCTGGCCGATGAGATCTTCGGTGATACAACTTATGTGATCAATGTTGGTAAGCCCGTTATCAATCCTGATGACGTTGCTCGCGAACTGATTCCTGCTGAGTACTTTGCCAATACTCCTGCCAACAGCATTCCTGAAGGCTATGTAGTTTATTTCGGTGAGGAAACACGTACAGCTCCAAACAACTATGGTTCTGGTTCTCGTACCTTCGACTTTGCCGCTGGTGGCGATTTCACAAAGGGTCTCTATTTCCGCGACAAGTACACAGAATATGGTTCGCTCGAAGGCTATGCCCTCACACTGTCGGCAGGCAAGAAGTACAACATCCACTTCAATTCAGCTGCTTGGAAGGACAACGGTACTTGGATGAAGTTCCAGTTGCTCAACGAGAACGACGATGTGGTAGTAGAAAAGGTGATCAAGAATGCTCCTAATGTGAATGGTTCGACTGCAGCCGTTAATGGTTCGACTGCAACTGTGATTAAGTATATTCCTGAAGCTGACGGCAACTATCGTCTGCGCTGGTATCCCGCAACAGGCGAGGATGGCGCACAGGGTGACTTCCAGGAAGTGCTGCTGGCTAACGTTGGTGTGAAGTATATTCCTAACACTGCCGGTATTGAGTGGATTCAGCTGCTGAACACCGCTTTGGAGAATGCAAAGCAGACCCTCGATGCAAACCAGGACGAGCGCTACAATGGTGCTGATATTGATGCGCTGACAGCCGCTATCCAGAAGTATGAGGCTGAGATGGAAGGCTACACAGCTCCCTCTGCTTACCAGAATGCTGCCGATGCCCTTAATGCCGCTACACAGGCTGTGAAGGATCACCGCACACTTTGCGACGACTATGACACTAACATCAAGAAGGCTATCGACGTAGAGCGCCAGAACCGTGAGAAGAAGTTTGCTGCTACCGAGCTCTTCCTGCAGCTCTCTGAGGTCAATGCCAAGTATCACGGCACTTCAGAGTGGGTGAATGTGGCTGAGAGCGAAGAGGCTGAACCCGTATGGCAGCTTGTCTACAGCTTTGACGTACTGAAGGACAATGACCAGCTGGCTACCGCTGTCAGCGAGCTGAAGGAAATTGCCAATACCACCTCACTGCTCTTCACTGAAGGTGAGTCGAAAACCAGCGACACTGGCGTGAAGGTGCTGGTTGAGCGCATCCGCTTGGGTGCTGAAGGCATGAAGCAGCTGGGTGTAGCTGCCGACGATGAGCTGATGGTTATTGCCAACAATGCTCTGACCGACGACGACGATATCGTCGAGGCTATCAAGAAGCGCATCACACTCTCTGTCTATGACAGCCTGAAGACTACTGGCAACACCATGTTCAAGCCCGTTCAGGACGAGACCACACTTGAGGACATCGTTCCTACATACGACCTGACTGTATTTGCCAAGAACCCCAACATCTACAAGCAGAAGGCCAGCATGGACTTCAATGAGGAGAATGTTCCTGGTTGGGTTACTCCAGAAGGATTCAGCAAGCCCGGCTTGTCAGTAGGTTGGGGCCAGCCTCAGGGCAACGATATGATTGCTGAGGACTGCATGTTCCAGACATGGGGTGGCAGCTACCGCGTAGAACAGACCGTCACCGACCTGCCCGCAGGTGTCTACACCATCAAGATGGGCTTCGGCGAGCGTATGAACAGCGAGGAAGAGAACTTCGAGGACAGCTATGCTTACGTGAAGACTACTGAGACCCCAGAGGGTGAGACAGGCGTAACCGTCGATTGCCCGGGTATCGGCCAGTCGTTCCCATACGACAATGCTGTTATCGAGAACATCGTAGTGACCGACGGCGTGCTCACCTTCGGTGTGAACGCAGGTCCTAAGTCGCACACCTTTTTCAACCAAGTGCGCATCCTGATGACAGGTGCCGCTGCCGGCTTCGACTATGCTAACGCGTACAATGAGTATGTAGAAACGGGCATCGAGACAACCAAGGCCGGCACAGTGCGTGCTATCGAACTGTTCGATCTGAACGGACGTCGTCTGAGCACGGCAACACGTGGTGTCACCATCGTGAAGAAGTACATGAGCGATGGAACCGTCCGTACAGAGAAGGTTGTGAAGAAGTAGTTATATTCCCTTTTTATAAAAATGCGGGTAAGCGTGCTGCGATGGTATGTTTGCCCGCGCTTTTTATATGGAAACGTGAAGATTGGTAATTGGGTAACATATAAAATAGTTATTGAAACAAATTTAGAATGAGACGTGTAACAATTTTTGTAATTTTGCAACACAATAACAATGAATTTCAGATTAATCTAATGGGACTAAAACGTGGCATCCTTACATTCCTGTTTTCAGCGTGCTTCGCGTTGGGTATGTGTGCTCAAGGAGTAAAGCCTTTGCCTTCCTTGCATGTTGAGGGCAAATGGTTCGTAGATAAGCATGGCAATCATGTCGTGCTGCATGGTGTGATGGATACGCCAAATGCGTGGTTCAACGGTGGACGCTGGGGCTGGGACTACAACGAGTCTGGCCGTCTGCGTTGCCTGAACTATTTTGAAAAACTGTTTGCGGGACTTGAAGAGGCCCATTGCGACGTGTTCCGTTTGCATCTGGATCCAGCCTGGACAAACGACCCCAACAAGCAGAGCGATGGAAAAGAACAGGGCGAAGCCGATATTTCGCGTTTCAGTTCCGCTCGTCTGAGCACCTATCTCCGCACACTCTATTTCCCCATTGCCCGCCGTTCCATGAATCATGGCATGTTTGTCATCATGCGCCCGCCCGGTGTGTGTCCGAAGAATCTGAAGGTCGGTGATTACTATCAGAGTTACCTGATGACAGTCTGGGACATCGTTTCACGCAATGATTCCATCAAGAAATATGCCGGACAGATTAGTCTGGAGCTGGCAAACGAACCTGTCAACCTGCGCAATGCTGAAGGCAAAGACGACCCGAAGGCATTGCATGATTATTTCCAACCTATCGTTGACAAAATCAGGGCAAACGGTTTCACGGGCATCATCTTGATTCCAGGTACGGGATGGCAGTCGAACTATCAGAGCTATGCAACCGATCCCATACGAGGCGAGAACATTGGCTATGCTGTTCACGACTATAGTGGGTGGTATGGTTGCAGCGACACTACGCCCAGTGCAACCAATCTCATCAATCAGTTTCGCCGTCAGGTGCCTGTGGTCGAATTTGCTCCCATCGTCATCACTGAGGTTGACTGGAGTCCGGAGAATCCGAATGCCGAAGGACACAGGGATGAGCATGGCAATTGGGTGAAGCCCAACTACGGTACATGGGCCACAGCTTCTACATCGAAGTGGGGAAAGGCTTTCAAGGCACTGCTTGACCATTACGGCAATATCTCGATGACACTTTCTGGCACAGGCTGTCTCATCGACATTGACACTTTGATAGCCAAGAAGAAGGTCGTTCCTGCTTTTGGCGGACTGGAAGAAGCCTGCGGAAAGGCATGCATGGACTGGTATGCCGAATACTGGAAAGTGGACTGGCCCCATGCCGACAATGAAGTTGACCCGTCGAGCATAGAGAGCATAGCCATGCAACGTCGCCGTGGAGGAGTCTATACCCTTTCGGGCATTGCGGTAGACCCTTCGGTAACAAAACTGCCTGCCGGCATCTACGTCGTTGATGGACGGAAAGTAGTTGTGAAATAGATTTAATAGAGAACATCCAAAAGGATTAGCATCATGAAAAGAACCCTTCTTATTGCCAGTTTCTTTTTATCGTCTTTGGCTCTGTCTTTGGCACAGACAGTGCGCTTTGGCAACGGTACGCTGAAAGTGACGACCGTGGCACACAATGCCGTGCGAGTACAGTACACTGAAGGCACACAAAAAGAGGAACCACTGCCCGACTGGATTTACGTGAAGCATGACAACGTGAAGACCAGCGAGGTGAAAGTGAATATCGATGCAGCGAAGCAGTTGCTCACGCTCAGCGATCGTCAGGGACGTGTAGTTTTTACGGCCAAGAGTCATCAACTGAGTAACGGTGTGGCAACGCTGGTAATGAATTCGCCTGCCGACGAATATCTCTTCGGACTTGGCCAGTTTCAGGATGGCTATCAAAATCTGCGTGGCCTCTCACGCCGACTGACTCAGGTGAACACTCAGATTTCACTGCCTATGATGATTTCCAGCAAGGGCTATGGTCTGCTGTGGAACAACTACGGATTGGTGGAGTTCAATCCAGGCAATCAGCATGTGGCACTGGCCAAAAGTGATGAAAGTGGCAAGCAAGAGGTGGTGAACGTAACGACGACCGAAGGAGGTCGCCAGGAGGTACGCACGCGCAATAACTATACTGCAACCTTCAATGTACCTGCTTCCGGGCGATACTCATTGCTGCTGGATGTTGGGCAGAAGATGGCTCGTCGCCATCATTTGGTCATCGACGGACAGACCGTCATCAATCAGCAGAACTTGTGGTTGCCGCCAACTACTTCGTGTGTTGTAGAGCTGGCTGCTGGCACACATACCGTGTCGGCAGAACTCTCGAACGGTGATACACCTATATTATATTATAATAAGGTGAATGACGAGACGGTGTTCCGTTCGCCCGTAGCAACGGCTGTCGATTATACGGTGTTCATCGGTTCAGCCGATGAAATCATTGGCAGCTATCGCGAACTGACGGGGCCTGCTCCCCTCATGCCTCGTTGGGCATTGGGCTATATTCATTGTCGTGAGCGCTTCCATAGTAGTGCAGAGATATTGCAGACGGCCAGTCGGTTCCGCAGTGAGCATCTGCCAGTTGACATGCTGGTGCAGGACTGGCAGTACTGGGGCAAGTATGGCTGGAACTCGATGCGCTTCGATGAAGACCATTATCCCAATCCGAAGGCATTGACCGACAGTCTTCATGATATGAACCTCAGACTGATGCTTTCAGTGTGGTCGAAGATAGACAAACGTTCAGAAGTCGGTAAGCAGATGGTATCGTCAGACTATTATATACCTGGCACTGATTGGATAGACTTCTTCAACAGCTATGCCGCTGCTGCTTATTGGAAAAATTTCAGCAGTCGCCTTGTCCCTCTGGGCCTTGATGCATGGTGGCAGGATGCCACGGAGCCGGAGAATGACGACCTGGCAGGCAGACGCGTGAATCGTGGCAAGTGGAGTGGGGAACAAGTGCGCAATGTCTATCCCTTGCTGGTGAACAAGACCGTCTATGAAGGATTGGCAAGCGAGAAACTAGGTCGTCGGTCGATGATTCTCACCCGTTGCGGCTTCCCAGGCATTCAGCGTTACGGCTCAGCCCTTTGGAGTGGCGACGTAGGCAATGACTGGCAGACGCTGCGCTTGCAGATTTGTGCCGGTCTCGGTGTACAGGCAGCTGGCATACCTTGGTGGACCTACGATGCAGGTGGATTCTTCCGTCCGGGCAATCAGTACAACGATGCCGCTTACAAGGAGCGTATGCTTCGCTGGATTCAGACGAGCGTGTTCCTGCCCTTGATGCGCGTGCATGGCTATATGAGCAATACAGAGCCTTGGAACTATGGCAAAGAGATGCAAGCAGCGATTGCAGATTGCCTTGCCGAGCGCTACAGACTCTTACCTTATATTTATAGTAATGCAGCTGCCATCGCCTTTGAGGGTTCGACCCTTATGCGTCCATTGGTGTTCGACTTTGCCGATGATGCTGTGGCTTTGCAGCAGAAGTGCGAATACATGTTCGGGCGGTCGTTGCTCGTCAACCCCATCACCGAAGGCGGAGTCAAAAAATGGACGACTTACTTGCCGAAGACTAAAGGCGGTTGGTATGACCTGCGTGACGGTAAGCACTACGAGAGCGGAAAGACCGTTGAGACCGATGCAGTACGTGTTCCTGTATTCGTTCGTGCCGGAAGTGTCATCCCTGTTGCGACAGCAGAAAAACAATTTGCATCCGATCAAGACGATGCGCCTCTTTGCATAGCAGTCTATCCCGGTGCCGATGGCACGTTTACACTCTATGAGGACGATGGTGAGACGATGGAATATGTGGACGGAAAGTGTTCGCGCATCAGTTTCAGTTGGAACGATGCCAGTCGACAACTGACCATCGGCAAGCGAATGGGCAGTTTTGCAAAGATGCAGAGCAGCAGGAAATTCCAATTCGTTATTGCTGGTGGAAAGACTGAGACCGTGGTCTACGATGGCAAGAAATTGAAAATTAAACTATAATAGTAATGAAAAACAAACTTGTGACAACTGCCGTGCTGGCACTTTCGGTGCTGACGGCAAACGCGCAGAATCCTTTTGTGCAGACATGGTACACCAGCGACCCGGCTCCATTGGTGCATGGCGACCGTATGTATGTGTACACAGGTCATGATGAGGACAAGGCGGACTTTTTCTGGATGCAGGATTGGCGTGTATATTCTACGGACGACATGGTGAACTGGCAGGATCATGGTTCGCCATTGGCATTGGAGACCTTTTCGTGGGCAGACGACCGTGCCTGGGCCTCGCAGTGCATAGAGCGCGATGGAAAATTCTTCTGGTACATCTGCGCCCATTGTAAACAGTCGGGAGGCATGGCTATCGGTGTGGCTGTAAGCGAGTCGCCCACAGGCCCGTTCCGCGATGCACTGGGCAAGCCGCTCTACACTGATGAGAAATGGGATCATATTGACCCCACGGTGATGATTGACGACGATGGTCAGGCCTGGCTGATGTGGGGCAATCCACGCGTCTACTATCTGAAACTGAACCGCGACATGATTTCCTATAGCGGTGAACTGGGCAGAATCGACATGACTGAAGAAGCATTTGGCTCTCCTGCTATGGATAAGCGTGAGAAAGGAAAGAAATACAAGGACTCATACGTGGAGGGACCGTGGTTGATGAAAGCGAAAGCGTCACAGAAGGCGGCTGAGAACGTCAGATACTTCCTCCTTTATGCCGCCGGCGGTGTGCCAGAGCACATTTCGTATAGTACGGCTCCGAATCCGGCAGGCCCCTGGCGTTATGCCGGCGAGATCATGCCTTTGAGCGATACGAAATCGTTCACCAATCATTGCGGTGTGGCTGAGTTCCGTGGTCACAACTACTTCTTCTACCACACAGGCAAGTTGCCCGGTGGTGGGGGCTTTGGGCGCAGCGTGGCAGTAGAGGAGTTCAAGTACAATGCCGATGGCACATTCCCCGTCATCTTGCCAACCGACAAGGGTGTAGACCCTATTGCAACCTTCAATCCCTACAAAAAGATTGAAGCAGAGACAATGGCATTCTCTCGTGGTGTGAAGACCGAACAGAACAACCAAGTGGGTGTCTATGTCACCGACATACATCATGGCGACTATATCAAGTTGCAGCATGTAGACTTCGGCAGACAGTGGCCCCGCACGTTTACGGCGCGTGTGGCCAGTGGACTGCGTGGCGGTCAGATTGAAGTGCGCATCGACAGTCTCGGAGGACAAATGCTCACCCGACTCAATGTGCCGGGTACAGGCGGCTGGGAGTGCTGGCAAACCTTGGTGGCCGACATTACCACTAAGGTGGAAGGCATTCATGACTTGTATTTCTGTTTTACAGGTCGTAAGGGTCCAAAGCTGTTCAACTTCGACTGGTGGCAGCTGCGCGGCATAGAGCAGTGCAACATGCCTTTTGCCCAGTCAAAATACACAGCTGACCCTTCGCCTCTCGTTGTGGGCGACACTTTGTTCCTCTTCACTTCTCACGATGCTTCGCCCGAAGACATCCCTGATGCGAATGAGAAGAACTCGGCTGGCTTCTTTATGTACGACTGGCTGCTGTGGTCGACTACCGACATGGTGAACTGGACTGAGCATGGAGCTGTGGCTTCGCTACGTGATTTCAGTTGGCGCAGCCGAGAGAACGGTGCATGGGCCATTCAGACGGTAGAACGTAATGGCAAGTATTATCTCTATGCACCTCTGCATGGTCACGGCATCGGTGTGCTGGTCAGTGATTCGCCTTATGGTCCATATAAAGATCCGCTGGGTGAACCACTCGTTTGGCAGAAAGAACATTGGAACGACATTGACCCCACCGTATATACCGACACAGACGGACAGGCCTATCTCTATTGGGGCAATCCTCACACCTATTATGCACTGTTGAACGATGACATGACATCGCTGAAGAGCGGAATCACGCAGTTGCCGCACATTGAGCACTACCAAGAAGGGCCTTGGCTCTACAAGCGTGAAGGCAGCTATTATCTGGCTTATGCCTCAACCTGTTGTCCGGAGGCTTTGGGCTATGCCATGAGTAAAAGTCCTACTGGCCCTTGGGAGCCAAAGGGTTACATCATGCGTCCTACACCGCGTGATCGTGGTAATCATCCTGGTATCTGTTCTTTCAAGGGTCACAACTATGTGTTTGGTCAGAACTACGATTTGATGCACATTGATTTGCAGGAGCATCATGAGCGTCGATCTGTCAGCTTCACAGAGATGGAGTATAATGCCGACGGTACAATCAAGGAAGTGCCTTACTGGCTTGACCAGGAACCTGCAAAGCAACTATGTTGGCAGAACCCCTATCAGCGTGTAGAGGCTGAGACTATGAACTGGGGCTATGGCCTGAAAACGGCTAAGATGGGCATTGCAAACACAGGCATTGTGAAAGATATGCCTTTGTCGACAGGCAAAAGAAATATGTATGTCTACGACTTGAATGCTGGTGAGTATATACGCTTGCGTGGTGTAGATTTTGGTACTCGTGGTGCCAAACAGGTCATGATGACGGCAGCCTCCACAGGAACATGTCAATTGGTGATTCGACTGGATGCTGTTGATGGGCCTGTAGTTGCCACGCTCAACGTGAAGTCTACTGGCAATCTTGAAAAATACAAGCAGTTTGTGGCAAAGACGACAGCTGTGCAAGGTGTGCATGACCTCTATATCTGCGTTGAGCAAGTGCAAGGTGATGTCCGCTTGGACTGGTGGCAATTCAAATACTAACCTTCCTTAATAACCCATTAAATAACCGTTATGAAATCAATGAGATTTTTATCCGTGGCATTGCTGATGTTGCTCTATACGCAAGTCAGCCATGCAGCCGTAGACCCTAATTTCTATATATTCATTTGTTTCGGACAATCGAATATGGAGGGCGCAGCACGTCCTGAGGCACAGGATCTTGTGAGCTCAGGCCCTCGTTTCCTGTTGATGCCTGCCGTGGATGATGAGCAGCGTGGTCGCAAAATGGGCGAATGGTGCGAAGCACTTCCCCCTCTGTGCCGTCCCAACACAGGTCTGACTCCGGCAGACTACTTTGGTCGGACACTTGTAGCCACATTGCCCGACAGCATTCGCGTGGGTGTTATACATGTGGCTATCGGAGGCATCCGTATCGAGGGCTTCATGCCCGACAGCATAGGCAACTATGTGAAGCATGCTCCATCGTGGATGGTGGGTATGCTGAAAGCTTACGGTAACAACCCATACGAACGGCTTGTGATGCTGGCACGCAAAGCTCAGAAAGATGGTGTGATCAAAGGTGTGCTGATGCATCAAGGTGAATCGAACACAGATGACAAACAGTGGGCTGCAAAGGTTCAATATGTGTACGACCGCATGCTTGGCGATTTGCAGCTGAAGCCAGAGGAGGTCCCTCTGCTGGCAGGTGAAGTGGTTCAAGCCGACGGAAAGGGTCAGTGCATTCGTATGAACAGTCAGATTAACGATTTGCCAAAAACGTTGCATACTGCTCAGGTAATTTCCTCGACTGGTTGCACAAGTGGAGCAGACAATCTGCACTTCGATGCAGCTGGCTATCGCGAACTGGGCTGTCGATATGGCGAGAAGATGGCCGCATTGCTCGGCTATAAGCCAGTTCGTCCTTATCTGGGCTCAGTGGAGAAGATTGTTGTACCCGAAGATGCGGTGACGGCATCGACTACCATACCCGGCAACGAGTTTCCGAAGGTGGACAAGGAGCATCGCGCATATTTTCGTGTAAAGGCATCGCAAGCCACCAAGGTGGTGCTCGACATTTGCGGAAAAAAGTATGATATGCAGAAAAGCACAGATGGACAATGGATGGCGAAGACCGATCCGTTGCCTGTGGGCTTCCATTATTATTTCGTGAATATAGGCGGTATGAACATTGTTGATCCCGCCAGCGACACTTTCTTCGGCTGTCACCGTCAGGCAGGAGGCATTGAGATCCCTGAAGGCGCAGAAGGCGATTACTATCGTCCGCAAGTTGACGTGCCAGTTGGTCAGGTGCGCAGTATGCGTTATTATGCCCGTTCTGCTGGACAGTGGCGTCATGTAATGGTGTACACCCCTGCTTGTTACGAGCAAGGCAAGAAACGCTACCCAGTGCTCTACCTGCAACACGGCATGGGCGAAGATGAGACAGGATGGTGGAAGCAGGGCTGTATGCAGCACATCATGGACAATGCCATAGCTAATGGCGAGGCAGTGCCGATGATAGTGGTGATGGAGAGCGGTGACATCAAGGCTCCTTTTGCCGGTGGTGACCGCCGTGCAGGACACAGTCAGTATGGCAGCTCGTTCTATCCCATATTGTTGAACGATCTCATTCCGTTTATCGACAAGACATTCAGGACGAAGGCCGATCGCGAGCATCGCGGAATGGCTGGTCTTTCTTGGGGTGGGCATCAGACCTTCGATGTGGTGTTGACTCATATTGACATGTTTGCATGGATGGGCGCATTCAGTGGAGCTATTTTTGGCTTGGATGTAAAGACGGCATACGATGGAATCTTTAATGATGCGGATGCTTTTAATAAGAAAATGCATTATTTCTACATGAATTGTGGAAGTGACGACTTCATCCAAAGCGGTGATTTAGTAAAAGATTTGCGTGCCGCAGGCATAAAAGTTGATTTTACGGTGTCGCAAGGCACTGGGCATGAGTGGCTCACTTGGCGCCGCGGACTCCATGAGTTTATTCCGCATCTGTTCAAGTAAGGAAAAGAGGTTTTTCTCGAGGAAGAATGACGAAATCACGTCTTGCCGTAATAACGAGAAAACATAATAATGACAATAACAAAAAGCGAAAAGATGAATAAGATTTACAAGATTGCCCTGACAGCGGTGGTATTAGCTGGTGCTACCGTTTCCCCATGCTGGGCTCAGGGCCTGAAGGATGCCTACAAAGATTACTTCATGATAGGTGTCGCAGTGAACCAGCGTAATGTGTCGAATGCGGCTCAGCAGTCGCTCATCAAACAGGAATTCAGTTCCATGACCGCAGAGAACGACATGAAACCCGAACCCACTGAGCCGCGTGAAGGACAGTTCAACTGGGAAGGAGCCGACCGCATAGCTAACTTCGCACGTCAGAATGGCATCAAACTGCGTGGTCACTGTCTGATGTGGCATTCACAGTTGGGCAAATGGATGTTGGAAGACAAGCCAACGAAGGAGGTGTTCTATGCCCGTATGAAAAGACATATCGATGCCATTGTGGCACGATACAAGGATGTGGTGTATTGCTGGGATGTGGTGAACGAGGCCATCACCGACGATCCTAATGCTACAGACCCCTACCGACAGAGTCCTATGTATAAGCTCTGTGGCGATGAGTTTATTGCCAAAGCTTTTGAATATGCTCACGCTGCCGACCCGAAGGCTCTGCTTTTCTACAACGACTACAACGAGTGTGACCCTGTGAAGAGCAAGCGTATCTATGAGATGGTGAAGAAAATGAAAGACAACGGTGTACCCATCGACGGAATTGGCATGCAGGGACATTACAATATCTATGGTCCTACAGAAGAGAATGTTGACAAGGCCATCACGTTGTATGAGAAGGTGGTGAAGCACATTCACGTGACTGAGCTGGACATAAGAGTGAATGAGGAGATGGGTGGACAGTTGCGCTTCAGCAGAACGGGCGCTGTCGTGACCGACTCCGTCAAACAGCATCTTGCTGATCAGTATGCCCGTGTGTTCCGTGCTTTCCGTAAGCATAAGGATGTCATTGACTGCGTGACGATGTGGAATCTGGGTGACCGTGACTCGTGGCTGGGTGTGGCCAACTACGCTCTGCCTTTCGATAGCGAGTATAAGCCCAAGATGGCTTACGAGTACATTCGCGACATGAAGGATCCGTTGTGGCCTCTTCCGAAAAAGCCCGCTGCCAAGCCGCGTCGTCATGAAGGAGGTCAGGCTCAGCGCCCACCGTTCAATCCTGATATGGCATTCCCTGAAATGCCGGACGTGAAAGAGGACTTCAAACCTTCTACAAAGAATCAGCCTGGTCAACAGTATCCGATGGTCAACTCACAGGGGGTTGTACGTTTTCGTGTTGAGATTCCCGATGCCCAGTCGGTCAGTGTCAGTCTTGGCTTGGGTGGTCAGGGTGGCACCACGTTGCATCGCGCCTACGATAATTCATGGGTAGGACAGACTGCTGGACCGATGGACGAAGGCTTCCATTATTATCATCTGACGGTAGACGGTGGCATACTGAACGATCCTGGTGCACAGAATTATTTCGGCTCAACCCGTTGGGAGAGTGGTATTGAGATTCCTGCACACGATGAAGCTTTCTATAGTGAGAAGAATGTGCCTCATGGTATGGTTAGCGAGGTGTTGTTCTGGAGCGAGAGCACCAAGCAGTTGCGTCGTGCTTTTGTCTATACCCCGCCTACCTATGGTAAGAATACGAAAGAGCGTTTCCCCGTGCTCTATTTGCAACATGGATGGGGTGAGAACGAGTATGCCTGGAGCAATCAGGGACATGCCAACTTGATTATGGACAATCTGATTGCAGAAGGCAAGACGAAGCCTTTCATCATTGTGATGACCTATGGCATGACCAACGACGTTCGCTTTGGCGGTCTCAGTCAGTTTACGGCCAAAGAGTTCGAGACTGTACTCGTAGACGAGTTGATACCTTATATCGATGCAAATTTCCGTACTATTGCTAAGAAATACAGTCGTGCTATGGCTGGCCTCTCGATGGGTGGTATTGAGACTAAGTTGATTACCCTGCGTCGTCCCGAAGTGTTTGGATACTATGGTCTGCTGAGTGGTGGACAGTATGAGCCGAAAGATATCAAGGACAAGAAGCAGGTAAAACTTATTTTCCAGAGCTGCGGTTCGAAGGAGCGTCCCGATGGCATTCGTCAGTCTACAGAAGCATTGAAGGCTGCTGGCCTGAATGCCGTGGGCTACGTCAGTGAGGGTACGGCTCATGAATTCCTCACTTGGCGTCGTAGCCTGAAGGAAATGGCACCGCTGCTGTTCAGATAAGAATATAAAAAAAATAAAAAAATGAAGAAGACGAAACTTCTGATGCTGACGCTGCTGGCCACACTGACGGCAACTGCTCAGAATCCCTATTTGCCGTTGTGGGAACATCTGCCCGACGGTGAGCCTCGTGTGTTCGAAGATCCCGACCAGCCTGGCAAGTTGCGTGCTTATATTGTTGGTTCCCATGACACTCATTATAATAAATATTGTGGCAATGACGTGCGATTGTGGTCGGCTCCCGTAGAAGATTTGTCGCAGTGGCGCGATGAAGGCCCCATCTTCTCATGGTTCACAGGTGGACAGTGGGACACGATGTATGCTCCTGATTTGGTGGAGACCACCAATCGTGCAACGGGTAAGAAGACGTATTGGCTCTATCCGCATTCTCGTGGATGGGGGCGCATAGGAACCGTGTGCAAAGGTGATCGTCCCAACGGTCCTTTTGTGCCAGTCAACCTGAATGCCGAAGGCACTCGCTGCGTGGACGGCTCGTTGATCGACTTCGACCCATCCGTGTTTATTGAGCCAGTGAACAATCCGAAAGATCCTGACTATGCCACAGGCTATCGTGCTTACGTTTTCTATGGCTTTCAGCATTCCACGGCTTGCGAGCTCGATCCAAATACGATGTACTCTCTTCGTCCTGGAACCGAACTGCATGACTATTTTATTCCCGCTTCAGCACGCTATGGTGTAGTGCGCGATCCTGAGGGAACGCAGTATCCGGCTCTTTACAAAGGACAGAATCCTGGCGACTTCAATTTCTTCGAAGCCAGCAGTATTCGTCAGATTGGCAACAAATATGTGATGGTGTTCAGTGGCTACAGCGGTCCGGATTATGGACTCTCGTCCACCAACTCTGCTTTACGCTATGCATACGGCGATTCGCCTTTAGGTCCTTGGCGTTCGGGTGGTGTGTTGGTCGATTCGCGTGGTGTGGTACCCAATGCCGATGGTTCTCACCTGACTACCACGAATGCCGGACATAACACGCATGGTTCGCTGCAACAGATCAACGGCCAGTGGTATGTGTTCTATCACCGTCCACCTCGTGGCTTCGGCAATGCCCGTCAGGCTATGGTGGCACCAGTCAAGATTGAGTGGGACAAAAAGTCTGTGGCCAAAGGTGGACAGGTACGTATCGTTGCTTACGACCCATACGCGAAGAACCAAGAGTGGACTGCCAAGGCCAGCGACGGTACAGAATACACCGGTGCAGAGGTGACTAGCGAAGGCTTTCAGATTTTCGGTCTGCCACCCTATGCTTACTATTCTGCAGGTATCGCTTGCTATATGGCAGGCCCTGGCAGTAATGGGTATATGCAAGACAACCACGATGTCTGGAACAACTCGATGGATTTGAAAGACCTGCGTGATGGCAGTATCATTGGCTTCAAGTATTTCGGATTTGGTGGATTGGACAAAGACACAAAGGGGGTGAAGGCTTTCCCTGGCATCAGTTCGAGGAGCACTGCCAAGTTCAATGCTCATCTGACTACCAATAGCGGTAAGGGCAAGTTCAAGATTCATGTCATGCTCGACGGACCATACGCTTCGGCCCCTTGGAGCGGACGTGAGATAGCCGTGATCGAGGATGCTTGCACAGACAAGCCTGTCACCCGCACAGTTGGTGTACCATTCGACGAGTCGGTCTTTAGCCTCAAAGGCAAGCATGCCGTCTATCTGGTCGTTGAGGCCGACCCGGAGGCTCGTTTCACATTGCATGGCATCTGCTTTGGCGAGAAGAATGAGGTACCCAGTGTTCCTCAAGTCAGCATAACAGTGAACGGCAAGGCATTGTCCATACCTGCTGAGCCTGTGCGTGCTACCAATCAGAACGGATTGATGGATACACGCACCTATCAGCTCTATGCTCCATTCAAAGCCAACTCGGCAAAGATTGAGGCGAAGGCTACAGGCAATGGCATTAAGCAAGGTGATGTTGTCTTCGAATTCAGCCCCATCGTCGAAGGTCGTTCCACCGTGAAAGCCACGTATAAAGGGCAGACCAAGATCTTCTTGATAAATTGAGAATAAGGAATTGAGGATTGACAAATATGATTACACTCTGGAAGAAAAAGCACCAGTAAAACTAATCATAATTCTCAATCCTCAATTTTCAATTCTCAATCAACAAAGATTTTCAATCTTCAATCTTCAATTTTCAATCTTCAATTTTCAATCTTAAAAACCGGTATTATATGAAAACCAAATTCTACGCATGTCTCGCTTTCCTGATGCTTATGCTGGCAGGCCAGACTCTCTCGGCCCAGACGCGCCGTCCCATTGATTCGCAGCATCCGCTGTGGATGGTCCATATTGACGTATGGAACTCGGCTGATCCTCAAAAGATCATCGATCTGATTCCTGCCGACATCAAACCCTTTGTGTGCATGAACCTTTCGCTCTCTTGTCAGTTCGATGAGACTACGAAGATGTATCGCATGCCGCGCTGTGCCGTTCGCACCTATAAGTCATGGGCATCGGTATGCCAGCAGAATGGCATGTGGTTCACGTGTCAGCCTGCCTCTGGCGGTCACACTCATATTCAAGACGACGATATAGAAACGTTCGAGTACTTCTTCAAAACCTATCCCAACTTTCTGGGCTGGAACTATGCAGAACAGTTCTGGGGCTTTGACGTAGGCGGCAACGAGAGTTCGTCTACTCAGTTGTCTCGTTTGGCTCTCTTTGCCAAGTTAGTACCTATGCACCACAAGTATGGTGGATTCCTCACCATCTCCTTTTGCGGCAACGTGTGGTCGCATCCGCTCAACCCGATGGGCATGATGAAGCGCAACCGTGACTTGCTGCAGGCTTGCAAGGACTATCCCGAAGCTGTGCTATGGCTCTACAAGTACACCACTTCCAGTTGTTTCTACAACAATGAGAGCGTCACCTTTGGTCCTTTCATCTCTGGTCTGGCCAAGAACTATGGTGTGCGCTACGATAACTGTGGCTGGAACGGAGCCCTCGATGCCTTGTTGGGTGAGGGTCATGGCAAAAAATATCCTGGTGCAGCCGGTATTGGTACGGTCATGGAGCAGACTTGCGTGAATGGCGGTGCCGTGTGGGATGGACCAGAGTTGATCTGGACTGAGGATTTTCAGAACCTGAACAACTCGACCGTCGATGGCTATACGCGTCGCAACTGGGGTACTTACAATAATTTCAAGGGTGTCTGGCTCGACATGTTCCGTCAGGTCATCAATGGCACGATGTATATTCCCACTCGTCAGGAAGTGGTTGAGAAAACCAAGATTGTAGTGGTCAACGATGTGCAGAGCGGAAACGATGAAGACAAGTATGCAGCATGGGGCAATCTGTATGACGGCCTGTACAAGCAGGACGACCCATTCAACCGTGGCAATGGCCAGTGGATGGACAACTTCTGCTACTTCAAGAAGACTGGCCGCTATGGTGCCATACCTCTTGTCATTGGCTTCTATGACGATGTGGCCAAGAGCATTCCTGTACAGGTCAAGAAGTCAACCCGGTCTTCACGCTGGTCTACCCTGGCCAAGAAAACAGCCGAGTTCGATGCTCAATATCCCGAAGTGGCAAAGGGCGACCTTTATGTTAACCGCTATAAGAACCAGTTGGTTACCTACACACCGCATACCTATCTGAATGGCAAGCAGACCGCTGAGGCTGAGATTCCTTTGCTCTATAACACATGCGAAACTCTGAAGCTGAACTACGGCAAGCTGTCGAGCGGACTGATCAAGGAATATGCCGACCACATTGATTTCTACTTGAACAACTATCGCAGCGACTCAACTACGGCACAGATCGATCAGATTACCGTGACGGGTGTTGCTGCCAAGCCCACCTTCAGTGTGAGCCGTCACTCCACTGGTGCTGCCGGCTATACCGTTGGCACGACTGAAAAATATGACGAGGCAGAGAAGACCTATACGTTGGATGTGCGCCACATGGGACCTGTGGGCATTACGCTGAGATGTTCGGGAACGGCTGAGCGCGAAGCTCTGCCTACGTTGCCTGCCGAAAAGTTGCAGGCTCCCCAGCAGCCAGCACCTATCGTAGGCCCGGTCATCATCGAGGCTGAGAACATGGACTACAAGAACATCAGCAGTGTGGCACTGACTCATTCTGGCTGGTGGGCTCAGGACATGCAGGAGTTTGCTGGCATGGGCTATATTTTGACAGGAACGAACACCAGCGGAGCATTGCGCCATCAACTGACACTCGCTGAAGCTGGCGACTACGACATCTACGTGCGCTACTGTGGTACATCGAAGGCTGGCAAGCTGCGTGCTACCGTCAATGGCACTGCCTACGATGTGGTGATTGAGAAAGTGAACAAGAATGACTGGCACAAGGCTAAGTTGACTGCTCCGATGAAGGCTGGGCTCAACACGCTGGTGCTGACCAATACGAATGGCATCAACATGTATATCGATCAGGTCATCTATATGCCAGCAGGTACTCCGGCTGAGAAATTCCTCGTCACTGTGCGTGAGGTGGAACATGGCAAGGTGGTTGCCAATGTCGATGCTGCTGAGGAGGGACAGACCGTCACGCTCACGGTCATTCCCGATGAAGGCTATGCCGTGAAGGAACTGCGTGTGGTCAACTCTGTTTACTACACAATGGGCAAGACCATCCCTGTTCCTATCGATGGCAATGAGACGTCATTCGTGATGACCGACGACAACATCACCATCAAGCCGCTCTTTGTCGACGTGTCTTCGCTCTACAAACTCGATTTCACCAATGTGCTGAACGGTGCTATGCCTGAGGGATGGTGCTCGCTCGACGGTACAGACAAGCATGAGTACCCGCAGTCCTACTCAAGTGGTTCTCGTACTTTCGTAGGCTTCACTGGCTATCAGGGCAAGGCGTTCTATTGGCGCAACACCAATGCCGAGTACGGTCGCCAGACAGCATATCCCCTGACGCTTGAGCCCGGCCAGTACAAACTGACTTTCGCTATGGCTGCATGGAAAGGTGCTCCTAAGTACAAGGCACGCATCATCAGTCCGAAGAATTCTCTCGTGGCCACCTCTGCCGTCTACACCGCTGAGCCAAATGCCAACGGCAGCACGTCGGCTGACCTCTCTGCTGCCCAGCTCTATGAACTGCCCTTCGAGGTGACCGAGAAAGGCAACTACGTCATCAGCTTCCTCAATAGCAGCACGGGCTTCGATGAGTTCCTGTTGCTCGAGTGTCGCATCAATTCTACCGCCTCGTCGGGCATTGCCAATGTGCTGGCCAATCCTGCTCAGTCTGCTGGCATCTATAGTCCTTCGGGTACACGCAGACAGACGTTGCAGCGCGGTCTGAACATCATTGTTTCTGCCGATGGCAACATCCGAAAAGTGATGGTGAAATGAGACGTGCCTGAACAGTATTAAATCTACAGCGAATGAAACGTTTTTCTTTAGCATTATCAATGGCTCTGTTGTCATCGATCCTGATGGCGGCAGAGCCTTTTGTGTGTTTCTCACCTCAGCCTGATGCCGTTCGATTGTCGGCAGGCACCATCAGCTATAGTGAGCAAGACTATGAGTGCGTGAAGATTGCCATACGCAGTCTGAAAGCCGATTTGAAGTCGACACTGGGCATGGAGCAGGCCAACATCCTGATTGGTACGGTGGGCAAGAACCCTGAGATTGACCGTCTGGGGCTGCCAGACCTGAAGGGACGGCGCGAGAAGTTTGTCATCACAACCCGAGACGGTAGGCTCGTCATTGCTGGCAGCGATCGCCGAGGCACGGTCTATGGCATCTATGAGCTGAGTCGGCAATTAGGTGTCTCGCCTTGGTATTGGTGGGCCGATGCTCCTGTGAAAAAGCACAGCGAGGCCTATATTAAAGAAGGTGTCTACACCGATGGCGAGCCGGCGGTGGAGTTTCGTGGCATCTTTCTCAACGATGAGGCTCCTTGTCTCACATCGTGGGTGAAGAACACGTGGGGAACGGGCTATGGCGACCATCGCTTCTATGAGAAGGTGTTCGAACTCATCCTTCGTCTGAAGGGCAACCTGCTCTGGCCGGCCATGTGGAGCTGGGCTTTCTATGCCGACGATTCAGAGAATGGCAAAACAGCTGATAGGATGGGTGTCATCATCGGTACGAGTCATCATGAGCCGATGGCACGCAACCATCAGGAGTATGCCCGGCATCGCAAAGACTGGGGAGCGTGGAACTATCAGACCAACAAGCAGAACCTGGACCGTTTCTTCCGTAAAGGCATCGAGCGCATACGTGGCACAGAAGACATGGTGACCATTGGCATGCGTGGCGATGGCGACGAGGCGATGAGTGCAGAGGCCGACACCCGACTGTTGCAGCGCATCGTGGACAGTCAGCGCCGCATCATCAAGGAGGTGACTGGCAAGCCTGCCAATAAGACGACGCAAGTGTGGGCATTATATAAAGAGGTGCTCGACTACTATGATGCAGGCATGCGCGTACCCGACGATGTCATTATGTTGCTTTGCGACGATAACTGGGGCAACATTCGACGCGTTCCTTCGCCATCGGCTGCTCGTCAGCACAAAGGGGGATGGGGCATCTACTATCATGTTGACTATGTGGGTGCACCGCGCAACACCAAGTGGCTGAACGTGACGCAGACACAGCAGATGTTTGAGCAACTCTCGCTGGCCTACGACTACGGCATTCAGCGCATGTGGATTCTGAATGTCGGCGACCTGAAGCCGATGGAGTATCCCATACAGTTGTTCATGGACATGGCCTGGTCACCTAAGGCATACACACAGCAGACCGTTGCCGACCACACCCGCAGCTTCTTCCGTTCGGTCTTCTGCGATGTCATAGCCGACGAAGCAGCCTCTATCTTCAACCGCAACTGTCAGTTCATGGGGCGTGTCACGCCTGAGATGCTGGACGACAGTACCTATAACCTGTCTACAGGCGAGTGGCGGCGCGTGGCCGACGACTATGCCCGTCTGGAGCGGCGAGCCCTTCGTCTCTATCAGGACGTCCCAGCTGAGGCTCGCGATTTCTATCGCCAGCTGATTCTCTTCCCAGTGCAGGCAATGGCCAATCTTTATGACATGTATTATGCCAAGGCCATGAACCGCGATTTGGTTGGCAAGAACAATCCCGATGCAAATTATTGGGACGAGCAGGTGACGCGTTGTTTCCGGCGTGACTCGCTGCTCTGCGCCGCCTATAATACTGAGATCGCCAACGGCAAGTGGCGAGGCATGATGACACAGAAGCACATCGGCTATACTTCATGGAGCGATGCTTTCCCGGCTGAAATGAGACCGAAGACAGCACGTGTGAAGGATGCTGACCGTACAGGTGGCTACGTGTTTGCACATAGCAACGGTTATGTGTCGATGGAGGCAGAGCATTTCTATAAGTCATCAGCTCCGCAAGGCACACAGTGGTCGGTCTATCCCGATTACGGACGCATGCGCAGTGCCGTGGCACTCACTCCTTACACGTCGTTTAGTGCCGATGCCGAGACGGTGCCTGCCCTGACCTATCGTTTCACGTTGCCTGAAGGTATCGACAAGGTGAAGGTGCACGTGGTAGTGAAGTCTACACTCGATTTCCTCAATGTAGGTGGTCATGAATATGCGGTCAGCCTCGACGATTCGCAGCCAGCTTTGGTCAACTTCAACCGTACGCTTGTCGACCGTCAGCCTTACATGTATTCAGAGTTCTATCCAACCGTAGCTCGTAGGGTGGTCGAAAAGGTCGTAGAGTTGCCAGTTGGCAGTGGCAGTAGTCACGAGCTGAAGCTTCAGCCTCGTCATCCGGGTATTGTTTTCGAGAAAGTAGTGGTTGACTTTGGCGGTTACAAGCCTTCCTATCTGTTCATGGAAGAGAGTGAGGTCTGTCGGACGGCAGAATAATCTGTAGCCTAAATTGATTTCGAAACAGGGCATTGCCTTGTCTATATATAAATCAAGTTGGGCTTAAAGCCATATCATGCTGAGATTTGACTTGAATCACGTTGTGATTTGACTTGAAACTCAGTTTGATTTGGCTTTAAAGCTAATCTCGCACCTCGCAAAACTTAGAGCTTTCTTCTGAAAGGCGACATCGGCAATCCGTTCTTGGCATAGACGTTGGCACGGTCGGGATTGTTCTTCCATGCATATCTGATGTGGACAGGCTTCTCGATGGGCGAAGTAATGACGATGCGGTTGCCCTCGCCTTTGGCCTCGGCATTGACGAAGCGACCGTCGGTGCCGGCAACCTCGAATTCATGGAGCGGACCTTTGTTGAGCAGAGGTTGGTCGAGCTGAAGAGTGATGTTCCGGCCATCGGTGCTCACCGTTGTCACTTCGGGTGAAAGCATCACTCGCTTGTTCCATAGCATGCGTTCGAATCCCAGAGCCACACGTTGTGCCACTTCGCGCTTGCGCAATGGATGGATATCCACCTTTTCGCCCAGATCGATGGCCACGGCCAACTCGGTATTATTGTTATGCTTTACGGCCAGCCGCTGAGCTTCGCGTATGTCAGACCACCCAGAGTACTGCGGCTTTTCGGATGGTTCCATGAAATTGGCCAACTGCACAACAACGAAAGGCAGTTCTGGCTGCTGCCAGAGTTGGCGCCACCCCTTGATGAGGTGGGTGAGCATCTGTTCGTAGACATCGCCGTTGGCTGTGTTCGATTCGCCTTGATACCACACCACGCCAGAGAGAGAGTAGGGGGCCAAAGGATAGAGCATGGCATTGTAGAGCACCGAAGGAAGATTCTGAATGTTCAGGTCGGCTTCCTGTATGCGAGGCATCTTTACACCTTCATGAATGCGCCATTCCTTGGCAAGAGGCAGCTCGGTGCCGTCGGCAAAGATAATCTTGTAGGGCTTTTCCTTGATGAAGTGTGGAGCACCGCCTTTAGTGATAAAGCGCACGGCAATGACATTGTCGCCTTCGCGCAGCAGGCCAGACGGAATGTCGTAGCGACGCGGGGGATACTGATAGTAAGTGCGTCCCACCTCTTTGCCGTTCAGGAACGTGTAGTCGGCATCGTAGAGCGTGCCAAGCAACAGGCGTGCGGGCTGTCCGGCATGCTTGGCATCGATGTTGATGTGTTGGCGTGTCCAGTAGCTGCCTGAATATTGGATGATGCCCGTGAGCGATTCGGCCTGATCATGTCTGGTCCATTGGCTGTCATCGAACGAAGGTTGGGCATAGCCGTTGCTCAGACCAAGGTCGCAGTCGTCCATCAGCTTCTGCCAGCGGTCGCTGAACTGCTTGTTGGCCCGTTGCATGTCTTTCACCATCTTGTCGTCTTGGTAGAACTGCAATCGGCGGTATTCCAGCGGATAGTACTGGCGCAGCGTGTCGGCAGGCAACCATGCCTGAATGGGTGTTCCGCCCAGCGAGTTAACGATGATGCCCTGTGGCACTTTGGTCTTCTCGAACATTTCGCGTCCCAGAAAATAACCCACGGCAGAGAAAAGCCATGCATTCTGTTTCGTCACGGGCAACCAGTTGATAGGTGTAGGCTTGATGTCGCTTTTCGGACTGTGCGTGTCGGTGTCGGTCTGCACGCGGAACATGCGTATCTGGTTGTTGCTATAGTCGTCAATGACCTGTCCGTATTGGGGGTAGACACGTTCGATTGTCACGTCGATGTTCGATTGGCCTGAGCACAGCCACACGTCGCCGATGAGCACGTCGGTGAGTTCGCAGCAGTCTGCCGCTCCTTCGCCCCCCTCAATCTTGAGCGTGAAGGGGCCGCCGGCTTTTTGTTGTGGGAGTGTCACCTTCCACTGGCCATGACTGTCGGCAGTAGTGCTATATACCTTTTTCTTAAATGTTACATTGATGTTCTGGCCTGCATCGGCCTGCCCCCAGATCAGGATGGGCTTCTCGCGTTGCAGCACCATGCCCGACTGGAACATTTGCGGCAACACCAACTTGGCATCGGCCATGAGGCAACTCAGTATGCCAAGCACAAATAATAAGCAACTTCTCATAAAAACCTCTTTAATATTCTGGCAGCAAATATACTGTTTTTTCTCTAAAAAATACTATTGTTTTGGTTCTTTCTTGCCAAATGAAACAATTAGCGAAGATTCTGCAACAAAATGGGGCAGACTGTAACCGGAAAAACATTAATTTTGCATCGTGATTACTAAAAACGCGAAAGATCAAAATGAATAACCCTTCAGAACAAAAAGGCTTTTACAAACTTTCCTGGTTACAACGCATCGGCTTCGGTGCTGGCGACTTGGCCCAGAATCTTATCTATCAAACTATTTGCATGTATCTGCTGTTCTTCTACACCGATGTGTATGTGCTCGGTGGCGATGCAGCAAGGTCAGCCGGACTGGCAGGCACAATGTTCCTCGTTGTACGTATTGTTGACGTTCTTTGGGATCCGTTGGTGGGTACCTTTGTCGACAAGCATCATCCTCGCTTTGGAAAGTATCGCAGCTATCTTGTCATGGGCGGCATTCCGCTCACCATCCTTGCCATCCTTTGCTTCTGGGACGGATTCAAACCCTCAATCGTCTATGCTTACATCACCTATGTGGGCATGTCGATGCTCTATACTTTAATTAATGTTCCTTACGGTGCACTGAATTCCTCGTTGACTCGTGACACCAATGAGATAACGGTTCTTACCTCAACCCGTATGTTCATGGCCAACGTCGGCGGTCTCTGTGTCTCGGCTGGTGTGCCTATCCTTGTGGCTGTGCTGGCCGACAAGGAACTGCCCCTGCAGATGGCCCTGTTCATGGGTCTGGGTTCGCTGCCTTCATTTATCTTCATGCCAATGGTTCCAGCCATCAAGCGCAAGGTTGGCAAGAAGAACATGTTCTACATTTTCCTTTCGATTGCAATTGTAGGTATGGCCATGCTCTATCTCATTAGCCGCATGGGTACGGTGAAGGAGAACATCACTTTGGTCTATATTGCCCAGTTCATCAAGTCGGCGGGTGTCATTGTGGCTACAGGCTACATGTGGGCGCTCATTCCAGAAGTCATCTCTTACGGTGAGTGGAAGACGGGACGCCGCATCTCTGGCATCGTCAATGCCCTGACTGGCATCTTCTTCAAGGCTGGTATGGCACTGGGTGGTGTTATTCCCGGTTGGGTGCTTGCATGGACGAGCTACAAGGCAGCCGAGGAGGCACAGACATTGCCCAAGGACTCGAATGCGTGGTTCCTCACCATGCTGATCTTTGCCCTTGTCGGACTGAGCCTGCTCATCTTCTGCTTCTCGCAGACCAAGGAGCGTGTGGTGATGGACGACAGCGAGACCAAGAACGTGAAGGTGAGCGACCTATGGACTGAGTTCATGCGCAATCGGCCTTTGCGCATCATCGCCCTGTTCTTCATCACAGCCTTTGCCATGATGTCGGTGGGCAATGCCGCAGGTGCCTACTTCATGAACGACCTGGAACTGCAAGAGCCTATGGCCCAAGAGGGCATTCGCTGGCTCGTCTGCATCATCCCTGCCATTCTGCTCATTGTGGCCATGTTCATCATTTCCAAATATGAGCTGAGCGACGAGGTGATCGACCAGATTAACAAGGAGATTGAGGCTCGCAACGGCAAGTCTTGAAAAAGTTGACAAAAACAGAATTATTAAACGAAAATACTTGAGAAATGAAACCACGCTATCTTTTCCCTGAAGACTATATGGCAGATCCCTCTGCCAACGTGTTTAACGACCGCCTGTACATCTACCCCAGCCACGACTGGGACAGCGGCGAATGCTTTGACGATGATGGTGGACACTTCCAGATGAAAGACTATCACGTACTCTCGCTCGACGATGTGTTTGAAGGCGATGTGACCGATCATGGCAAGATTCTTGATGTGGCTGATGTACCCTGGGCAGAAAAACAGATGTGGGACAACGATGTTGTAGAGAAAGACGGAAAGTATTATCTGATCTTCTCGGCCAAAGACTACAATGGCGTTTTCCATCTGGGTGTGGCCGTGGCTGACCGTCCCGAAGGCCCATTCCGTGCGCAGGCCGACCCGATCCGTGGTTCCTACAGTATCGATCCTTGTGTGTTCAAGGATGATGATGGACAGATTTACTGCTACTTCGGTGGAATCTGGGGTGGACAGTTGCAATGGTACAAAGACAACAAGGCACTGAAATGCGAGCATCTGCCCGAAGGCGACGAGCTGCCCTTGCCCAGTCGGGTGGTGCGCATGACCGACGATGTGATGCAGTTTGCCGAGGCTCCTCGTCCCGTTGTTATTCTCGGAGCCGATGGCAACCCACTCAAAGCCAACGACCCGCACCGCTTCTTCGAAGCCTCGTGGATGCACAAGCGCAATGGCCTCTATTATTTCTCTTATTCAACCGGTGACAGCCATTTGCTGTGCTATGCAGTGGCCGACAATCCTTACGGACCTTTCACCTTCAAGGGTGTGATACTCGATCCTGTTGTGGGCTGGACAACCCATCACAGCATTGTCGAGTATAAAGGCGAATGGTTCTTGTTCTACCATGATTGCGTGCCTTCGAACGATACGACATGGCTGCGCTCACTCAAGGTGCAACGTTTGTTCTACGACGAAGAAGGGAATATTCAGAAAGTTGTGAATGAATAACCGCGAAATCATAGAGAATTACTATCGTGCACATCGTTGCGATGTGCTCAACTTCGTGCGAGGGCGACTTCATTATTCCGATGAGGCTGAGGACTTGGTGCAGGAGGCTTTCCTGCGCCTGCTCAGCGAACAACGGCCCATCAGTGAAGTCACCTTGCCCAGTTTGGTCTTTACCCTATGCCGTCATCTCATTGTCGACTGGTATCGCCGTCGCATGGTGCGCCAGGATGCCGAACACGATTTGGTCGTCCTTCACGGTGATGCCGATACGGCAGAGTCTGTGCTGTCGATGCGTGAGTTCAACGAGCAGCTGGAGCGGGGCGTGATGCGCCTGCCAGAGAAGAGCCGCGAACTCTACCGCATGCATATCTATGGCGGCATGCAGGCTCAGGACATCAGTCGCCAGACGGGCGAGAACTACAAGACGGTAGAGTATCGACTGGGGCAGGCTCGCAAACAGGTAAGAAACTATTTGCAGAAAATTTCATGAAAAAACAAATTATCCTATTCTTTACTTTTCTTCTTTGCATGGGTGCCTGGGCCGAAGACGGCAGCAGGCTTTGGCTGCGTTATGACACGCTGCGCTCTGCCAAGATTGTAGGCCCTGAATGCAAGGCAGCTCAAGTGCTTAGCCTTTTCTATAACGGTCGACAAGTTACGTTGAAACTCGACGAATCGATGCCTGCCAACGACGGCTATAAGATCGAAGGTACGCATGACGATGCCAGTCTTTCTGCGCGTACAGAGGCAGGACTGCTCTACGGTGCCTTTGCTATGTTGCGTGGCGACCAAGGAACTTCTATGCCTTATTTCGGCCTGCGCATTCTGAATCACTGGGACAATCTCGATGGCTCAGTTGAACGTGGCTATGCCGGTGAAAGCATCTTCTGGAACGACGACCTGCGCATTGACCGTCGGCTGATAGAACAGTATGCTATGGCCAATGCGTCGATAGGCATCAACGGTACGGTGCTCAACAATGTGAACGCTTCGCCTAAGATGCTCACCCCTATATATATTAATAAGGTGAAAAAGATTGCCGACATTCTGCGTCCGTGGGGCATCAAGGTCTACTTGTCTGTGAACTTTGGTTCGCCCAAGGCTTTGGGCGATGTCAATACTGCCGACCCGCTGGATGCAAAGGTGCGCCAGTGGTGGAAGCGTAAGGTAAAGGACATCTACAAGCTGATACCCGACTTTGGCGGTTTGCTCGTCAAGGCCAACAGCGAGGGGCAACCTGGGCCTTTCGACTACGGACGAACCCATGCCGATGGGGCCAACATGCTGGCCGACGCGCTGAAGCCCTACGGCGGCATCGTGATGTGGCGCTCGTTTGTCTACGGTGCCAAGCATAAGGGCGAAGACCGCGTGAAACAGGCTGTTTCAGAGTTCTCAGAACTCGACGGACGGTTTCGCGACAATGTCATCTTGCAGTCCAAGAACGGTCCGCTCGACTTCCAGCCACGTGAGCCATACGCTCCCATCTTCGATCATATAACGCGTACCCCTCAGCTGGCCGAACTACAGATCACGCAGGAGTATCTGGGACAGGGCGAGCACCTGGTGTTCCTGGCTCCCATGTGGAAGGAGTTCTTTGCCTTCGTGTCTCCTTCGCGTTTGAAGGGCATTGCAGGTGTGGCAAACATCGGACTGGATCGCAACTGGTGCGGCCATCACTTTGCCCAAGCCAACTGGTATGCCTTCGGTCGTCTGGCCTGGAATCCGTCCATATCGTCGGAGCAGATTGCAAAGGAGTGGCTGGCGCAGACTTTCCCTACGGCCAAGTCGGCTAAGCTGGCAGACCAGTTGCTTAGCGTGTTGCTTCGTTCGCGTGAAGCTTGTGTCGATTACATGATGCCGTTGGGCTTGCACCATATCTTCAAGTTCGACCATCACATGGGTCCTGAGCCCGATGGCTTCAAGGCCGACTATCCGATAGAGTGGTGTCCCGTCTACTATCACAAGGCCGACAAGACGGGCATTGGATTCGACCGTTCTTCGACAGGTACAGGTGCCACACAGCAGTATAACGAGCCTTATCGTTCACAATATGACAAGGTGTCTACCTGTCCTGAGCAGTATCTGCTTTGGTTCCATCGTGTGCCTTGGACGTATCGCATGCTGAGCGGACGCACGTTGTGGGAAGAAATGCAGTATCGATACGCACGCGGAGTGAAGGAGGTGGAAGACTTCGTTGACATCTGGAGTCAAGCCAAGCCGTTTGTCGATAATCAGCGTTGGCAGGAAGTGAACGAGAAGTTGCAGCACCAGTTGCGTGATGCGCGTGAGTGGCAGCAAGTTTGCATCGGTTATTTCGGCAAGTTCGCACAGTAAGTAATGATTTCTGGCCTTGTTTTGTCAAAATAATTCATAAAAAAAAGGTACTTCTGAAAGTAGCATTCTGGAAGCGGTACATGCCAGTCCTCATGCCATGCAAGTGACGTCGTTTTGAGATTGATATTGAATCAAAGTGGGTTTACAGCCATATCAAACTGAGTTTCATCATTAGTTGCATTCTGTTCCAAGTCAAAACTCAGTTTGATATGCCTGCAAACCCACTTTGATTCAATACTAATCACGGCGCGAAGGCCGTCGCCTCTCTCTCAGAACTGTTCGAAAGACGAATTTTCTGAGGCCAAAAACAGTTCTTTTTGCGAAATAAATTTCACAACACACTGACAATCAGTTATATACGTAACCCCTTCCAATACTCGCATATTTGCAGGCGACTTGCTGTTTGGTGAATTCCGTGCGATTCTCAGAGGGGTGTTTGTCAAGAAAATTCATATTTTTCTAAGGAAAGAAATTTCCGTAATTTTACGTA
>CACXXD010000018.1 GCA_902771445.1 uncultured Prevotellaceae bacterium
GGCGGGTCTGCAGGGATCAGGAGCCAGGACTTGTCGAGACGGAGTTCATCAATGAGCTCATGTTCAGGGTCCCCATGCTTCAGCAGCTCGACGTGCAGAGCGCGTTCAACAAGACGTTCTGCTACTACTGGTCGTATCCGGGCAGCAATCCGGAGATTGGTGCGGCCCATTCCGTGGAACTCATGTTCGTGTTCAACGTTCGCGGCCTTGGGACGAGCAGCACTTTCAACGGCACCAACAACTCCGACGAGATCTTCACAAGCGTTCAGCAGATGTGGACCAATTTCGCCCGCTGCGGCAATCCGTCCACGGACAAGGTGGAATGGAAGGCCTACTCGGCCCAGGACCAGAACGTCCTGGACATCGCCGGACCAGGTGACATGCGTATCAAGAAGGACCTTTTGGCCGACCAGTACAAGGCCGTGACTCCCTTGCTCGGTTATTACCAGTTCATGGACAAGTTCTTTACCCCTCACTACCTTTTGGATATCGTTGCCGCGCGCGAGCAGCGTAAGTAGGCTCTGTCGGTAATGCAGAATAGACTTCTGCGGAAAGAAAGTGAATTAACAGCAAATAATAATAAAATATGGAAACAAGATTTACAAAGACAGCTAAAATCTTCGACATAACCATTACTGCCATTGCAGGAATGTTGTCGGTAGGTGTCATGCTGTATGCCATCGGTCATTTCGGACTCAAAGAATCATGGCCAGAATTAGTGCTTAACGTGTTCTATGTGGCGTGTCTGGTCATGATATGGTTGTACTTCTTCAACCGCCTTGACACACACCGCTTCAACTACTGGTGTTCTGTGTCAGTAGGTATCACCGTGTTGTTGCGTGACATTCTGTTTCCGCCACCATTGATCAATTACCCATTACATTTGTCATGCCTTACCCTTTCGGTGTTCTTGGTGCTCTTGCTGACATACTTTTATGCCCGTAAGGATTGGGAGAGCTACACCAAGAGTAACCTATGGCTCATCTGTATTGTAGATATGATAATAGCCGCGCTATACAATATCGACATCTATCTTGAGCCGCAAGACGAATACACTGACTATCTGCTTATTGAAATCTGGATACGTCCCACCATTACCTATGGACTTGTAGCCTGTTTCGTAACGGAACAGAAAGTGAAGGATTGGGGGAGCTCTCTCAATCCCCCTAAAGAGGAAGAAAAAAAGGGTTAATGTTCAATAACTAACCATTTATGACTATGGATATCAACGAAATAAGAGAGAAAATGAGAGAGATGTACGGCGGCGAGAACAAGCCGATTACCGATGGTAATTATGATCAGTCGCTGGCCGTAAAGTGTATGAATGGTACTTTCGTAGGTAGGAAGACGGATAACATCACGGTGTTCAGGGGTATTCCCTATGTAGGCAAGCAACCCGTGGGCGACCTGCGTTGGAAGGCTCCAGTAGATGTTGTTCCCGATGATGGCGTCTATCAGGCCTATTACAATGCGAATAGCGGCTATGGGAACCCGTCGTTTGAAGTGGGTTCATTATATTATCTCGATGAAGACTGCCTATATCTGAATATATGGAAATCGGATGAACCATCAACCAAGAAACCGGTCATGGTATGGATCCACGGTGGTGCTTTTGAGTCGGGCGGTACCATCGACCCGATGTTTGACTGCATTAATTTGGTGAAGGAGAATCCCGAAGTCATAGTCGTTACCATCGCCTACCGACTTGGTGTGATGGGCTTCCTGCACCTCTCTCACCTGTCTGACGGCAAGGATTACCAAGACTCCCAGAATCTGGGACTCCTCGATCAGCTCAAGGCATTGAAATGGGTACACGAGAATATCGCAGGCTTCGGTGGCGACCCCGACAACGTGACCATTTTCGGTGAGTCAGCAGGTGCCGCCAGCTGTACCTTGCAGCCGCTGCTTCCGGGTTCCCATCAGTATTTCAAGCGACTCATAGCCGAGAGCGGTTCCGTCAACCAGACGAGATCTCCGGAAGAAGCTATCGAGTGTACCAACAAACTGATGGACGTGTTAGGTTGCAAGACCGTTGCTGACCTGTTGAAGGTGAGTGGCGATAAGCTGTTGGAAGCTTCTGCCATCAACTTTGTACACCAGTTACCCGAAAGAGACGGGAAGTATCTGCCCACCGATACCTTTGCAGCCTACGCTAACGGCGCAGCGAAGGATTTGGAGATTCTGGTAGGTTGCAACAAGGATGAAATGAACTTCTTCGTTTCCAGTTTCGGCAAGGAAGGCTGGGACAAGTGGATTGCAGGCCGTAAGCAAGAGAAATATGCCAAGTTGCCAGCTGACGAGAAAGCACTGGTCGATAGCTTTATGAACGATGTGCAGGGTGATTACTTCCAGCCCGACAGCAGCCTTTTGAGCCAGAGCTGGTTTAATGTGCCTATCATACAGCTGTCTGAGTGCCAGACAAAGGCTGGTGGTAAAGCATTCACCTATTACTTTACACCCGAGTCGCCTGACCCCATCATGAAATGCGGACATGCCATCGAATTGTCAGTTGTATTCAATCATCCCGAGATGACTGCCGACACTGGAAGAGCGTTCGACGAGACCTTCTGCAAGACTATGCGCAAGATGTGGATACAATTTGCCAAGACTGGCAATCCGTCGCTCAGCGCAGACATTTCGCCCGACGGTAAGGCGAAGGAGTGGCCTCTCTACGACACGAAGGAAAAACCGGTGATGGTGCTCGATGAATTCGATATCCATCCTGCCAAGGAATCCGACATGAAGATTGTTGATTGGGACAGGACCTACTTCCTGCTCAAGTATAACATGCTTTAGTTATAGTTGTCGTTTCGCTCACCCCAGAAATTGGGGGTCTCGAGTCAAATCGTGTGTTGACTCGAGTCAGTAGGCGATTTGACTCGAGTCAAACTGAATGAGCCCCCAAATCGGGGGTTCATTTTTCGTTAATGAGGTTTGAAATGCGTTAAATAACGATTTTAGACTTTCAAAATCAGCAAAAATTGTTTCAAAATCTGCAAAAAGTGAGGTGGGGGCAAAAAAAATTGCTTATTAAGAATATTATTGTTATCTTTGCATAAAGTTAATTGCTGAACCTAAGGAAAGTGGACTGAAACAAACTAAATGATATAAATTAGTATAAACAAAAAACCCGCGATTCAGGTAGTAATGATTCATGCCGCACAGATGCTGGCAGGCAGTAGCGGCCACGCCGTGCAAAGCGTTAGTAGCAGCGAGGGCTTCTCCAAGGACGAAGACGATTTGGACGGAGACGATGTACTGCGATAGATTAAACGGATCAAGAAGTATGAAAGAATCGACAAACAAAACAACTATGTTATATACAATTTCTAAATAAAATATTTTATGATGTACAAACTAACAAACATTCTGCGAGGACGTCCGTGGCTCCTGCTACTGACGCTCTTCGCATGGCTGCTGCCACAGCAGGCAGCTGCCTCGTATGAGGATGAACCAGCGAACTATTCCGTATCGTTGGGCGGCTCGAACATCGTGTATATCCAGGCACCGGTCTATGACCAGAACGGTGCCGACACGTGGGTTTACGATGGTAACCTGAAGGTGTCGGTGGAGGGTGGTGCGACTACGGACATCTTACACTGGTCGACGGAAGCAGACATTCCCGACGATCGTACGTGGGTGGACTGTACCTTCAGTACCACTGCCGACGGTTTCTTCGACATTACGTTAGGTAATTCGAGAACTATTGAGCGACTGAACAAGAATAAAGAACGAAAGCTTGCCCTGACACGCAACAGCGACGGCAGGACCTTCGAGTTCAGTGCCGAGTGGGTGGTGCCCTACAACCTGTTAGGCAAGAAACTGACGTTCTCCTGGTATGTCAAGCGTAATGGTAACTCCGCCACCGTCAGAAACAGAGAGGTGGCAGGTCTTAAGTCAGTGACCATCACCATGCCGGAGGCAGCAGCGAAACTGACGCCGTTCCTCTCTACTCCTATGATGAACCCCAAGAACCCGGGTATGTTGGAACTGCCTTGGTTCTTAGCTTCCGACAGTATCACCAAAGCTCACTACGAGTACGACGATGTCTTTGGTACGCACCATAAGGAGGAGATCAAGAATATGAACAGTGGCACCATCGAGCTCGATGCCAACGTGCCTCACAAAAACCTCCGTGTCGTCTGTAACTATAAGGTGATTGGTGACAAGGGTGTCTATGAAATCGAAGGTGTGTCATCGTCGACACTGAACGTTCCACTGATTCATGCGCCCATCGGAATGACCGCCCGACCTTTAGGCGACACGAAGGCGAAGGTGGAACTGACGTGGAGCGTTCCCTATCCGGACGATGAAGACTTGGTTTCCACCGACTTCTTCGTGATTCAGCGCTCGCTGACTGGCAAGGAGGAGGACTTCCATACCATCGCACAGGAGTTCTACTCCAAGACTACCAAGAAGACCACCTATACCTTTATCGACAGCACCTTGGTAGAAGCCATCCAAGCGGACATGCTGAAGAATGGCGGTACCTTAGACAACCTGACATACCGTGTGCGCCGTGCCATCACTAAAGAGTGGGGATGGGGAACGGACAACAACTGCGCTACCAACACTCGGTGCGTGGTGGACAACCTGCACCTGCAGCGTGTTGCTGACTACACGGCAAAGTGGGAGGATGAGCGTGCCTACACTGTGCGTGTGTCGTGGAACTATGCCGACGAGTTAGGTGCCGTATGGGACGACCGTGCCCAGATGGTGTTGCGCGTCATGTCAAGAAACAAGGCTGGCGAAGTGGTCGACAGCCTAACCTATACGCTCGACCAGAACGAGCGCGTACAGCGTTATAAGATAGTGAACCTCACGCGCTCGTGTGTATATTATGATATAGATATGTATGTGGAGAAGGGTGAGTCACCCATCAACTTTGCTGAGCAGGTGACATCCTACTACTTCCCCATCCGCAATGCCAATGACTGGAAGGAGTTCAGAAACAAGGTTCAGGTGGCTGAAGGCAAGTACGACGTGAATGCCCGTCTCTATGCCGACATTACCACCGACCAACTCATCAGTTGGGAGTCACGTTATGCTTATCGTGGCGTTTTCGACGGTAACGGTCACACCATTACCTTCAACTTAGCGGACACAGGTCAGGAATTTATGGCACCTTTCCGCTATGTTGGCAATGCCACTATCCGCAACCTGCGTACGGCAGGCACTGTCAATACCAGTGCAAGATATGCGGCAGGTCTCATCGGCTGGACCATGGAAGGTGCCACGGTCAACATTGAGAGTTGCCGCTCGTCGGTCACGCTCAAAAGTTCTGTCAATGGCGAAGGACTTCTTGCTGGCTTCATTGCACGCCAGAGCGGTTCCAATGTCGTCATCCGCAACTGTAAGTTCGACGGCAGTTTCGAAGGCAACAATGCCACCAACAACCGCGGCTTTGTAGCATGGGTTGCCCGTGGCAGCAACCTGATTATCGACAACTGTGTCTTCGCCCCCGACTATATTTCCACCAAACTCGACGGTTGTCAAACGTGGGTTGGCTTGGACACTCAGGATGTTAAATATTCGAACGTCAACAGTTATGCCACCCGTGAGTATTCAGCATATATCGTCATCCGCAACGCTGACGACTGGAAAAAGTTCCGAACTATGGTGGAAGATGCCAAGAACCAGTACTGGGTGGATGCTGTCCTCGATGCCGACATCACCATCAGTGAGCACGTGGGAGTATCTGGAGGCGCTTACTACCGTGGCACCTTCAACGGTAACGGACATACCATCACCTTCAACAAGTCGGGCTGGTCGGAGAGTTTTATTGCTCCCTTCCGACACGTAGGCGATGCTACTATCAAGAACCTGCATATAGCGGGAACCATCTTGAGCAGCGGGACGTATGCCGCTGGTCTCGTGGCTCAAGTCGTTGAAGGTGGTAACCTTACCATAGAGAACTGCCATTCGTCAATGACTCTCAACAACACTGGAAGCGGCGACATGACCAGCGCTGGTTTTGTGGGTCGCGTCAGTGGAGCCAACGTCAACATCCGCAATAGCAAGTTTGATGGCAGTTTCGAGGGTAGCCAGAGTTACGGTCATGGCGGCTTCGTATCGTGGGTAACCCCCAACAGCAACGTCACCATCGAGACCTGCCTCTTCGATCCCGACCATATCAACACCAAACTCGATTATTGCGAAACCTGGGCACGCAAGGATGCCGATGCATCGGCTAGGGTGACGGTAACGAACAGCCATGCCACCAAGTATCTGCCATGTGAAATCAGGGAAATCGACGGCAAGGACTTTATGGTGCTGCGAAGCACTACGGACTGGGGATTATTCGTGGATGCATTAAAAACGAATCCCGCCACCAACGCTATCATGGATGCTGATTTTGGAATTGTCACCTCTGCGGACAACTTCAAGGGTATTTTTGATGGTAACGGTCATACACTGAATATTGATATTAATGGTGGTTCAACTCAGGCTATCGCCATTTTTAAGAATGCCACAGACTATACTATCAAGAACTTGCGCGTCACTGGTAAAATATGGGCTGGCATGCATTCTGCGACCTTCGTGGGTGTTAGTTATAGAACTGGTGGTACAGCGTGTAAGATATTGAACTGCCGTTCATCAGTCTCCATACAGGTTAATTGGACTTATGGATACATGTTAGGTGGTTTCGTCGGACGAGGAAACGGTGCTGACATCGTGAACTGTCTGTTCGACGGAGAATTATGGTGTAACGCAAATGACCCATGGGCAGGTGCTTTCTACGGCTTTGTGGATGGGTACTTAAACGGCGCAGTACAAAGTTGCCTGGAAAATGCGAAGTACACCTATATTAACCATAGTGGATTAAATATTGATGGAACACCAACCTCATGGGGTAATGGCATCAACCAATGGAGCTACAACAACTGGAGCTATCATAACGTGGGCGGAGCTAACAGTGTTGGCTCTAAGTCGGTAGATGACCTCATTAGTTCACTGGGTAGTGACAACTGGGAGAATGTTAGCGGCAATGCTGTTCCCAAGATGTTTAAGACCACTATTCCTGATAATCCCTGGTTAGCCCTAAGCACGACTCAGCAGGCAGAGACCTTAGGCATTGACAACTGGGAGGTTGTTAACGGCAAGGTGGTTCCCATCATGTCTACTAACACGATAGCAACAGTAACCAACGAGGAAAGCTTTTTGAACAATCTCGGCAATGGCTGGACGATGGAAAACGGTGTTCTCGTGCCCGCCACTACAACGCTCCCCGAGCCGACATCTAATGCCTTTGGCATCAGTACTGCCGACGATTGGAGACAGTTCCGTGACCTCGTGGAGGCTGCCAAGGGACAGAAGGACGTGAATGCCGTGCTTCTTGCCGACATCAGTACTAACCTGAGCATTGGCTGGGGCAGAGAAATTGCCTATCGAGGAACATTCGACGGCAACGGTCATACGATAACCTTCAATATCAGCGAAAGTGGTAATAACATCGCACTCTTCCGCTTTGCCAAGGACTACACTATCAGGAACCTGACCCTGAAGGGTAGTGTCAGGGGTGCCATTCACTCAGCAGGTCTCGTGGGTGTCAGCGATGCCAGCAGCGGCAAGCACAACACCATCACGAACTGTCATGTGTCGGTAGCTGTAGACTGCTCCTCGACCCATGCCGGAGGTTTCATCGGACATGGACAAAAGGCAGCCCACACCATCACGAACTGTCTGTTCGACGGCTCCATCAAGTGTAGTGGAAGTGGAACCAGAGCAGGTGCTTTCATCGGCTGGGACGACAGTCATGAAGGCAACATTATCAGTAACAACTTAGAGAACGGCAGTTACACCGTTACCACCGTTGGACTGAATAACTCCTATGTTGGTGGCGTTTACGGAAATAGTGCGAAGAATACCAACAACTGGACTTACCACGAATGGAGCGAGGCAAACCAAGTTGGCTCAATGACGACAGCCGATTTGGCAGTTCAGTTAGGCATCAACGCTTGGCAGGTAGTCGGTGACAAGGTGGTTCCTAAGATGAACGCTTCCTCCGTGACCAAGAGTGACGTGCCCGACTTCTACCACAAGAACACGGGTACCATTGACAAGGTACTGATGACGCAGACCCGCCAAAGCAGCGTACTGCTGTCATGGAACACCGACGGCAGCCCCATCGACTACTTCAAGGTGATGCGCCGTGTACAGGGCGAGGGTGATGACGCTTGGAAGGAAATAGCCACTAACATCGACCAGTTAAGTTACGAGGATACCAGTGTGTCACCGCTTGTCACCTATGAATATAAGGTGATCGGTGTGAACGACTGCGAGGGCATCAGCACTACCGAGACACAGACGAAAGTAGGAGAGAGCAAGCATACGGGACGCTTGGACGGCTACGTGCGCTTCAACGACGGTACGAGTGCTGCTGGTATTGAGGTGAACGTTTTCTATAAAGATAATAAGGTGGCGACCGTCTTCACCGATGAGAGTGGACACTATATTGCCGACGAACTGTCATATTATGGTGGAACAACAGTTAATTATGAAGTGAGCGCAGTGCATGACAGTGGTGCGAAATTCTTACCGGAGCGTACCGGTGTGACGTTCGATGCCCATAGCAACGACGAGTCGCTGCGCGAGATTGTCATCCAAAACGGTAAACGTTTCTCGGGTTATGTGATGTACGACGGTACGAGTATCCCTGTGAAGGGTGCCAACTTCATGGTGAACAGCAAGAAGATTCACAATGCCAAGGGCGACTTCGTGGAAACGGAGTATGATGGTAGCTTCTCGTTCTATGTGCTCCCAGGAAACGATACCATCCAGGTGGTCATGGACGGTCACACGTTCACTAATGACGGCTACTATAAGAGTCCGGCAGGTCACTACTTCAACGACAACGTGTCCAACACCTATTTCTACGACGCTACGAAAGTGAAACTGACCGGACGTGTCGTGGGTGGTGACAACCAGGGCAAGATGCCTTTAGGCAATAATCTCTCGAAGAATAACCTTGGTGACTCTCTCACCATTGTGCTTGCCTTAGAGGGCGACAACACGTCGTGGCTGGTATTCGACAACCAGAACCCCAACCGCACCACACGTGAGGAGGTGGTACGTCATCAGCGCAACGGCAACAAGCACTTCACTACGGTAAAGACCGAGCGTAAGCGTATGACCGTCTTGCCTGACGAGAAGACCGGCGAGTACGAGCTGTTGCTACCGCCAGTACGCTGGAAGGTACAGCAGATATACTGTAAGGGCTATCCTACCTTGTTCCAGGAGGGACAGGTAAATGAGGTCGTCGACCTGACCGACTGTCTCACGGCAAAGGACACCACCTACGTGGGTACCTATTATAGTGTTGACTCCGTCAGGATGGTAGACCCCATGCTCAGTTACAACGCTATTTACAACCGCATCTACCACAGTCCGGTGGAGGTGACCTACCGACAGATAGGCTATGACACGTTCGACTACTTCGGTGACAGGACGTACACCGCCAGCGAACTGACGGGTGAGTCGGTTCAGGTACCACTGGTCTATCCTGTGAAGAAAGAGAACTGGCCTGTCACCAGAAGCGACTCCCTGAAGGCTGTCTACACCTTCGGACACCCCGTGTTCAGCGTGGAGCGCAAGTACCGTATCCAGTTGCAGGTGGCAGAGCGTTATCAGTATAATAATGACCCGTCAAGCGGTGCCCCCGACCTGGTACGCCTTGGCGGTGGTAAGGCACGTATGCAGAACGGCATGAAGGGCTTTGCTTTGGAATCACTCATGGAGCCTCCTGTGGACATCGATAGCCTGGGACAGGCGATGTTCACCTTGCAGGCAAACCAGACCACCACGCTATTGTCGGGCGAGAACGCCTTGAAGACGGTGACCTTCACCGTGGAGCGTGACGGTACCTTCATTGAGGCAGAGCCGCTGCATGGCTACGTGCTCAATATGTTCCCCATCGGTGAGGCTCAGGATGTCATGACCGAAGGTGCGCCCATCCTGTACGACATCCTGCGTGACCCGCCAGGAGGCTATAGTACGAATACGCTCGCCAAGGGTGCTACCCTCAACAATACATTTATGATGAATCTGTCGCTGACGGCAGGCGTGTACTTTAACTATAAGGGAGGCAAGAAACTGCAGACCATAACAGCCACTGTGGCGACGATAAATACTCCGGCAATTTCCAAAGGTACTGCCGTAGGTCCCATCAACAACGCTGACACTTGGGATGCCACAGTAGACTTCCTGATGTACAATGCGCAAGGCAGCAAGGCATTCTCGCACTCGATGGTCGTAGGCAATAATATCAGCACCAGCGGTGACCCGTCAATGGTGGGTGCTGACGCTGACCTCTACATCGGTTCCGTGCAGAATGTCGTGGTGACACCGATGTCAACCATCCGCGCCGTGAACAAGAAGATGTTCGATGAGATAGCTGGTCGCCAGGGTGGAGTCAACAAGGTGTCCGAGGTGGCAAAGAATGTCAATTACGGCACGATGGTGAAGATTGCTGAGGGTAAGAATGCCAAGGGCGACACCCTCTACCTGATACGCGACGTGGCATTAGGCTATGGTCCGAAGATACAGTCGCAGTTTGTCTACTCGCAGAAGCAGCTGCTGACACAGATCATACCTGCCAAGGCGAAGGAGATTGTCAACATGATGTATCTTGGCACCAAGGCGGAGGCTCAGAAGATAGCCAACAAGACGAAGCGTCCGGTCTACCTGTCGCTGCGCCAGCCCACTGACTCGACGTTCGCCGTAGTGAACAAGGAGCTGAAGGGCCATGTCTTCAACGACAGCATCGACACGGCCAAGCCGGGCTACAACTACCTGGTGGTGATACCCAGTGACAAGAAGCCTGAAGACTTCAGCGACGAGGTGTCAGAGAAATATCAGATTATCAAGGCATGGGTAGACATGATAGCCAAGAACGAGATGGAGAAACTGCAGGCGAATGACCTGGTGACTAACTACGATGTGGCTGGAGCTGCGGGTGTGAACTATAGCGAGACCTTCGATGCCAGCTTCTCGAACTCGATGACACAACACTTCCCCGTCGCCACGGAGGTTGACTACTTCGGTCTCGGCAAGGGTGCCAGCAATGCCTTCTCTGCTCTCGGACTGGCTACTACGATTGTAGGTAGCGTTGTTGCCTCATTGGCAGAAATGAAGACATGGAAAGTGCCAAGTGCGGATTCTTGGGGGTTAAATGCCGACAATGGAATGAAGTCGGAGGTGACATTCTCGGGTAACACCGTTCAGTGGACGCTCGTCCCTGTGGTCTCTTACACAACGATTGGTACTGACTCGGAGACGAAGTCATACAACCGTACGGAAAGCTTCACCATTGCCACTGATCCGTCGAGTCATCTGAACGTGGATGTCTATCGCTCGCGGATTTCCACCGATTCTAAAAATGTGGATGTCTATAATATCTTTACGAACGACAACTTCAACAAGTACTATGGCATGGTGAAGGATCAGATGGTTAAAACACTCAAGAACGAGAAGATTGTGGGTCCGCGAAGCTTTGTATTCCGTACCCGTGGTGGTTCTACCCAGAATCCGTGGGAGGACCAGCGTGTGACGAAGATCTATGACCCGGGCACCGTGCTTGATGCCCGCACGCTGAAGATCTGCAACCCGAAGATCCGTCTCGACAAACAGAGCGTGAGCGGTGTCTCTGTCAATGACGCAGCCCACTTCACGGTATTCCTGTCCAACGAGAGCGAGAAGCCTGAGGCGACCGATAATCTGACCGTCTTGCAGTTGTTCGCTGCCGACCACATGAATCCGTTAGGTGCCAAGATCAGCATCAACGGTCAGACGATGACTACTGCAGGTATCCCCGTCACGGTAGTACCAGGTCAGGAGACGGCACTGCAGATGGAGGTTCGTGCCGGTCAGGGCTTCGACTTCGAGAAACTGGTTCTCGGCGTGATGTCACCCACCGACCCTGATCACACTACTGTTATGACCTCGTTCGACGTACACTTCTTGCGTGAGGCAGGAGGCGTGAACATTGCTGTGCCTGGCGATAAGTGGGTGCTGAACACCAACTCCCAGTTAGATTCGAAGCGTGGCTGGTACATACCTGTCACCATCAACGGCTTCGACCGCCACCAGCATAATTTCGACCACATCGAGTTCCAGTATAAGGAGTCGCAGCGCGGCGATGACGCATGGACGAACCTCTGCTCGTTCTATGCCAAGGACTCTCTGATGGCGAATGCCAACGGTGTGAGGGAACTGATACCCGAGAACGGCAACATTGTGACGCAGTTCTACGGTGAGGGCTGGGTGACCGAACGTACCTACGACCTGCGTGCGGTGCTCTTCTGCCGCAACGGCAGTGACTTCCTCACTACGCCGTCGAAGATTATCAGCGGTATCAAGGACACACGCCGTCCGCAGCTGTTCGGCACTCCCGAACCGAAGAGCGGATTGCTGACCTCTGGTGAGAATATCATCTTCAACTTCTCGGAAGACATAGAGCACAACTATCTGAGTGCCATCACCAACTTCGAGGTGAAGGGTGAGGTGAACAACAACAGCCTCTCAGAGATGGTGAGCGTGCAGTTTGACGGCAAGGGTAGTTTGGAGAGCGAGGCTAAGCGTAACTTCAACGGTAAGAACTTGACCATCGACCTGATGGTGAGACCTAATGAGACAGGACGTGACATGCCGCTGTTCTCACATGGCACCAATGGTCAGAAACTGCAACTGTGGCTGACGAAGGACTACAAACTGAAAGGCGTGGTGAATGGACAGGTATTCACGTCCGACTCTACCATCGTGAAGAAAGGCTTCACACAGGTGGCAATGACCGTCAACCAGACGGACAGTCTCGTGACCTTCTTCAACGGCGGTGTGCAGGCTGGTAAACAGCATAAGCTGACATCGCTGTATACCGGAACGGGTCCGCTCATCTTCGGACGCACCAACGAACTAGACCGAAAGGCAAGTCAGTACTACGAGGGACGTATGATGGAGGCTCGCCTGTGGTATAGTGCCATGGACGGTGGACTCATCGGTACGACCTACGGTAACCAGCGGTTGACAGGCTACGAGAAAGATCTTGTTGACTACTACCCGATGAACGAGGGTTCCGGTAAATATGTCAAAGACCACACGCAGGGAGCCAATGCCCAGATGATAGGAACCAGCTGGGCTATCCCACGCGGTATCTCACTGCACTTGGAGAAGGCTGATAAGGGCATGCTGTTGACGAAGGATGCTCTGAACCGTACCAGCGAGCAAGACTACACGCTGATGTTCTGGTTCAAGACCGATGCCGACGGTCGTGGTGCACTGCTCTCTAATGGTCGTGGCTTGAAGGAGGACAACGGTGCCGAGAACCAGTTCCATATCGGATTCGAAGGCGACAAGCTGATGTATCGCTCTAATGGCTTTGACATCGAGGTTCCTGGCAACTGGAGCGACAACAACTGGCACAACTTCGCCATGACGGTGAACCGTGGACGCAACGTGGTAAACATCTATATGGATAAGGAACTGCGCACGACATTCGAACTCGACAGCTTAGGTGGCATCAGCGGCGGCTATCCGCTCATCGGTGCAACCCGCTACGACGTGGTGAAAGAGAATGGCGAGGTGGAGACTGTCGACGGTACGGATGCCATGGCAGGTAATGTGGACGAACTGATGTTCTTTGCTCAGGCACTGCCGCAGCAGCTCATCAGCACCTACAGCTCGAAGAGCCCCAGAGGTGACGAGGCTGGTCTGCTGACCTACTTGGGCTTCGACCGTATAGAGCGGCAGAAGGACAACGACCTCGAAGTGGTGCCCTATGTCTATAGCAAGAAACTCTATCTGGACGACAAGGGTGAGCCGCGCTATCAGCTCAACCCGGAGACGAAGGAGCCTACCGACACACTGGTACGTGACTACGTATTCGTTGATGATGTCGATGCCGTTAAGAAGCATCTCGCAGACGGTGATGCGGCACCTGTGGTACCTTACGAGGAAGTGAAGAACCTGAAGTTCTCGTTCATCGGCAAGGATAACCAAGTGCTGGTAGATATCGACGAGCCTGCCGCCAGGCTGAACCATCGCAACATCTACGTGACGTTGCGTGACATCGAGGACAGGAACGGCAACATGATGGCTTCGCCGAAGACGGCCTGCTACTACGTGAACAACAGCAGCCTGCAGTGGATGGTGAACAGGTATGACACTACTATCAAATATGGTAATGGAGATGCCTTTGAACTGCCGTTCTACAACTATGGTGCAACCTCCCAAAACTACAAGATAGAGAATTGCCCGAAGTGGCTCACGCTCGACAAGTACAGCGACGTGATAGCACCGCAGAGCATGGATTACGTCACAGCAACGGTGAGCAAGGACCTGAATGTCGGCACGTATAGCGAGATTCTCTACCTGACCGACGAAGAGGGCATCACCGAGCCGTTCTACCTGAACCTGACCGTCGAGGGCGAGCAGCCGGCATGGGCGCAGAATGTCAGTGGTGAACTGTTGAAAAACTCAATGAGCATCAGTGGACAGGTATATCTCTATAATGAGTTGGACACTGACTCCCGTGATATCGTGGGAGCCTTCGACAAGGAGAACGTATGTCACGGCTTTGCCAACATCACCCATGACGTACAGACTGGTGAGACGGCGCTCTACCTGACCGTCTACGACAGCGAGGCAAGCGGACTCGACCTGAATTTCCGTCTGTGGCAGTATAGCACCGGTCGTGAGATTATGCTGACGGCAACACCTGCCGTCAAGTTCGAGAGCGGAGCCGTACTGGGCACTGACAAGCCTGTGCGCTTGGAAGGCGGTAATAGCTTCATGCAATACTTCAGTCTGAAGGAAGGCTGGAACTGGGTATCGTTCAACGTGAACAGCGAACAGATGAGTGACCTGAACACACTGCTCAGCAGTATGCGTTGGAACGATGGTGACGCGTTGACCGAACTGGGCAGTCGACTGGTGATGACCTACGAGAAAGACAAGAAACAGTGGGTTGCATCAGGAAATACAGCGGGAGTGGTCATCTCACCGCAGAAGTCGTATGCCATCAAGGTGAAGGAAGACTGCAAGTTCCCCATTGGCGGTACCGTCATCACGGACGAGAAGGTACGCACCATTAAGCTGAAGCAGGGATGGAACGCTATAGGCTACACGCCGACCATCAATCTGCCCGTGGAGACTGCCCTGAGCGACTACTACGACCTGGCAGAGGATGGTGACGTGATCAAGAGTCATACAGAGTTTGCTTACTTCAGTAAGTCTGGCAATACCGGACGCTGGCGCGGTAGTCTGCAGTTTATGAAGCCTGGCGAGGGCTATATGCTGCTCCGCAAGAATGGCGTAGATACCTCCTTCGTCTATCCGTACTACGAAATGGGTAGCAGCGTCAGTGAGAATGGACCGCAGCCGACAAGTCGTGCCGCCTCACAGAAACGTAGCACGATGAGCGTATCGGCTACTGTGGCAGGCTTTGAAGCGGAGGAGGGCGACATCCTACTGGCATATAGCAATGGTGAGATAGTAGGTGAGAGTGTGCTCCTCGGAGAGTCTGAACCTGCTTACCTCAGCATCGCCGGTGACTCTCAACAGCCTATCTTATTTGCTATTGAGCGTGAAGGTGAGATCGTGGCATCTACCGCTGAGATCATGGCATTCAGTACGAATGCGGTAATCGGTAGTCCGGAAATGCCTACCGTCATCAACTTCATGCAAGCAGACTACGAGGACGGTGTCTGGTATACCGTTGGTGGTATCAAACTGCCACAGAAACCGACACGTAAGGGTCTGTATATCTATAATGGCAAGAAGGTCGTGGTTAAGTGAGTGAAGGACTGAGCTTGCTCAAGTTCGTGATAAAGTGATTCAAAATATCGTAATATCGAAATAAAGAAATAACGAAAGTATGAAAACTATAAAGTTAATGTCTATGTTGCTGGCAAGCCTCGTATTGGGGGCTTGCAGCAGCGGCGACAGCAATAGCGATGACAACGGTAACGGTAAAGGCAACGGCAACAATCCTGCTTATACCGAGACGATACTCAGCGAGCCTCCCACATGGCAGATAGACTGGAGCTACAACCAGGAGCGTCCGAGCTGGACGGAACCCGATGCGACGCTCTATGAGAACTGGACCATCCTGAAGGTGCTGATAGAGGATGAGTTGAAACCTTACACCTCCGAGGGTGACATGATGGCACTCTTCGTGAACGGTGAGTTGCGTGGAATGGCGACTCCTGCTGTCATCGTAGGCAGTAATCAGGTGGAAAATGGCAAGTTTGTGATGAAAGCATGGGGTAACGAAACGGGGGCGGAGACGGTGAATATCTCACTGCAATACTACAGCCAAACGCTGAAGCAAATCTTCACCCTGTCTGATGTCATCAAATTCAGTTCGGATTTGGATACAGGTATTGAGTCGGACTATATCCCTAAGTTCACGCTCGGATCGTCCAAGTATCCCGTGCAGAAGACAGTGGCGGTGGAGCCTCTCCTGACCAAGGTGGGCATCACGCCCGCCAGCGGAAACACGGTGGCTGCCTTCGTGGGCGAAGAGTGTCGCGGCACGGTGTCGCTCTCTGCGTCTGGCAGCACTCAGCTGCTCATCTTCGGTCGCAACGCCGGAGAATCGCTGACGTTGAAGTACTATGATGCTTCAGCTGAAAAACTGTACACCATCCCCGTCGCTGTGAAACTGTAACAGCGGACAAACGGTAGCGAGTCTTAATAGTTCAGAGAAAATAGACGGCCTCACCGTCCGTCCTTTCCACTCATTGCCCTAATAAGTGAACATCATAATTATTCGCTTATTCCGCTACAGTACTCCGAGAATGGGGTTCTGTAGCGGAATAAACTTGATTTTATTCCATTTTTAACATTTCGTGCTTGCTTACTTCAATTATTATTTGTAACTTTGCCACCATAATAGTTACAGCATATGTGTACAATCATTGGCAGAAAGCAAGAGATAGCAGAATTGACCCGTCGCTATGAGAGTGGAAGGGCAGAATTTATCGCCATCTACGGTCGTCGTCGTGTAGGTAAGACTTTCCTGATTAACGAAGTTCTACACGACAATATGGTTTTTCATCATACGGGACTTTCCCCATACGACCGTAAGAGGAAGGTAACACTCAAAGACCAATTACAGAACTTCCACTTTTCGTTGATTCGTCATGGATTAGAGGGAATAGCCCAACCCAAATCATGGATGGAAGCATTTTTCCTGCTGGAACAATTGTTGGAACGGCAGGACAATGGAACCCGTCAGGTAGTATTCATCGACGAACTGCCATGGATGGACACACCCCGGTCTGCTTTTCTGACTGCGCTTGAATCGTTCTGGAATGGATGGGGATGCAGTCGCCATAATTTATGTTTTGTGGTTTGCGGCTCTGCAACGTCATGGATGCTCGATAATATTATCAATAATAAAGGTGGACTATATGGTCGATTGACCTGTGAAATGAAACTGTCGCCTTTTACGCTTTTGGAGTGTAAGCAGTTCTTCGAGAATAGAAAGATCAGTATGACACCCTATAACATCATTCAGGCATACATGATTCTTGGCGGTATTCCGTTTTATCTGGACTGTTTCAATCCTACATTGAGCCTGGCGCAGAATATTGACGCGCTATTCTTCAATCCTAAGGCAAAACTGAGTGATGAGTTTGAAAGACTGTTTAATTCGGTGTTCGATGATGCTTCTGGTTGTATGAAAATAATACGCATGTTGAGCAAACGTCATGCAGGCTTCAAACGTGACGATATTGCACGTGGAACCAGCATTAATCCCAATGGGGATTTTACAAAGAAGTTGAAAGCTCTTATTGCAAGCGATTTCATCACTAAGTATGTGCCCTTTGGAAACAATAATAATGAAGAATACTATAAACTTTCTGACTGCTTCTGTTGGTTCTGGTTGCATTTCAAAGAGAATCCGGGTGTGACTGAACAGAATTATTGGCAGCAGCACATGAAAGAACCTGAGATAACATCATGGCGAGGTATTGCATTTGAAGAAGTCTGCTTGCAACATATTCAGCAGATAAAAATGGCTTTGCAGATTGCCGGTGTGGCTTCAAAAGAGTCTTCGTTAGTTGTCAGTGGCAATGATGGTGCTGAGGGCATGCAAATAGATTTGTTAATAGATCGTGCAGATGATATAGTCAATGTTTGCGAGATGAAGTATTCCAAGTCGAATTATGTGATGAAGAAATCGTATGCAGAGAAGTTGGTGAGGCGTATCGATGCATTGGAACAGATTCAGCCTGAGAAAACTTTTCACCTCACATTTGTAACTGTTTATCCGATGGAGAGGAATGCGTATTCAGATATAGTTACGTCAGCAGTCACTGCCGATGAATTGTTTAGGTAATTGTTTGCTTATCCTCGAACCTCCCATACTTAGGTGGCAGGGGAGGTGAAGACCTAACAGGTTTCAGAATTAGCAAAATCTTGCTAAAGGGGCTTTATTGCAAAGAGCGACAGGAGGAGCGGGGACGGGGGATGTTCGAAAAAAAAGTGTTGTTCGTTTGGTTTTCTGCTCACTTCTTCGTACCTTTGTCAATGAATAAAACTACGAAGATATGAATAAGAACGAAAAATTTGTGATTGCTATCAACCGCGAAGTAGGTAGCGGTGGACGCACAGTAGGTCGTAAACTGGCCGAGAAATTAGGAGTGAAGTACTACGATAAAGCCATTGTAGAGGGACTGACGCAGAAGTTCGGACTCTCTGTGGAGCGTATTGAGGAAATCAAAGCCCAGAAGAAGTCATGGTGGGCCGACCTTAACACCTATTATAACACATTGGTAAACAGTGCCAGTCAGCCCTTTGAGGTTGATGTGTTGCTCGACAACCAGTCGATGTACGACACCGAGAAACACATCTACCAAGAACTGGCTGCCCACGAATCGTGCGTTGTTGCCGGTCGTACAGGCTTTATGGTATTCCGTGAGTGGCCCAACCATCTGAACATCTTCATCCAGGCCTCTATGGAGCACCGCATCCAGCGCATCATGCGCCGTAAGAACGTGACGGAGCAGGAAGCCCGCGACATCATTGCCAAGTTGGACGTCGATCGTGAGACCTATATCCAGAAATACGAGGACACCTCACGCTATGACACCCGCAACTATCAGCTGGTCATCTCGATGGACGATCTCAGCGAAGACGATGCTGTCAACGTCATCATGGCATACATCAACAACAAAGGTTAATCCTCTGCTGCGGCGGGCTGGAAGTTTTGATTCTGCTGAGGCTGTTGCTGGGAATCGTTGTCTTGTTGCAGCTCCTCGCGCTCAATAGGTCGCTTCTGGTTGTTCATGTTACCGAAATTCCATGTCACCTGGATATTGACCATGGGGTCGCGCCAGTTTTTCTGATAACGCCAGAAGGTGTCGCTCTCGGTATAGTTCTGCCATTTGCGGGTGTTGAAGACATCGCGCCAGTTGAAGGCTACCGACAGCTGCTTATTGAAGAAGTTCTTGCGGATACCGAGGTCGAGCGAGGCATTGGCCTTGCGATGACCTTGGGTGATGACACCACGTGAGCGGTAGTTGCCCGTCAGCTGCAGCGATATGTCGTAGGGCAGGATGAGTGATGCCAGCATGCGGGCGTCCCATGAGAAACTCTTGTCGCTCATGCCAGTCACCGTCTGTCCGTCGATGACATAGGAGAAGCCGTCGAGCTTGTTGTAATAGCCATTGACGGTGGTGGTGAGGTCGAGGATGCGGAAGAACTTGTTCTTGCCGATAATCTCCACACCGAGGCTCTGACGCTTGGTGAGGTTCATCGTGGTGGAATACATCATACCGTCGTCGGCATTCTGGTAGCGGATGCGCTGCATCACGTCGGTTGTCGGACGATAATAGGTGGAGATGCTGAGGGTATGCTCCGCCCATGTCTTGAGGAAATTGAGCGAGATGGCATGGGTGTATTCCGGTGTCAGCTCAGGATTACCGAACGACACCATCGAGGCATCGCTGGTGTTGCGGAAGGAGTTGAGCTGTCCGCCCCAGGGACGGCGCAGACGGTAGGTATAGTTCAGTTGCAGCTGTGCCGACTCGGTGAGTTCGTAGTTCAGGAAGAGTGAGGGGAAGAGCTTGAAGAAATTCTTCTTGTATGGTTCATCCTTAGCGGCAATGCCGTGTTCCTGGTCATAGTTGTAGCTCTCGGTATTCACTTTCCAGTATTCACCGCGCAAACCAGCCATGATGCCCACCTTGCCTACCTTGGCATTGAGGGTGGCATAGAGCGCATGGGTGTCCATCGAATAGATGAAGCGGTTGTAGTAGCGGGCATCCTCCACCATACCGGTTCCCTCCCAGTTGTCGGCGAGCCATGATTCCTGTGGTGTATTCTCGTGTGAGAAACGACCGTTATAACCTGCCTCTAACTTGAAATCTTTCGTTATCTGGTTTTCGTAGTCGAGCTTAGCCTCCCATGAGCGGTTGCGAACGTGCATGGGGCGGTACTGATAATCATAAACCGTGGGTTGCGCCTGAGTCGCAACATACGAAGTACTGTCGCGATAGACATTATCGTTATCACTCATCCAGCGGTTGTATTCCACGTTGGCAGTCAACTTATGGGTGTCGCTCCAACGGTGTTCGTAGCCTAATTCGGCATGATACATGTGCATATCGCCATCGCCGTTGTTGGCACGGAACATGCGATAGGTGTCCTCGGCAGCTCCGATAGTACCGTAGTGATAGGGTGTAGTGCTGCGGTTGTGGTTCTTGCCGTGCATCATCATGCCTCCGATGGAGAGATCGTCCTTCTTAGTGAAATGCCAGGTCAGTCCGAGACGTGTAAAAAGGTTGTTGCCCCTGTTCTTGCTTTCGCTATTGTAGCGCTGATACTGGTTGGTCTGCTTATAGTGCTGGTCGCTCTCGCTGCCTCCCTGGTTCTTACGGTGACGGAAGCCGATGTTGGCAAAAGCGTCGAGTACGCCGCTGGAGTAGTTGATATTACCGCTGGTGTTCCATCCGCCATAGATGTTGGCACCGGCACGCAGCGAACCGTAATAGCCGGCTTTGCGGTCGCGCTTCAGCACGATATTGATGATACCGGCAGAACCCTCGGGCGAGAATTTGGCAGAGGGATTGTCGATGACCTCGATGCGCTCGATGCTCTCGGCAGGTATCTGTTGCAGTATCTCGGCACGGTTGTCTGAGGTCAGACCGCTGGCCTTACCGTTGATCCATACCTCGACACTCGAATTGCCGCGCAGGGATATCTCGCCATCGGTGGTCACCTCGACACTGGGAATATTCTCCAGCAAGTCGCTGGCAGAGCCGCCTGCTGCCGCCAGAATCTGATCGACGGAAAATACCTTGCGGTCAACCTCCAGTTTCATCTGTGAGCGTTGTCCGGTGACCTGTACTTCGCCAAGCACCTTGGCATCCTCTGAGATATAGAGTGCATTATAGTGCTGTTGGCGGTTCTGGGGAGTGAGGGTAAACTGGCGGGTCAGTGTCTTATAGCCTACAAAGGTTACCTGCAGTCGGTAGGTACCGTCTTGCAACCCCGTGATATTAAAGTGTCCGTCAACATCGGTAATGGCTCCCTTCACCAGTTTGCCTGCCGGTGTTTCGACCACTACATTTACAAACTCCATCGATTCGTCGGTCTGCTTATCAAGTACTTTTCCTCTGACCGAACCCTGAGCAAGTACCACGATGGTACTCATTAATAGTAATAAGGTAGATACACAAATTCTTTTCATACTGAATACTATGACGCACCATACCCCTAAAAGTTTAATTCTTCAGTTTTTTTTGTTATTTCAACGAAAAATAAGTACTTTTGCAGTCCAAATAATAAGTCATGAACGGAATTATAAGGTTTCTGAAGGATTGGACATTGCCTGTGTCGATAGCTGTCGGCACGGTGAGCTATCTGACCTTTAACTATGTGCCAGCACTGGATGAGGCTGGCGACTGGCTGGGATCAGTCTTCGACGTACTCTTCCCCATCTCCGTGTTCATGACCCTGTTTGTCACGTTCTGTAAGGTTGATTTCCACGAGATGCGCCCTCATTGCTGGCATGCCGGCATCTTGGTAGCCCAGCTCCTGCTGATAACGGTGACGGTAGCACTGGCATGGAGTTCAGATAACTCTAAACTCTCAACTCTAAACTCTAAACTGTTCTACGAAGCCCTGCTTACTTGTATCATCGGACCCTCAGCCTCGGCAGCCCCTGTGGTCGTGGGCAAGTTAGGGGGTAATATCTCGACGATGACCACCTACACCCTCATTTCGTCATTGGCATCAGCGCTGCTCATCCCCTTGGTGTTCCCGATGTTGGAACCGGCAGCCGGTATCACCTTCATGGAGGCTTTCCTGATTATTCTGGAGAAGGTGTCGTATGTGTTATTGCTTCCCTTGGTGTTAGGTTGGATGATGCAGCACTATCTGAAGCGGCTGTGTGCGTGGATAGTCTCCATGCCTGACCTGAGTTTCTATTGCTGGGCCTTCTCCCTCTCGATAACCACCGGTATCACCGTCAAGAACATCGTACACAGCACGGCACCCATCATGCTGCTGGGACTGATAGCAGTAGCTACCTTCGTGCTCTGCTGGATTCAGTTCGGCATCGGCAGGGGCATCGGCAGACTGCTGGGCGAGGAAGTGAACAGCGGTCAGGCCCTGTTCCAGAAGAACACGGCTTTGAGCATCTGGGTGGCGTATATGTATCTGAATCCCGTCTCGTCCATCGGTGCAGGCTGCTATGTGCTGTGGCAGAACATCATTAACTCTTTTGAACTATGGCAATACAGGAAAACATCAAAGTAATCGCTTTCGACGCCGACGACACCCTCTGGGACTGCCAGTCGTGGTTTGACGATGTGGAACGGCGCTGTCAAGAACTGCTGAAACCCTGGGCAACGCCACGGGAGGTGAGTGAGGGACTGTTTGCCACCGAGCAGCGTAACCTGTCGCTGACGGGTTACGGTACGAAAGCATTTACGCTGTCGCTGATTGAGAATGCCGTGCGCGTCAGCCGGGGACAACTCTCTGGCGACGACGTGATGCAATTGATTGACATGGGCAAGGAACTGTTGCGTTTTCCCACCACGCCACTGCCAGAGGTGAGAGAGACGCTGGAGCAGCTCTCACAGTCGCGCCGCTACCGGTTGGTGGTGTTCACGAAGGGTGAACTGATGGATCAGGAGGATAAGTTGCGACGCTCGGGACTGGAAGAATTCTTCTCGTACATGGAAACAGTGTCGAACAAGACCGAGACAGAATACCGCCAACTCTGTGAGAACCTTGGTGTTGCACCGGAACAGACGCTGATGGTGGGCAACTCCTTCCGCAGCGATATCGTGCCGGCATTGAACTCAGGGGCATGGGCTATTCATATACCATACCACGTGGTATGGGCTTTGGAGCAGTCGGAGGAATATCCTCACGACCGCCTCATAAAAATAGCCCGTTTCAGCGAGATATTATCTCACCTTTAGTCTTTAGGGTTGCTTACCGATGTAAGCCAGGATACCACCGTCAACATACAGGATGTGACCGTTGACGGCATCAGAAGCATGTGATGCCAGGAATACGGCAGGACCTCCGAGTTCTTCGGGGTTGAGCCAGCGACCGGCTGGGGTCTTTGCACAGATGAAGGAGTCGAACGGGTGACGGCTGCCGTCGGGCTGACGTTCACGCAGCGGTGCGGTCTGTGGGGTAGCGATGTAACCCGGACCGATGGCGTTGCACTGGATGTTGTACTCGCCATACTCCGAACAGATGTTACGCGTCAGCATCTTCAGACCGCCTTTGGCAGCAGCATAGGCGCTGACTGTCTCACGACCCAGTTCCGACATCATCGAACAGATGTTAATAATCTTACCTTCGCGGCGCTCCATCATCTCAGGAACAACGGCGGCAGCACAGATGTACGGACCAACCAAGTCGATGTCGATGACCTGCTGGAACTCCGAGCGTTTCATCTCGTGCATCGGAATGCGCTTGATGATGCCGGCATTATTCACGAGGATGTCAATTTGGCCGACCTCCTGGTGAATCTTGTCAACCAGCGCCTTGACGGCTACTTCGTCGGTCACGTCGCAGACATATCCCTTGACATTGGTGATGCCTGCCTCGCGATAGCTGGCAAGCGCCTTCTGCAAGGCCTCTTCACCGCGCACGTTGAAAATAATGGTTTTGGCACCAGCCTCAACAAAAGCCTGTGCGATACTGAAACCGATACCGTAGGCAGCACCGGTAATCCAGGCATTCTTGCCCTCTAATGAAAAAATGTTTGTCATAAAAATAACTTTTGGTTGTTATAGTAAATTAATAATCAAGTATGAGCGACTGACGAGGACGCAGTTTCAAATCTTGCGAGAGGTCGTAATAGCGTCCGGTAAGGATGTCTTTGGCACGTTTCGTGTCACCGATGACCTCTGCATAGCGCTTCACCTGCATGGTGGCTTCCTTGCTGGTGCCGTTGAGGATGGTGAGCGCTGTACGTCCCTTATACTGGCGGGCTATGACATAGATGCCGCCGTAAGGAATGAACTGAGTCTGCTTGCCCTTGGTGATGACTTCATTGCCCAGTCGCCAGTGCAGCAGTCGGCTGGTCCAACGGAACATATCCTGTTCGGCCTTGGTGCGCCCTTCTTTCGTAAAAGCGTTATGTGTATCACCGGGGAATCCGCCGGGGAAGTCCTTACGCACATGACCGTCGGTTACCTCCTTGGTGCCGTTCATCAATATCTCCGTTCCATAATAGATCTGTGGAATGCGGTTGACGGTCAGCAGCAGGGCGAGTGCCTGCTTGAGGGCGAGAGAGTCCTGTCCATTCCCCAGGAAGCGGTCGGTATCGTGATTGTCGATGAAGGCCATGACCGATGATGGGTTGGGGTAGAGGAAGTCGTAAACGAACGAGTTGTAGATGCGGTTAAGACCATTCCACCAGGCATCCGTCTCTTCATGCTTGGCCTGATTCAGTTTGTCGAAGAACGAGAAGTCCATGACGGTCTTCAGGTAGCTGTTCTCCTCGCTGACCTTGCTGTCTTTCTGCCATGCTGCGGTATAGGCGGGTTCGGTAACCCACGTCTCTCCGACAGTATTGAAATTGGGATATTCCTCGTCGAGCACCTTCATCCAGCGGGCCATCCCCTTGGCATCGGCATAGGGATAGGTGTCCATACGGATGCCGTCGATACCTACTGTCTCAATCCACCAGATGGAGTTCTGGATAAGGTAGGTCATGACATGGGGGTTGCGTTGGTTCAGGTCGGGCATGGTTGGAACAAACCATCCGTCAACGGTCTCGCGGAGGTCAACCTTTGAAGCGTACGGATCCTTTACAGGAGTGAGTTTATAGCTGGTCTGAAGATAGGCGCTATTGGTTCTTGCCCGTTCTCTGTCAGTCTTTTGCTCGCTCAGCCATTCTGGAGTGTTAAACCAGTCCTTGCTGGGCATATCTGCCACCCAAGGATGTTCGAAGCCGCAATGGTTGAAAATCATATCCATCACAATTTTCAGTCCTTTGGCATGTGCCTCGTCAGCCAGTTTGCGGTAGTCGGCGTTACTGCCAAAACGAGGATCAACGCGATAATAGTCGGTTGTGGCATAACCGTGATAGGTACTATAGCCGTTCTTGTTGTCGGGCGAATTATTCTCCAAGACAGGGGTAAACCATAGGGCAGTAACACCTAACTCCTTGAAGTAGTCGAGGTGTTCGCGTATGCCCTCTAAGTCACCGCCATGACGAAGAGAAGGCTTGCTGCGGTCTTCCTGATAGCTATTGAGGCCTTTCACCTGTTTGGGGTGATTAGCTCCCTGTGCAAAGCGGTCGGGCATCAGCATGTAGAGCACGTCGGCATTGGTGAATCCCTTGCGCTCCTTGCCTTTCATCTCACGCTGCTTCAGGGTATAGTTCACTTTAAGTTCAGAACTCTTAGCCTTAAACTTTAACTGCATCTTGCCTGGTTTGGCATCTTCCAGATTCATATAGACCAGCAAATAGTTGGGGGAGTCGAGTCGTACTACGCTGTCAATGCGAACACCGGCATAGTCAGTAGTGACCTGTTCTACGGCAGCAATGTCTTTGCCGTAAACCATGAGTTGTACTTGTGGGTTTTTCATGCCCACATACCAGTCGATAGGCTCGATCTTGTCAATTTTCACTGCTGCTTTCATTGCAATCATTTGTAAAATGATGATTCCTGTAATAAAAACTCGTTTCATACTAATCTAATTTAATGGTTATGTTCGTTCATATATTCTCTGGGTGACATACCATAGAATTTCTTGAAGATGGTGGAGAAGGATGCCGGGTTGTTGAAACCGCAGGCATACATCACCTCGGTGATATTCATGTTCTGGGTAGTCAGCAGGTTGGCTGCCTGCTTCAGACGGATATTACGGATGAAGTCGTGAGGTGTCTGTCCGGTCAGTTCCTTCATCTTACGATGCAGGTGGACGCGACTGATGCCCACTTCCTCGGCAATGTCATCGACACTCAGTTCGGCATTGCCGATGTTCTTGTTGATGACTTGCATGACACGCTCCATGAGTTTGTCGTCAGGCGACTGGATTTGTACATCGTCCACTTTCTTTTCCAAGTCGTCGTTGCGACCGTATTTCAGTCGCAGCATCTGGTGGGTGTGGATGAGATTGATGATAGTGCGGCGCAGGATGTCCATGTTGAACGGTTTGACGATATAGGCATCGGCACCGGTCTCCAGTCCTTCCAGCTGGTCTTCTTCACGGTTCTTGGCGGTGAGCAGGATGACTGGCACGTGGCTGGTGGCGGGATTGGTCTTTACCTTCGAACAGAGTGTGTTGCCATCCATCTCAGGCATCATGATGTCGGAAATAAGCAGGTCTGGTGTGGTCTTTAATACTTCTGCAAAGGCCTTCTTACCGTTTTCGCATCCCACCACTTTATAGTCGGCTGACAGTTCCTGTACCAGGTAGTCGCGTATCTCGCTGTCGTCTTCAGCAATGACAATCAGTTGTTGCTGGTTGCCCTTCGGACGCACCGACTGTTCGGGGACTTCTACGGTTGGCTCTTCGTCAAACAGACTGGTGGTCGGAGTCACTTCCAGATTCTCGGTAATCATCTCCTCGGGTTTCAGGTGTTCGTTGCCCAGTGGGATGGTGACGACAAACTCGCACCCCTTGCCATCTGCGTTGTTATGAGCCGAGATGGTGCCGTGGTGCAGTTCTACCAGCGAACGGGTGAGGTCGAGACCGATACCAGTGCCCATATTGCGGTCGTTGATGCTTGACGGCGACTGGTAGAAACGCTCGAAGATGCGCTCCAACTTGTCCTCGGGAATCTTTTCTCCGTTATCATAGACACTGATGATAGCCTCTTTCTCGCTATGGGTGACGCGGAGGCGGACAACACCTCCTGTCGGTGTGAACTTGAAGGCATTCGACAGGATGTTGGCAATCACCTTGTCGAAGTTGTTGCGGTCAATCCATGCGGGCAGTATCTGGGTGTCGTGCTCATAGCTGAACTGGATATTCTTCGACTTGGCCTGTTGGGTGAACAGCATATAGATGTCGCCCACGAAATTGATGAGGTCGGTCTCACACATTCTCATCTGCATCTGTCCCTTGTCAATCTTACGGAGGTCCATCATCTGGTTAATCAGTCCCAGAATGCGCTCGGCATTCCTGCGGATGGTCTCGTAGATGCTGCGCCGGTGTGGGTCGTCGTCTTGTTTCATCAGGGTGAGCAGGGGTGAAACGATGAGCGTCATAGGGGTACGTATCTCATGACTGATATTCATGAAGAAGCGCAGCTTTGCCTCGCCCATCTCCTCGGCATGAATATGCTCCTGCAGTCGCAGACGGTTTTGCTCCTGATGACGGCGATAATTCAGATATAGCCAAAGGGCCAGTGCTGCCATCAGCAGATAAATGAGGTATGCGATACGGGACCGATACCACGGCGCATGGATAAATACCGTGAAGCAGCGTTCCTCAGTGACCTGGTTGTTGCGGTGGGCTACGACACAGAAATCGTAGTTGCCTGGCGACATGTGGCTGAAGGTAATCTCGTTGATGCCAGGTTGCAGCTGGACCCACTCTTCTTTGTTGATGCGATAACTGTAGTAGATGTGCTCGGGGTTATCGTAGGTGAGGGTAGATAACTGGATGGCAAACGAGTTGTCGTCGGCACTCAGAGTAAAGCGGTTGGAGGCTATCACTGTGGTGTCGGTGACTTGATACCATCCCGATTGGGTGGATGGGGTTACCCGTACACCATTGATGAAAAAGGCAGTGAGTTTCACGTCAGCCTTCCATTCGCTTTGTTTGATGTCCGAGGGGTTGAACCAAGTGATACCACCTACACCGCCCATCACGATGATGCCGTTCTTTGAGATGCACGATGCCCCGTCGCTGAACTCGTTGCTCTGCAGACCGTTGTCCACAAAGAAACTCTGGGTGAGTTTTGTCTTGGGGTTGTAGCGGTAGAGTCCGTGGTCCGTACCTATCCATGCAATTCCCTCGCGGTCGAATTGTATGGAGGCGATACCGTTGTCAGCCAGTCCTTTCTCTTGGTTGATATGTTCCAGTTTCTTCGTTGTGAGGTCATAACAGTAGAGACCGTTGTTGGATCCTATCCATAGTTTGTTGTGAGCCTCTCGTGCCTCTCGTGTCGCTAAACCGTAATTCAAGGTGTTCTTACCTCCGAAGGTACTGAGCCAGTTCTCGGTGGCGATATCCATACAGCAGATGCCCATCGTGGTAGCTGTATAAACACGTTTGCCATCAGGAGAAATGGAAATGCCGGAGATATAGTTGTTGACGATACTGTTCACCTTACGGTCAGAATCGGCATTCCCTATAACGACATACGCTTTCTGTTCATTGGTCTGTGGGTTGAGGCGGATGAGACCGTCGCCCATCGTGGCAAGCCATAGGTTGCCTTGTGGGTCGCATGCCATCCCAAACACGCTGACATCGTCACCCTGGGGAAGGGATTGCTTATGGAGTGTCTTCGACTTGGTGTCAATCCATCCGCATCCCTCACGGTACGTACCAATCCAGACTCGTCCCTGCTGATCTTCCGTAATCGTCAGCACCGTACCGGGGAAATGGTCTTTATAGTGATAAGTCAGGTGTTTGTTCTCATCGAAACAATAGAGTCCGTCTTTGTCCGTGCCGACCCATGACCAGCCTTTGCTATCTACGAAGACGCTCGATATACAGGCTTCACCGATAGAGTTCAGCGCTCCCAGCTTATAGCCCATATAGTTGAATGACGTCTCGGAACGGGGCTGCATATAGACGCCTTTCTGCAACAGACCCAGCCAGACATTACCCGTCTGGTCTTCCACAATACTGTAGCACTTGCTCTTCGTGAGATCGATTTCCTGACAGTTGTATGGATTGTCTTTGAGCGTTCCTGTCTGGGGGTTGAAAATGGCGACGCCCTTGCCGTCATAGCCCAGTAGCAGTTCTCCTTGTCTGTTGCGGTAGATTTCTGAGATAGGCAGGTTGCCAGTGATGGCGACATGCTCGAAATTGCCCTTTCCCGTCTTGACATAGAGTCCGTTATGGGCTGTTCCGACATAGATTTGTCCGTCTTTCCCCTCGCAGACAGAACGGAGCTCGTTTTTGAATATATTATCGTCGAAATAGCGCTCACTCTTGTTGCCGTCGTAGCAGACAAGACCGTTCGACTCGGTTGCCAGCCAGATGTGCTGCTGACTGTCTTCCATCATACGGTGAATACCGACAATGTCTTGCAATGCACCGCCAATCTGGTGGGCATTGTCCTTGTCGGTCAGCTTCAGCAGTCCGTGTCCCGATGTACCAATCAGTATTTCGCCGTTCTGGCGCTCCAATAGGCAGGTGACGTAGGGTGGGTGGACGTGGCCATCCAGGTCGTACACCTTGATGTCCTTGAACTGGTAGTTGTCGTACGATTGCAGGGCTCCATACATACCGATATAGAACAGTCCGTTGCGGTCCTGCAGGATACAGTTCACATAGTTGCTGGCCATACCGATATTGGCAGACTCTTTCTTGATGACTTGGAATTTATAGCCGTCATACTTGTTCAGGCCATTGCGGGTGGCTACCCAGATAAATCCGTCACGGTCCTGATAGACCTGACTGGTGAAACTACTCGACAATTGTTT
>CACXXD010000019.1 GCA_902771445.1 uncultured Prevotellaceae bacterium
AGTTATGACTTAGAACAGAATGTAACGGATGCTAAAACTCAGTTTGATATGGCTGTAAACCCACTTTGATTCAATATCAATCTCAAAACTGCCGCTAAGACATGACGTGAGCATTGCGGTTCCTCGCTTCCAGAATGCACTTTTTTGTGAGTGCTTTTTTCTATGAATAATTTTGACAAAACTACGGTGGTTTAGTAACGACTAAAAATTTACAATCACATATTTTTTTATATCGTTTTTTTTTATTACCTTTGCAAACAAAAGAACAATTTTTATGAAGAAAATCAAAACAACGATAGCCAAGAGAGTCACGCGCATCGTCTCCGTCTGGCTGTGCATCATTACACTTGTGCTATCCTACTTCGTGTACAATAACATATCACAAGCGACACGACATTACTTCGCCGACAGCTATCGCAACAGAATGCTCGTCACCTACGAGTACACGCGGCGCGTCACCTCCGACGTGTACGTGTCTGTCACCAACAACATCTATTATTTAGAGCACAGTCTGGACCGACCCGACAGCCACAAGGAGGTGATGGAGCGTATAGTAAGGAGTGGTACGCGTGTCACATGCAGTAGCATCAGCTTTATTGAGGACTACTATCCGCAGAAGGGCCACAGACTCTGTTCCTTCGCATGGCGCAATCCCACCCAACCCGATGTCATCAGAACCGAGGACCTGTGCGATGCCGGCATGAACTATCTTGACGACGACTGGTTCAACAGTGTCATCAAGAGCGACTCTGCCAAATGGTCGGAACCCTACTATGAAGGCTTTTTTGAAACGAAGCCAGTGGCATCCTATATGGTTCCCATCCACGATGGCGAGGGACGACCGGTGGCTGTGCTCAGTGCCGACATATCGCTCGACTGGCTCACCAACAAGCTGATCGAGTCGGACAGCACGACCAACGTCTATGCTCCGTCGGTACTCATCCAGAAGAACAAGCCCGTCAACTATATCATAAAGCAAGATGGCACGTTCATCACCCACGAAGACTCCAAACGCATTCTGAAGGACAACTTCTACAACTATCTGGAAGCGTGCGACGGCTCTGACGTGAAAGGCCTGACCGAAGCCATGAAAAAAGGCATCATGGGCAAGAGCGAAGGTAGCGAGAAGTTCATCTTCGAGGGCAAAGAGTGCTACGTGTTCTATGCTCCCGTGAAATACACCGACTGGCTGATTGTCTCGGTAGCCCCAAGCCGTGCCGTCGAGATGGCAGGATTCTTCCACAGTCTGCCGTACCTCGGCTTCATCATCGGTGCCATGCTGGCACTGCTTCTGGTGTGCTATTTCTGCATCAAGAGGGCTACAGCACCACTGCAACAGCTGGCTGCGGCTGCTGACGACATGACCGACAACAAGTTCCACTCGCCTCTGCCCGATGCCAACCAGCGCGACGAAATCTATCAGATGCGCGATGCGTTTGAGAAACTGCAGTACTCGCTTTCGCACCATTTTAACGAAATGAAGGCAGCAAACAAAGGTGCAAAAACAGAGCAGTGAGCGTGTTTTCACTCGTTTTTGAAGTTTTTTCGAAAAAAGAAGGCCGAAAATTTGCAGATGTCAAAAAAAGCTTGTACCTTTGCACCGCATTTGAGAGAAAGTGCTTTTCGGTAGCATAAAATGCAAGACCGAGGAAGTTTGGGTGAGTGGCTGAAACCAGTAGTTTGCTAAACTGCCGTACAGGTAACTGTACCGGGGGTTCGAATCCCCCAGCTTCCGCAATTCTGGTCGGTTCATCTAACGGTTAGGATACAAGATTCTCAATCTTGGCATAAGGGTTCGATTCCCTTACCGACTACAAATCCCCATCATTTTTTTCGCACATAAACATCACTAACTGGTCGGTTCATCTAACGGTTAGGATACAAGATTCTCAATCTTGGCATAAGGGTTCGATTCCCTTACCGACTACAAGACATAAGGCCCGGACAAGGGTCTTTTTTCATATACATGCCTTATCTTTCTAGAATTCGCAGAACATGATGCAAGACGCATTCTCAAGAACACGACTGCTGATGGGCAACAAGGCACTTCAGAGGCTACAACAAAGCCGCGTGGCCGTTTTCGGCGTGGGCGGCGTGGGCGGCTATGCCACTGAAGTGCTGGCCCGCAGCGGCGTGGGCGAGCTACATCTGGTCGACAACGACCGCGTGTGTACGACCAACCTGAACCGCCAGCTATTGGCACTCACCTCGAACATCGGACAGCTGAAGGTGGACGTGGCAGCCAGTCGCATTCGCGACATCAATCCCAGTTGCAAGGTTTACACCTACCCCATGTTCTATCTGCCCGACAATGCCGACAGCTTCGACCTCAGCCGCTTCGACTATGTGGTCGACTGCATCGACACCGTCTCGGCCAAGCTCGAACTCATCCGCCGATGCCATAGACTGGGCACACCCATCATCTCGTCGATGGGAGCTGCCAACAAGTTTGATGCCACCGCCTTCAAGGTGAGCGACATCACCAATACGTCGATAGACCCACTGGCAAAGGTCATTCGCAAGAAACTGCGCAAAGAGGGCATAGAACACCTGAAGGTTGTCTTCAGCGAAGAGATGCCCAGCACTCCCCTACCCGACGACACCGAACCGCTGTGCGCATTCATGGAGCGCTGCCCCGACCGCGATACCTGCAAACAGACGCAAAGGCGGTCTATACCAGCCTCCAACGCTTTCGTACCCGCTGCCGCAGGCATCGTTCTCGGCGGCGAAGTGGTGAAAGACCTGATTCGTTGAGTTAAAAATCATTAAGTCGCAAGAAATAATCCATTAATTAATTACCTATAACTATTAAGTTTTTGTACTTTTGTAGCGTCAATGTAGGGGACAGGCAATGCGCCAGTCAGATAAGCAGGGCAAGGGCTTATCTTCTGCAGTTGACCGCTTCAGCGTGAAGTTCGTATTTTTTAACCCTATAATACAAAAAAAACAATGAAACCTACACTATTCTTACTTGCTGCTGGTATGGGCAGCCGCTACGGAGGTCTGAAACAACTTGACGGACTGGGCCCCAATGGCGAAACAATCATGGACTACAGTATCTACGACGCTATCCAAGCTGGATTCGGCAAGATTGTCTGGGTCATCCGCAAGGACTTCGAAGAGCAATTCCGCACTCAGATACTTTCAAAGTATGAAGGACAGGTGCCTTGCGAACTCTGCTTCCAGGCACTCGACGCACTGCCTGAGGGCTTCAGCGTTCCCGAAGGCCGCGTAAAGCCTTGGGGTACCAACCATGCCGTGCTGATGGGTAAGGATGTCATCAAGGAGCCGTTCTGCGTCATAAACTGCGACGACTTCTATGGCCGCGACGCATTCATGCAGATTGGCAAGTTCCTGGCCGGACTGAAGGAAGGCTCGAAGAACGAATATGCTATGGTGGGCTTCCGCTGCTGCAACACGCTCTCTGAGAATGGCAGCGTGGCTCGCGGTGTATGCGCCTACAACGAGAAGCGCCATCTGACCGACGTCGTGGAGCGCACTGAGATCATGCGCATCGCCGACAAGGGCAATGCCATCTGCTTCAAGGACGAGCAGGGCGAATGGCAGCCACTGGAGGAGAACGTGCCTGTGTCGATGAACATGTGGGGCTTCACTCCCGACTACTTCGAGCACTCTGAGGCTTACTTCAAGGAGTTCCTCAGCGATCCGAAGAACATGGAGAACCTGAAGGCCGAGTTCTTCATCCCACTGATGGTGAACAAGCTCATCACCGAAGGTACGGCTACCTGCGAGGTGCTCGACACCACATCGAAGTGGTTCGGTGTGACCTACGCTGCCGACCGTCAGGCTACCGTCGACCGCATACAGCGCCTTGTCGACGAGGGAGTATATCCCAACAAGCTGTTCTAAGCAAGACTATGAAACAAACGAAATCGCCCCTCCAACTGCGAAGGGGCGTTTTTTTGGTAGCTACAATCTGCGATTTTTGTTCACTCAACCCCAAAGGACTGCTTTGCAAGCAAAGAATGTTTGAAATCGTTTTGGTTTTACGTCGATTATTCGTAACTTTGCACGCATAATTCGCAAACCCAACCCAAAATTCAAAAGAAAATGGAAAGAGACAAGATTGTTTTCGAATTGATTGAGAAGGAGCATCAGCGCCAGCTGAAAGGCATTGAGCTGATTGCCAGTGAGAACTTCGTAAGCGACCAGGTGATGCAGGCTATGGGCTCATGGCTCACCAACAAGTATGCCGAGGGCTATCCCGGTAAGCGCTATTACGGTGGTTGCCAGGTGGTCGACGAGGTTGAGAAACTGGCCATCGAGCGCGTGTGCAAGCTGTTCGATGCCGAGTATGCCAACGTACAACCCCACTCCGGCGCACAAGCCAATGCCGCCGTGCTGCTGGCTGTGCTGAAGCCCGGCGACACCTTCATGGGACTGAACCTCGACCACGGCGGTCACCTCTCTCATGGTTCACACGTCAACACAAGCGGTATTCTCTACAAGCCCGTGGGCTACAACCTGAACAAGGAGACTGGCCGCGTGGACTACGACGAGATGGAACGTCTGGCCCTGGAGCACAAGCCCAAACTGATCATCGGCGGCGGCTCGGCCTACAGCCGCGAATGGGACTACAAGCGCATGCGCGAGATTGCCGACAAGGTGGGCGCACTGCTCATGATCGACATGGCTCACCCCGCAGGTCTGATTGCAGCCGGTCTGCTGGACAATCCTGTCAAATATGCTCATATCGTAACCTCGACCACCCACAAGACACTGCGCGGCCCGCGTGGCGGCATCATCCTCATGGGCAAGGACTTCGACAATCCTTGGGGCTATACCACTCCGAAGGGCGAAGTCAAGAAGATGTCGGCTCTGCTCAACTCTGCCGTATTCCCCGGTCAGCAGGGCGGTCCGCTGGAGCATGTCATTGCTGCCAAGGCCGTGGCCTTCGGTGAGGCACTGCAGCCAGAGTTCAAAGAGTGGGCCAAGCAGGTGCAGAAGAATGCCAAGGTGCTGGCCGACGAGCTCATCAAGCGTGGCTTCAGCATCGTCAGCGGCGGCACCGACAACCACTCCATGCTGGTAGACCTGCGCTCCAAGTATCCCGATCTGACGGGTAAAGTGGCTGAGAACGCTCTTGTGGCAGCCGACATCACGGTGAACAAGAACATGGTTCCGTTCGATACGCGTTCGGCTTTCCAGACCTCTGGCATTCGTCTCGGCACACCAGCCATCACCACGCGTGGTGCCAAGGAAGACCTCATGGTGCTCATCGCCGAACTGATTGAAGAGGTGCTCAACGATCCTACCAACGAGCAAGTCATTGCCAGCGTGCGCCAGCGCGTCAACGAGAAGATGAAGGAATATCCACTCTTCGCTTATTAATCGGACAACATCAAACAAGTACATAAAGAAAGAGCGACCTGCAAAACTTGCAAGTCGCTCTTTCTTTATGGCGAGACAAGCGATTTAGTCTTCGTCCTTCATCTCAGCCTCATGCTCCTTGATGAGCTGCTGCTGGATGTCGTTCGGCACGAGTTCGTAAGAAGAGAACTTCGTTGAGAACGATGCACGACCACCTGTCAGCGACGACAAAGCGATAGAATAGCTGGAGAGCTCCTTCAAAGGAATCTTGGCAGAGAGCTTCTGATAGCCAGCCTCTGAATCCATGCCCATGATGATGGCACGACGGCCCTGCAAATCGCTCATCACATCGCCCATGTAGTCGGCAGGCACAAGCACCTCCAAATCATAGATCGGCTCAAGCACCTTTGGACCAGCCTCGCGGAAGGCAGCCGAGAAGGCATTGCGGGCAGCAAGCATGAACGAGAGTTCGTTTGAGTCGACGGGGTGCATCTTGCCATCGTAGACAATGACGCGAACGTCACGAGCGTAAGAACCTGTCAGCGGGCCTTGCTCCATGCGCTCCATGATACCCTTCAGGATGGCAGGCATGAAACGTGCATCGATGGCACCACCCACCACGGAGTTGATGAAGACGAGCTTGCCGCCCCATTCCAAGGACTTCTCTTCCTTGCCCTTGATGTTCATCTTGAACTCCTGACCGTTGATGGTGAAGCTCGTAGGATCTTCCATACCCTCAGTGTATGGCTCAATAATGAGGTGTACCTCACCGAACTGGCCAGCACCACCCGACTGTTTCTTGTGACGATAGTCGGCACGGGCCATCTTCGTAATGGTCTCACGATATGGAATCTTCGGCTCAATATATTCAATCTGAATCTTCTCGTTGTTCTCCATACGCCACTTCAGCGTGCGCAGATGGAACTCACCCTGACCGTGAACGATGATCTGACGGAGCTCTTTCGACTGCTCAACCACCCATGTGGGATCTTCCTGACGCATCTTGTTCAGTGCGGTCATCATCTTCTCGGTCTCGCTTTCGTTGACAGCTTTGATGGCGCGTGAATACTTCGAGTTAGGATACTTGATGAAGTTGAACTTCCAGTCGTTATCCTTTCCATTGAGCGTATTGCCCGTCTTCACGTCCTTCAGTTTCACGGTGCAACCAATATCACCGGCATTCAGCTGGTCAACAGGAATACGGTTGGAACCTGCACAAGCGTAGAGAGTACCGATGCGCTCCTTTGAACCGCGATCGGCATTGGTCAGATCGTCACCGCTCTTGACCGTTCCGCTCATCACTTTGAAGTAGCTCACCTCGCCAATATGGGGCTCAACACCCGTCTTGAAGAAGTAGAGCGAAGTGGGACCAGCCACATCGGGAGCAATCTCCTGACCAGCAGCGTTCTGCACCTTAGGCATCTCGCTGACGAAAGGCACAACATTGCCAAGGAACTCCATCAGACGGCGAACGCCCATGTCCTTACCTGCGCATACGCAGAACACAGGATAGATGCTACGCGTTACGAGTCCTTTGCGGATACCTTCACGCATCTCGTCCTCAGAAAGGTTCTCGTCTTCGAAGAACTTCTCCATCAGCGCATCATCACCGGCAGCGGCAGCTTCCACAAGGGCAGCCTTCATCTCCTTGGCCTTCTCAAGCTGATCGGCAGGAACGTCCTCGATGATAGGAGCACCGCCCTCGGGCTTCCATGAATATTTCTTCATCAGCAGCACGTCGATGACAGCATTGAAGCCTGCACCTGTGGCAATAGGATACTGCACGGGAACACAGTTGGGGCCATAGATCTCACGCAACTGGTGCAGAATCTGATCGAAGTCGCAGTTATCACGGTCCAGCTGGTTGACGAGGAAGATAACGGGCTTCTTCAGCTTCTCCGTGTTGCGGAAAGCGTTCATCGTACCCACCTCAGGACCATACTGTCCATTAACTAAAATAACTGCCTGGTCGGTCACGTTAAGGGCAGTGATGGCACCGCCAACGAAGTCATCCGAACCTGGACAGTCAATGATATTCAGTTTCTTGTTATTCCACTCCACATGGAAGACAGTCGAGAACACACTGTAACCGTATTCCTGCTCCACGGGGAAATAGTCGCTCATCGTGTTTTTACCTTCTATGCTGCCACGGCGCTTAATGATACCGGCTTCATAGACCATTGCTTCGGCAAGAGTCGTCTTGCCGCTACCCGCACTGCCAAGCAATGCAATGTTTTTAATCTCGTTTGTCTGATAAACTTTCATTGTTTTATGGTTTTAAGTTACTAAGTTTTCGTAATCGGCCTCTAAATTATATATTTTCCACTGAACAACCAAATACTATTTAAAAATATTAAGCAAAATTAGTAATTAAACAGCATTTATCTTGATTCATTACTATTTGTCCGTTTCAAGAATAATGTCTAACTTTGCAACCAAGTTAAAATCTCAGACATGACAGGCTTATACATACACATACCTTTTTGCCAGAGCCGTTGCATCTATTGCGGGTTCTACTCTACCACCGGACTTCATCTGCGCCAGCAATACGTCGACGCGCTATGCAAGGAGATGGAGATGCGGCAAGACGAGGCCAAGAAGCGAAACAATATCGGCACCATCTACTTAGGCGGCGGTACGCCCAGCCAGCTTTCCGTCGAACAGCTGGAACAGCTCTTCTATTATATATATAAGGTGTATGGAACGGAAAACACGACAGAGATAACGATGGAGTGTAACCCCGACGATGTGACCCCTGAACTGACTGAGGCCATCGGTCGACTGCCCATCAATCGTGTGTCGATGGGTGCTCAGACGTTCGACGACCAGCGGCTGCGCTTTCTCCATCGACGACACACAGCCGACGAGATAGGTCGTGCGGTGGAACGGCTGCGCAAAGTGGGCATTCGCAACATCAGCATCGACCTTATGTACGGATTCCCCGACGAGACACTCGCGCAATGGCAACAAGACATCGACCAAGCACTGAAACTGAACGTTGAACATCTGTCGGCCTATTCACTCATGTACGAAGAAGGCACCCCACTCTACCGCCTGTTGGAGAACGGCAACGTCAACGAGACCAATGAGGAGGTGAGCCGTCAGATGTATGAAGAGCTTATAGGCCAACTGACGGCTGCGGGCTACGAGCACTACGAAATCAGCAATTTTTCACGTCAGGGATTTCACTCCCGGCACAACAGCAACTACTGGAACCAGACACCCTACATCGGGCTGGGCGCGGCAGCACACAGCTACGACGGGGCCAGCTGCCGTCGCTGGAACATTGATGATGTGAAGAAATATATTGAAGGGATTGAGAACCGCCGCCCCGACTTCGAACAAGAGGTTCTCGATGCAGACACCCGCTACAACGACCTTGTAATGACTGCCTTGCGCACTCGCAAAGGACTCGACCTCAGTCTGCTCTCGCCTGAACAAGTCAACTACTGCAAGACTCAAGCCCTGCGATACGAAAAGGACGGTCTGTTAGTATTCGAAGACCAGCATCTTCGCCTGACGCGTCGTGGACTGTTTGTCAGCAATATGATTATGAGCGACCTGATGAAGGTATGAAAGATCAGAATGGAAACTTATTGACAGAGTCCCATTCCGGATTTGCCGTCATGCGCAAATAGCCGTTGACAGCTGTTCCCTCACCACCGTTTTCTTCGAAAAACTTACCTGCGTATTCCGTTATCTGGTTGCGCACTACCGGGACGTTCTCGAACACCTGCTCCTTCAGCACCACATCGTTCTCGTCTAATGCCGTGACCGTCACCTTCGTCAACGTGTCTTTTTCTGTGTGAGGAAATGTGTAAATCTCATAGATGCCATCAGTACTGACAGGACGCAACTCAGTCTGCTTTGAGTTCACGCACCCCACACCTTCTGCTGGACTGAACGTACTGGAACCGCCAAGATAATAGAACTTGAACTTCGACACATTCGATGGCATCGAGCCATCTGTCAGCACCATCCTAAACAACGACACGGCACGCGTCAGTGTCAGCTCATACGTCTGCCGCTCTGCCGAAACCAGAAAGTCACCATAATAAAAGAATGTGTCTGTCACCTTGTTACTTGGGAATGTCACCTTTGCTGTAGAACTTATGGTCGCATTGCCCTCACCATTATGAGCAATGACAACCAGTTGATAGTCGCCTTCTGCTAACTTGAAGGACACAGTACCATCGGCAGTATCCAGCATCTGATTCACTGTTTTCACCTTCGTCCCTTTGCCATCGAATACAGCTAGATTCAGTCGTGAGCAAATGTCTGCAATATCAACAGCCGCCCGACTAACAAAGCCGTTCTGTTCTGACATGGAGAAGTGCAGGACAACATTCGCATCATCGGGTGCATGCTTTCCCGACATCTCATCGACAAAGGGCTTCTCACAAGAAGAAAGTCCACAAGCTAAAACTATAAGTACTGCTACGAATGAATTCATCATTCGCAAGATTCCGCTTTCCATCATCTTTTCCAAGGTAAAATACATTAGGTTAGTGATTGTTTTCAGAGACGCCATGAAACGTCATCTACGATTTTAGTAAAGCAAAATTACAAAAAATTCTGCAATGATGAAAAAATTTTACTGCTTTTTTAAGTTCAAAAAGACAGAATCTCCACATTTGTCTTCTCATTAGGTCATAGAGGCACAAAAAAGGCCTACAAAAAACGTAATTCAAACAGTAAAAAACCTACACCCATGTCAACGACATTATTAGTTATCCTCGTTTTTGCGACACTCATGTTTGTCGCCGCAGTGATTGGCAGACGGAGCTTCCATCGCTTACAGGGCGAATTAGGAAATCTAAAGACACAGTTGAACAAAGCCAACAAGGAGAACGCGCTCCTTATGACTGAACTGGTTCAAATCAAAAAGAAAGGAGGCATCAGCGAGAGCTCCGTACTGTCAATCATTGGAGATATTTCACGTATTGACAATAATCTCTATCACATGCATGACGTGCCGGGCCGCAAGCAGATACAGAAGTCGCTCGAGCGAATGAAAGTGACCTTTCAAGCCGAAGATTACACCCTTGTTCCGTTGCTGGGTACACCCTACAGAGAGGGCATGCAGGTGTCGGCGGTCTTCGTACCCGATGAGACACTGCCTCTTGGCCGTTCCATCATCACTTCCGTACAGAAGCCACAGGTGAACCGAGCCGGCAGGATGATTCAGGCCGCAACCGTCACCGTAGGACAGAATGTTTAACTTCCTGCACATCATAACTATTATGGACAACAATTATAAGATTAACCGAGCCATCGACCTCGGCACCACCAATTCGGCCATTGCCGTGATGGAGAATGGAGTTCCCGTGATCAAGAAGAGCAGCACACAGAAGGACACCATCCCTTCTATCGTATCTGTCACCCGTAAGGGCATCATCCATACGGGAGACACTGCTGCCAACGAACTGGCCAGTCAGGTACTCCGCGCCACTAAGACCTGGAGCGGACGCCAAATCTCAACCGATGCCTTCAAGGAGTTTAAGCGCACGATGGGTACGAAGCAGACCTATCACAGCAAGAACCTCAGGAAAAACTTTACTTCCGAGCAACTCTCTGCTGAGATCATCAAGTCGCTCGCGGCCAATGCCGATGCCAACGACGGTGGTTGCATCGTCATCTCCATACCAGCCAAGTTTGATGCCATTCAGAAGACCGCAACGGTTAAAGCTGCTCGCCTGGCTGGCTTCAAGTATGTGGAGTTGTTGCAAGAGCCCATTGCCGCAGCCATTGCCTTCGGTGTGACAACAGGAAAGAAGAACGGCTTCTGGTTGGTGTACGACTTCGGTGGTGGAACCTTCGACGCAGCACTGATTCGCGTCGATGGCGGTGCGCAGCAGGTTATCGACACCGAAGGCGACAGCTTTCTTGGAGGCAAGGACATTGACTATGCCCTCGTCGACCATATCTTTCTGCCATACGTTGAAAAGAAGTATAATGTGGCCAAGATTAAAGCCTCTGAGAAAAAGATGGCCATGCTGCGCGAAGCCCTGAAAGTCTATGCTGAAGCAGCCAAGATCGAACTCTCCACTGCCCCCACTGCCGAGATTCTTTCCGATCTTGGCGAACTGGGGTGTGATGACAGCGGCAAGGAGATTGAAATCGATCTGTCGATCACCCGTGAGATGGCTCATCCCATCATGGAGCCTTTCTTCGTAAAGACCGCCACCATCTGCCGTCAGTTGCTGGAGCGCAATCACATTGAGCGTAATCAGCTCGCCAAGCTCATCCTCGTGGGCGGTCCCACCTATTCCCCCTACCTGCGCCAGATATTGAGGGACATTGTGTCGCCCAATGTTGACGCATCGGTCGATCCTATGACGGCTGTCGCCAAGGGAGCTACCCTCTATGCCGCCACTCGCGATATTCCTGAGAAGCTGAGGACTGCGCCTGATGCCGATGCCGTAGAGCTGGAACTTCACTACGACACGATGGCCGTAGGTACTACGGCTTTTCTCGCCGTCAAAGTCAAGAGTCAGAAGGTGATGGCCAACGGCATGACCGTTGAGGTAGTGCGCAACGACGGAGCTTGGCGGAGCGGGCTCGTCCCATACGAAGAAGGAGGCATCGTGGTTGAACTCGCCCTGACAGAGCGTGCAGCCAACAACTTCACCATTCGTTTCCATAATGATTTTGGCCACAATGTGAAGGTATCGCCCAACAACCTCACCATTCTTCAGGGAACACAGGTCTCTGCCGCCCCACTTCCCTATCATATTGGCTTTGGTGTCTGGAACACAGAGCATGACCGTCAGGACTTTGTCCCATTCATCGGCCTGGAGAAGAGCAAGCCGCTCCCTGCTATTGGCGTGGCTCATGGGCGCAAGACGACCATGAAGCTCGTTCCTGGCAATGGAGATTCCATACTGAAGATTCCCGTCTATCAGGCTGCAAACTACATGGCTGGCTCACCCGCCTCACTGTATGAGTACGTCGCCGATGTCATCATCACTGGTAACGACGTGGAACACGAAGTGCCGGCTGGCACTGAGGTTGAAATCCAAGTTGTCACCGACAGCAGCGAAATGATGGCCTTCACCGTTTCCATCCCCAGCACCGACGAGGATATTGTCAAGAAGCTCGACACATCGCCCCGTTTCAAGAACACTGATGCCGACAAACTCATTGCAGAATATAGCGAGACCGCCCGCCGTATGATCGAGAATCTGGAGTCGGAGGATGTGGCAGTCAATGTGCTCAAGAACCGTTTCTATGCCTTGAAGAGCAGTACGCACCACACGGAAAAGAAGGCCGTCGTAGAGCAGTACAAGGAACTTCTGCGCGACATCTACCGGCTGGAGTGCGAAACGGAGTGGGAACGCACCATCCGCAAGGTGGACAGGGAGATGGCGATGCTCAAGCTCAACGAAATCAGCAATGGCGACAACCTGAGCCAGAATGCTCTCAGCTATCTCAATGCTTACATTGAGAGTGCCAGGGCCTGCCGTGACACCACTGCCGCCAAGAACATCCTTCATGAAATAACACTGACTCGACTCGCACTGACCTGGAAGACACGCATCCCAGAATATATCAGATGGTATGACCAGGACTTCGACTGCTTCGACTGGGAAGACGCGACGCAGGCACGTCGCTACATCGACGATGCACTTCAGCTGCTTACAACAGATTTCACCAAAGACGAGCTGATGCCAGCATATCGCAGAATCGTCCATGCACAAGCAAGCACGAACGAAATTCGCGAAGCCGAGGGCCTGCTGGGATAAAGAAATTGAACATTCAATCCTCAATTTTCAATCTTCAATCATGACGATCAAAGATTTCATCCAGAACAACCCGTATCGGGTGATGGGAGCCTTCACCAACGACTCCTTCGACATTCTGTCGACCAATTTCAGCCGTATGAAAGCCTTCGCTGCCATCGGCAAGACCGTAGCCTTTGAACACGACATGGAGCGTGTCGCTGGTCCCAAGCCTGACCGCCAGCCCGAAGCGCTCGCCACAAGCATGGCCTCTCTCAGCTCACCCGAAGGCCGTCTGCTCAACGGACTGTTCTGGTTCATGAACCTTACCGATACTGATGCCAAGGCATTCCATATCTTGACACAGGACGGCAACCTGCTGAAGGCAAGAAAAATATGGGAGGAGGGCGAACAAAACATGTCCTCCCTCCAGAACCAGCTGATGTGCCATCTGCTGAGGGATTCACGCTTCTATGCGAAGGCACTTCAGCTTGCCTCAACTCTCTATGCCAACTATGGCAGCGAGTTCATCGTCACCGTCAGCAACGGCTTCGAGGTGGTCATGCCCGAGGAGCTGATGTACGTGTTACTCACTGCCATCGTGAATATCAGCAATGGCGCATGCGTAGGGTGGAACCAAGCCGTCATGCGCATGAAGGACAAGGATGTCGCTCAACAATGGGCTGAAGCCAAGGCCACCTGGCACATCACCAAGCTCCAGGACGCACTCAACGTGGCCAAAGCCACTGAGATTCACAGTCCGAAAGACAACCACGACATCGCCATCACCCTGATGGAGCAGGCCGAACCGCACCTGAAGGCACTGAAAGAACTCTGGCAAAGCCACCCCACCCTACTCTCTCGTTACACCACCATTGCCGATGCCGTCTGCGAGGTGATTCTCGAGCATGAGATTGAGCATAGCAACCACTCAAAGTGGTTTCCTACCAAGACTGATCAAAAGCTTAAGCTATACCGCTTTTGTTATTGCAATGCGGCAACCGTCCGTCTCAAGAACCGCTGCCAACTGAACATCAATATCGTCCTGAATCGCAAGGACAGTGCTCCCCTCCTCCCCAACGGCATGCCCGACAACCGCCTGCCAAAGGGTTAGCACCAGAGGCACGAAACTTACATCTCCGTCATACTTTCAGTATAATTTTAGTCCTCTTTTGATAGATTTGATATGAAAATACTTGGAGTTCACAAAATAAATCCTTACCTTTGCCACATCGTTTGGTCTGCACCTTCGGGCGCGACTATCGATTTTACGATTGAGAAAGACGTTTTCTGGCGTCTGTCCTGTTGGAACATAAACTTCGCAAAAGTCAAAACCATAACAGGCAGAGCAACGAAACGTCTGCGCAGAGTGCGTAGTCACGGTGCGCCATTGATGGTGTTGCCATCGGTGTGGCATTTTAGTGATATGCCTTGGCGTGGGCTTGTTAGCGTTGCTTATCCTGATGGTTGAGGCAATGCGAAGGCCCATGTTCCCAGGGTAAGCAGAAAAGCAAGAACAACCTACGCCTTTTTTCGTATCGGAAAGTGACAATTTAGAAACACCAACCATATTTATTTTATTTATAAAACATACTGATTATGAAACACTTAAACGTCTTTGGGGCTATCGCCCTCGCACTAATGCCAGTGGCAGCAAGTGCTCAACTCTATCAGGATGCCAGCAACACGACAGCTCTGTCCGTGCGTGATCCTGCTCGTCAAGCTTCAACAGAGATTGATGCCGTGATTAACAACCCTGCCGGTACCTCATTCCTTAAGCAGGGATGGCACTTCTCACTGAATGGGCATCTCACAAACGGACAAATGGACTTCACCAGTTACAATCAAACGGTGACACGCCAAACTCAAAATTTCATCCCATCACTACAGGCTGCCTACAAGAAGAACAAGTTTGCATTTTCTCTCTCTTTCGGTGAAGAGGGGGGCTATGGTATTCAATATGAGGCTTACAACCCTCTTTTGTCATATTTTCTGGAAAACGCATCAGAATTCGCTTTCAGTTCCATGGTGTCCAGCTTCCGTAAATATGACCAATTGGTAAGTCATACTACGAACCACGGAAGGCTATACAACTATTCTGCACGGATTGGTGCTGCTTATCAAATTAATAAGCACTTGTCAGTAGCTGTAGGCTTGCGGCTGAACTACTATGACGAAAAAAGCAAAATAAGAATACGTAGATACGTGAGACAAGGCAATGGCGACTTATCCACACCAGAAGAATATTATAATGCCCTAGCAAAGTACATAGAACAAGACTCAGTACTATCGAAATACAACTCTTTCAAGTTCAAGAAGTTTGCTGACACACCAACCCGTTCCACTTTGAGTGACATATCGAATCACGGCTTTGGCATTTCGCCTATCTTGAGCGTACATTATCAAAATAAAAACTTTGATATTGCCGCAAAATATGAGTTTGCCACAAAAATTCATGCCAAAGAAGATGGTACTTCTTTTCATATCCCTAGCTTATTACAGCTTGGCGCTTCATGGAAGCCGCTAAACAATCTGAAGATTGCCTTAGGTGGTTCATGGAGTTATGTTACCAGCGATAATCTCCCTGGAAGACAGCAACAGTTCGACCTGACCAAAGGAGAGAACGTTTCCTACTTTGACAAACATTTCATCAGTCTAAATGTTTCGGAAGAAATAAGCACAGGACTACATATCAATAGCTGGGATGTTTCTGCCTCTGTGACCTATTTACCTATTGAAAAATTATCTCTAAGTGCTGGCTATAAGTATGCCCAAATGGGATACATGTATCCTACGCTCACACATAATTCCGCTACCGCATCAGAAATAGCCCCCACAGCAAATGTAATTTCTGCGGGGATTGGCTATAATATCTGTGATGGAATACAACTAAATTTCGGTGTAACCAGAAAACTTCAGCCTGGACAGGCTGAAGGACGCTACTATAATGTCGGTGGCTTGCAAGCCACTACTGCCGCAGCCGGCATTAACGTTAATTTTTAATTAAAATAAAGAAACAATGAAACGCTTTTTAATTGGATCTATGGCAATTGCTGCCTTATTCGCTTCTTGTACAAAAGAGGAACACGATTTTTCTACCACTATAGAACAGAGAACCGAGATTAACCTCGGTTCTCCCTATGGTGAGTTTGTCGTTGTAAACAAAGGGACGAACGATACGCTCAAACTTAGGAACAGCGAGGTAAAGTATGGCATGACCGCTCACAACGGGAACTTCATTTCCATCAAGTTCGTGCCCGACCAGGAGCATGCCGACCGCAAGTTCACTACGATTTACACTCTCCATGACAGTACAGTCGTGGAAGACAAGCCTGAGTATGAGTACTGCATCACCAACACGAAGCCTGGCAACTACAACTTGAAGCTGTTTGCCAGACCTACAGATGGTACAGTCATCAGTACGTGGTCATGCAACTTGGCATTGAAGGTTGAGGACTAATCTCACCAAAATACATGCTGTGCGAAAGTCTTACTCTTACTGTAAAAACGTAAGATTTTGCACAGCATGTATTTTTTTTACTAACCGCAATAACCCAAAACAATATGAAGAAGTTATTATTTCTTACATGTGTACTCTTAGTTTGCTGTATGCATGTGCTCGCTCAGCATCGTAGCGAGCAAGAGGCTATGCAGATAGCCCAGGAGTTCTTGGAAAAGTATGGCAAAACACCAAAACTTTCCATGGTGTCTCATCTGAAAGTGGAAGCCCAGCTTCGAAAGAGAGTTGCAGCAGCGAGAAAAGCATCTTCCCCAGACCAAAGTTTCTATGTGGTGAATGACGAGGCTAACAACCGTTTCGTTATTGTTTCTGCCGACGAAAGAATGTATCAAATTCTGGGGTATTCAGACCATGGATCTTTTGTTGTTGAGGATGCCCCAGATGGATTGCTTTTTATGCTTGACGAATATAATCGTCAGTATGATTTGATGAATGCCCTTGGCAACACCACTATTGTTTACAAATCCCCCAAAAACGCAACTCCTATTGCTCCACTTCTGTCAACTAAATGGGGTCAGGGTAATAAAGACTGTAATACATATTGGATGCAATGCCCTCAATTTAACGGAGAAAATTGTTATACTGGGTGTGTTGCAACAGCTATGGCACAAGTTATGGCATATCACAAATATCCTGACAGTGGACAAGGAGGCAGCGTTAGTTATACTACGAACAATGGTATACTTCAAAATATGAATTTTGACTCTCAACATTTTGACTGGAGTAAAATGCGTGACACATACGATTACTATTTTGATGACAATGGAGAAGTGCAATGGGTTTCAGAACGAACAGATGAAGAAAAGAATGAAGTTGCAAAACTAATGCACGCATGTGGTATCTCAGTGTTTATGGAATATACACCTTCTGGTTCTGGAGCTGCTCCGTATGATCTTCCTTATGCTCTTATTCACCATTTTGGCTATAATCCCAATATTTATTATGCAGCAAAGGACTATTATAAAAGACAAACTTGGGACAGTTTGATAGTTTGTGAATTGAATGCCAAACGTCCTATTCTTTATGGTGGAAGAGGCTCTCTTGGTGGCCATCGTTTTGTTTTAGATGGTGTTGACAGTGAGGGACGGTATCATTTCAATTTTGGATGGAACGGCAAAAGCGATGGCTATTATGAATTAGATGCACTGAATCCTGGTAAATACAACTTCTCTTCGGAGCAAAGTATGATACTCCTTGTTGCTAAAGAAACTGTTGGAGAGCCTAAGGATGTTTTCTATTCCAATTTTTTTTCATTAGGAAGGACAGTTGCTGTAAACAGTTCTCTCAAAGCAAGGTTCAATCCAATTTGCTATAGCAATAGCGCTAACTCTAAGCAGGTGATGTTTAACGGCATCTATGGTGTTGGTGTATTTGACAAAAACTGGAATTTTATTAAGTCACTTTATTCTGACACGAGAAATTGTAATGCTGGCTATTCTTACTTGTCGGACAAAAACGCCGATATAAAATTTGATGATGCAACGTTCACAGAAGATAGCCAATACTATATCGCCCTTTATGCAAAAGGGATTGATTCGTCAATTCCCACTCGTATGCGTACTTCTATGGGAGCAAACGACTGGTATCGTGCCATAACAAAAGATGGGGTGGTGTCCCTTGACCTGTTAGGGATAATTCCAGATAACATAATTGATGATCCTGAGCCTGAAGTCCCCCAGATCTTACCTCTTACTGGTAATCTAAAAGTGTTAGCACTTGATAAGGCAGATGAACATAAGATATGGGATGTTGCAGTGGTAAAAGACGGAACCGATTCAAAAAAATATTGGTTTAAGGGCTTTGACCAAATTGTAACTGAACGTGGATATACCGCTGAACATAATCAAAATACTGTCTATGGTGTTTACGAGGATGATGGTAGCTTCACGATTCCTGTTCCACAGCAATTGGGTGAGAACTTGTTCCTGAACAACTTCTCTTCAGACAATGGACTGCATGTGGTGATAGCCCAAGATGGCTCATATATGAAGATAAATGAAACTTGGGGTACCATTGAGAGGAAGAAGTCTGGGGATAACACTACACAAGAAGATGTTTCTGTGTATACGTCAGCAACTTTCTATCCGAAAGCCCCAGTACTAGTAGAAACTCCCAATATTGTTGTTGACGAAAATCACAAGATGACGATAGCATGTGGTACAGCGGGGGCTATGGTTTACTATACGCTTGATGGAAATACCCCCACTACTTCTTCGCAGAAATATATTGCTCCTATCGACATAAAGAGAAATCTGACTATTAAGGCCATTGCTGTTACCATCAATCCCGCTAATACATCAGAGATTGCTCAACTATCTGTAAACGATTATGTCGTTTCTACACCAATAATCTCTGAATCAAACGGAGAAGTTACAATTAAATGTGTTGATGCTAATACCATATACTATACAACAGATGGGAGTACACCTACAGAAGATAGCAAATTGTTATACTCGGAACCACGTAAATTTGATGTAACCACAACCATAAAAGCCATTGGAACACATGATGGATGGCACAATTCAACTGTGGCAATTTACGAATATGTGGTAATTCCGGTTGTGGTAGATATAGAAGTTCCCAACAATGTTCAAGGCCAATTGGCTTCAAGAATTCCAGTTGACAGCAAGTTAACTGCAAAAAGCCTCACTATTACTGGTGAACTGAACGGAACAGACATTACTGTTATTCGCGAGATGTTAGTAAATGGCAATCTAGAATACCTTAATATTAAAGATTGTACCATCAAAGCAGGCGGGGATAAATATCCATATCTGTCAACTATGACTTGTGCAACGGAAGACAATGTGATAGGGCGTTATATGTTTTCTTATGCCAATAATCTAAAGGCACTTTTATTGCCAGATAATACTATTAGGATAGACTATGGTGCTTTTAGTAATAGTCATCTTTTGAAAGAGGTTACTATTCCTGAAGGTTGCACAGAAATAGATCAAGCATTCCAGGACTGCAATAGACTAGAAACAGTTAACTTTCCTGCCACTTTGGTAAAGTTCAATACGAGTAATTTCAATAGTTGTCCGAATGTCAAAGCAATCAATGTGGACGATGGAAATCAGTACTTTAAATCCATAGATGGAGTACTTTATAGCAAGGATGAAACAAAACTCATTCGTGTTCCAAATAGTAATTGTCCACAATACAGTATTATTGATGGAACTATTACTATTGGTGACCATGCTTTCTATTACTCAAATGTTGAAAAAGTTTTCATTCCCAGTTCTGTAATCTCTGTAGAAGGAAGTGCTTTCTATTCCGCTAAACAATTGGCGGAAATTGAGCTCCCTAATTCTGTGGAAAGACTTGGTAGCAGCGCATTTTACGGCTGCTCTGCTCTTTCTTCTGTGACACTTTCTTCTCAATTGTCCTCAATATTATCATTCACGTTCTTGGGTTGTGCAAGTCTAAAAAACATCACATTCCCAGCGAAAGTGAAAGACATAGATAGAACAGCATTCGGTTATTGCTACTCGTTACAAAAGTTTGAGGTTGATGATTCTAATCCATTTTTTAGCTGTGATGATGGCGTATTATACTCTAAGGACAAAAAGGCAATAGTCAGATGCCCCATCGCTTTGTACTCAGAAAACTTTAAGATCGCAGAGGGCGTAACAACAATTGCGGATAATGCTTTTATGGGATGTAAAAATATACAAAATTTCACAGTGCCAATGTCTGTAGACTCAATAGGCCAACATGCCTTTGAAGGGTGTTCGCTAAATAGTATTCAGCTTCCTGAAAATGTTAAATTTGCAGGTTACGAGGCATTCAACGATTGCGATAGCTTGAAGACTTTCTTAGTTCCCAAGTCGTTGGAAGAGATAGCCCAAAGTCTGTTTTCGGCTTGTGGTTCTCTGTCATTTGTGAAACTACATGGCGATATTACGAAGATTGGCAGAAGTGCATTCCGTTTCTGCCGTGGACTTTCGACAATAGAGTGTGCAATTAAGAATATTGAAAATGTCGAAGTAGGCAATCTGGCGTTTGACGGCATCCCAGATAATTGTACATGGTATATTCCACTTGGAACAGAAGAAAAGTACAAGGCTTGCAGTTGGTGGGTTCCCACATGGCAGATAATTCCGCTTCATGAAAATCATCTCGCTGCTACTAATATTAGCGTTGAAGCAGGTAAAACAGCTGTGTTACCCATTGAACTTAATAATGATGACGTCATTCGCATGATGCAATTTGAATTAAGACTGCCCGAAGGCTTGTCAGTCCTTTATGACGATGAAGAGGAAGGTTATGCCGTCGAACTCTCTGGCAGAGCCACCAAGCAACATTCTCTCCAATGTGTTAAATTACCTAATGGGAACTATCAGTTTGTACTATCAACAATGACTCTTAACAATCTATCTGGAAATGAAGGCATTCTCGCTTACATTACCATAAAAGCGGAAGAAGATGTTTTGGAAGGAGAGTATGAAGCATATCTTAGCAACACAGAACTGACGGCTGTTGAAGAAGGAGGCTCATTGAAAGCTGTCCGTCCTAACGATTCAGCCTCCAAAATCATAGTGTATTCTGATTCCCCATGCATTCCTGGAGATGTCAATGGAGACGGTAATGTCACTATTACAGATGCCGGACTTATCGTAAATTACATCTTAGGTAAGTCTACTGATGAATTCAACGACTGTGCAGCTGATGTCAACAAAGACGGCAGCATTACTATTACCGATGCCGGCGAGATTGTTAGAATAATCTTTGGTGGTGGCATTGCTGGAGCAAGGGCAATGAAAAGATTTCTTGAAGTTAATCAATATTAATCTAAAAAGTTTTATACAATGAAAAAGATACATTTTATGATTTTTGCATTGCTCACATTGATGAGCAATGCAATGGCTGGGGACAAAATTTATTTCAAATCCTCAGCAGAAGGATGCGAATGCAGCCTACAGGCAGAGTATGATGACCCTGATAATGACGGAAAAAGCCAAATCAAAATATATCTATCAAGTCCAAGTTCTGACAATCATCAGCATCAGTTTTTTGCTTTTCAGATGTTTATTGCACTTAATGAAGGCATAACACCCATTGCTGATGAGGAAGAAGATTATGGGGATTATGTGATTTACCCAAGTGACAGGTTTGGCAACACGGACAAGAAAAAAGCAAAGTACGGAATTCAGATAGCCCAAAAAGGAAACGGCTATCAGATCGTATGCCTGAACCAGCAGGGCAATGCAATTCTGGAATCTGAAGGGCTATTGCTTACGATTCCCATTAACAATGTTATACTTAACGGAAACAATAGTATCGGTGAAATCAACGAAATAGAGTTTACAACTTTAGAAGGCAAAGCTGTTCGTTTTTATCCCGAAAGCATTACACCTTCGACAATCGTTGGAATGAAGGCAACAGTTAGCGATGACCATCCATCGAAAGTTTATAATCTTAGTGGTCAAGAAACAAACAGCACAAAGAAAGGAATCCTTATTAAGGATAGAAAAAAGATTGTAAATAAATAATAATGTTAAGCCAGCCTCCCACTAAATCTGCACATTACAGACTTTAGTGGGAGGCTTGTTTCAATGGGTCGCAACAGGACTTTTGCTTGTAAGCAAAAACTCCGAAAATTGTCCGACTAACGATAGTTATTCGGATTTACATAGCACGGTCATTTATTGGAAAAACATAATATTTTTCGTGCTGTGCGGTTGTCATCCTGTAGGGGCAAGCGGGCTGGCACAGGGCCTGCCCCTACCTCGAACAGCAGTAAAGGTACGAACTGTTTCAGCCTTGCCACTGCTAAATTTGAACAAACTGAAATTATGAATTTTCTTGACAAACACCCCTCTGAGAATCGCATGGAAATCACCAAGCACTAAGTCACTTGCAAATATGCGAGTATTGAAAGGGGTTGCGCATGTTACTGATTTACAGTACGTTGCAAAAATTAAATTCACAAAAAGAACAATTCTCACCGTCAAGGGATTCGCCTTTCGAACAATTTCGAAAGTCATTCAGTGGCCTTCGTGCTGAGATTTGTATTGAATCAAAGTGGGTTTGCAACCATATCAAACTGAGTTCTTACTTGAATCAGAACGTAACGGATGCTAAAACTCAGTTTGATATGGCTGCAAACCCACTTTGATTCAATATCAATCTCAAAACGATGGCTCTGGCATGCCGGAATGGCAGGCATGTCCTCGTTCCAGAATGCCACTTTCAGAAGGGCCTTTTTTTTATGAATTATTTTTACAAAACATGCAGTCTCTGAATTCTAGCAAATGCAGAACCCGAAAAGAAATTAGAAGAAGTTTCGGACAACAGCATAGTACGATATTTTTTAGACTTTCAGAAATCTTAACAGAAATATTCGCTTTTTTCTCAGGGATTTTTCGTACTTTTGGGGCAAAATTTACGTTTAACAACAGTATAATAGATTTTTTATGTCATATCGTGCAATGATCATACGTATTTTGCACTACACATCGCACTTTTTCCAAAGTAAACGAATATGGAAAAATTGCAATTGTGTAGCGAATTACAAGTATGGATACGCAGGTATGCAAAAAGGCGGAGGCCGCAAGGCGGCAGGAAGCCAGGGATACATCCCCACAAAGGGGGTACTGTGTCCGTCAGTGTAGAACGGATTTGGCAGAAAATTATTTATATAATGATCTGTATAATCCAACGGACGAGTTTGTTAAATGTGGAAATGCCATCATCAAGAATCTTGGTGAGAAGCAAGACTTGGAGGCAGAAGAGCCCAAGGACTACAAGGCAGAGGGTGATGAGTTCATCAGGAATCTGAAGAGTAGTGCTGACTACTGCCAACAATTTTTCTTCGACACGGAGATGACCGACAAGAAGGGCAGGAGGAAGACGAAGACGTGCCAGATTGCCCCTCTACGCTCAAAGATGGTTTATGATCTTCAGAAGGAGTATGGCGTGACGGTGAATCCCGACGATTTCAGCACCGTCGTCTACTTGGCATTGTGGGCAGAGGGAACCTGGTCGCCATTGGCCTCCTTTCAAGGTCGGTGCTCTTTCTTTGCCTGGCTGAGGAAAGTGGTCAGGAATGTGGTGGTGGAATGGCTGACTGAGGAGGGCTTGATTAATGATGTTCCCTCGCGTACAACAGGCAACACTCGGCTTGCGCTCCTCTCTCGGTCGCCAACGGAATGCAAGATGGTGATCGACGACCTGATGACTGGCAGCAAGTATTATGAGTTGCTGACGGCCATCTATGTAGACAGGCTCACCAAGAACGAAATCATGAGCCGAATGCACACGAGTGGCGAAGAGTATGAGGCAGCAAAGAAGACTGGAGAGAAGAAGTTGAAAGACGCCCTGTTGCGGTCGGTTGAAGTCAACGAAGAGGAAGTGCTTCGCAACAAGGCGAATCGCGTGGTCACCGTGTCTTCTGATTTCGTAACCGACATGGCCGAATGGTGCAAGACCAAAGCCGGTGCCAATCTGCTGTCTGACGTGTTTGGCACCGACCTTTCCGATGAAGAAGTTCGAGTGAGGGCAAAGGCTTTCCTGTACGACTTTTCTGCCAAGATGGCTTGGAATGAACAAGATTGCTACATCTGGCGCCGCCGTTTCATTGAGAACGTTGCACCGACAGATGTTGCGCTTGAGGTGAACCGTGACAGGGCATGGCTGGACACCCGCTACTCGCAACTGAACAGGAAGTTCAAGAAAGCTATCAAGAGATGGTGGAAAGCGAACGCTGCATAGCTACATTTTTTGTCTTGCTGACGACAGGAATCTGTTTTCAGCAAGACTTTTTGTCTATACCTTATTAGTAATATCAAAAAAAATGTATAACTTTGCAACCCAATAATCCGAACAGCTATGCCAGAACAAAACAATACGAACAAGCGACGCACGAACAGACAACAGCCAGTTGACACGACCTACGGACACTTGCAACCGCAAGCACTGGAGGTAGAGAAAGCTGTGCTGGGCGCACTCCTCATCGACAAAGATGCCTACGCAGTGGTTTGCGAAATGCTCTTCCCGGAAAGCTTCTACGAGCCACGCAACCAGATGATCTACAGTGCCATACGCGATCTGAGTATGGAAGAACGACCTGTAGACATGCTGACCGTGACAGACCAACTGTCGAAGAAAGGACAGTTGGAGGAGGTGGGCGGTCCAACCTACATAGCCGAAATATCGTCGAAGGTGGCTTCGAGTGCTCACATCGAGTATCACGCTCGCATCATTGCACAAAAGTTCCTTGCGCGGCAGCTCATCTCGTTTGCCAGCGTGATTGAGACGAAGGCATTCGACGAGACCATCGACGTGGACGAACTGATGCAGGAGGCCGAAGGTTCGCTCTTCGAACTCTCGCAGAAGAACATGAAGAAAGACTACACGCAGGTGGATCCCGTCATCAAGAATGCTATCGACATGATCAGCAAGGCAGCAGCCAATACCGACGGTCTAACGGGTGTTCCCACGGGCTATCACAAGCTGGACGACATTACGGCTGGCTGGCAGTCGAGCGATCTGGTCATCATCGCGGGACGCCCTGCAATGGGCAAGACCTCGTTCGCTCTCTCACTGGCCAAGAACATTGCTTCGGATGCCCATATCCCCATCGCCTTCTTCTCGCTCGAGATGTCGAACGTGCAACTGGTGAACCGTCTGATCTCAAATGTCTGCGAGATACAAGGCTCGCATCTGCAAAGCGGACAGCTGCAGCCCGACGAGTGGGACCGACTGGACAAGCGCATCAACGGCCTCTATGGCGCACCGCTCTATGTTGACGACACACCCGGACTCTCGGTTTTCGAACTGCGCACGAAGGCCCGTCGACTGGTTCGCGAGCATGGTGTGAAGATCATCATGATTGACTACCTACAACTGATGAATGCCAACGGCATGAGATTCTCATCAAGACAGGAGGAGGTGAGCACTATTTCGAGATCGCTGAAAGGACTGGCCAAGGAACTCGACATTCCAATACTGGCGCTCTCGCAGCTGAACCGTGGCGTAGAATCGCGTGAAGGATTGGAAGGTAAACGTCCGCAACTGAGCGACTTACGAGAATCCGGAGCCATCGAGCAGGATGCCGACATGGTGCTTTTCGTGCATCGCCCGGAGTACTATCACATCTATCAGGACGACAACGGGCGCGACCTGCACGGCATGGCCCAGATCATCATAGCCAAGCACCGTAAGGGTGCTACTGGCGACGTGCTGCTGACGTTCAGAGGCGAGTTCACACGTTTTGAAAATCCTGAAGACAGCCGCATTTCAAGTAGGCCCGCACACGACAGCGGAGGAGAAATACTGGGCTCGAAAGTGAACGGAGGAGCCGATGCCAACATGCCTCCCGCAGGCATTGGCGGATTCGATGGGGCTCCGCTTCCGCCACCAGACGGGCCACTGCCATTCTGATTGAAAATTGAAAATTGAAGATTGAAAATTGCTGGCATGCGCAGCCGAATGTTCAATCTTCAATGTTCCATCTTCAATTATCGAAATTGAAAGGCCTGCTAAATTTCCTTAATGTCCCGAAAAAGAATACCTATGATTAGGTAGTTTTTCGGGATTATTTCGTACTTTTGCAAAAAGATTAAGTGACAAACACTTTTTTTATTAAAAAGCAATAACATGATTTATTCAAAAGAAGTTGAAAACATGTGCGTTGTGGCCAAAGGCCCCAACCACGGTCCTGCACCAATCCCCGAAGAGGGTAAGTGGATTCAGGCCAAGGAGATCAAGGACATTTCGGGCTATACCCACGGTATTGGCTGGTGCGCTCCTCAGCAGGGTGCCTGCAAACTGTCGCTCAATGTGAAGGACGGCGTAATTCAGGAAGCTCTCGTCGAGACGATTGGCTGCACTGGCATGACTCACTCAGCCGCAATGGCAAGCGAGATTCTGCCTGGCAAGACTATTCTTGAAGCGCTGAACACGGACCTCGTGTGCGATGCCATCAACACCGCTATGCGCGAGCTGTTCCTGCAGATTGTCTACGGACGCACACAGAGTGCATTCTCTGAGGGTGGTCTGGTGATCGGTGCTGGTCTGGAAGATCTGGGCAAGGGTCTGCGCTCACAGACTGGTACGCTCTATGGCACCGTTGCCAAAGGCACTCGCTATCTCGAACTGACAGAGGGCTACATCACCAAGCAGTTCCTGGACAAGGACAATCAGGTTTGCGGCTACGAGTACGTTCACCTGGGCAAGATGATGGAAGCCATCAAGAACGGCATGGATGCCAACGAGGCTGTGAAGAAGTTCACTGGCTCTTACGGTCGCACAACTGCTGAGCAGGGAATTGTTAAAGCTATTGATCCACGCAAGGAGTAATTGAGAACTGAGAATTGAAAATTAAGAATTAACAAGCAAAAAGATTATTCCTATGATAAGAAAAGTATCATTCGAGAGCTACGAGCGTCGCATCAATCAGGTGCTGGCTGCTCTGAAGGAGAACGGAATCAATAGTATTGAAGAGGCCAACGAGATTTGCGAGAAGGCTGGTGTTGATCCCTATCAGATGTGCGAAGACACACAGCGCATCTGTTTCGAAAATGCCAAGTGGGCATACGTTTGCGGTGCTGCCATCGCCATCAAGCGCGGTGTGAAGAGTGCTGCCGAGGCTGCCGAGGCTATCGGTATCGGTCTGCAGAGCTTCTGCATCCCCGGTTCAGTGGCCGACGACCGCAAGGTTGGTCTGGGTCACGGCAACCTGGCTGCCCGTCTGCTGCGCGAGGAGACTGAGTGCTTTGCATTCCTGGCCGGCCACGAGAGCTTTGCAGCTGCTGAGGGTGCCATCAAGATTGCCGAGAAAGCCAACAAGGTGCGCAAGAAGCCCCTTCGCGTCATTCTGAACGGTCTGGGCAAGGATGCTGCTATGATCATCAGCCGCATCAATGGCTTCACATACGTGCAGACACAGTTCGACTACTACACTGGCGAAGTGAAGGTTGTGAAGGAAGTTCCCTACAGCGACGGTCCTCGCGCCAAGGTGAAGTGCTACGGTGCCGACGACGTTCGCGAGGGTGTTGCCATCCTGTGGAAGGAGAACGTTGACGTATCAATCACTGGTAACTCTACCAACCCCACCCGCTTCCAGCACCCCGTGGCTGGCACCTACAAGAAGGAGCGCACACTGGCTGGCAAGCCCTACTTCTCAGTAGCTTCTGGTGGCGGTACAGGTCGCACACTGCACCCCGATAACATGGCTGCAGGTCCTGCTTCTTACGGTATGACCGATACGATGGGCCGCATGCACTCAGACGCTCAGTTCGCTGGTTCTTCTTCAGTGCCTGCCCACGTTGAGATGATGGGCTTCCTCGGCATCGGCAACAACCCAATGGTGGGTGCTACCGTTTCTATCGCCGTTGAAATCGACTTGGCTCTGAACAAGAAATAAGTCAAAAGCAAAATAGCCTGCTGAAAAAAGGCTATGAATTAAAAAACGAGAGGACATTCACGCTTATGTGAAATGCCCTCTCACTTTTTTAGATTGAAAATTGAAGATTGAAAATTGAAAATTCCGCTGCGCATGCACCAATCTTCAATTTTCAATCTTCAATCTTCAATTTTCAAGCAGATGACTGACAAGAATGCGCAGTCCAATACCGATAAGGATGATGCCCCCTACCCTCTCAGGCTGCAACCTGCGACGAATGTTCGTTCCAAAGTTGATGCCAAGTAGAAAGCCTGTCACACTCAGCAGAAGCGAACCTATGCCGATGACAAAAAGCGGAAGAATCATTTGCTCCATCCGCTCATAGCCCATCACGGCCATCGAGATACCTACCGCAAGGGCATCGATACTGGTGGCAACAGCTTGCGTCAACTGTGTTTTGAGATAGCGAGGGTCAAAGTCATGCTCTTCCATCGGGCGATCGGCTTCACGCAACATGCCTATGCCCAGATAAGCCAGCAGCCCAAAAGCCACCCAGTGATCGTATGCCTCGATGTAACGAGCTGCTCGGCTTGTCAGCACCCATCCCAACAGAGGCATGAGTGCCTGAAACAAGCCGAACAGAAAAGCCGTTCTCGCCATGACAGCCCATGCCATGCGACGTATCAGCACACCGTTGACCACCGACACCGTGAAACAGTCCATGGCCAAAGCCACCGACAAGAGTATCATTTCAATCACACTCATCGGCAGCTACAGACTAAGCAAAGTCAAAAAGCGAAATGAACCCAGTGAGCTCGAAAACAGTGCGTATCTCATCGTTGACATTCAGCAGCGTCACCTTGCTGCCACCAGCCTTCGTCTTCTTCAGAATGCTCAGCAGGATGCGCAGTCCTGACGATGCAATATACTCCAGTTTCTCGCAGTCGATAACCACATCGACTCCCTTGCTCTCATACAGTGGCTGTAAAGCCTTTTCGACATCGATGGCAGCTGCGGTGTCGAGTTCTCCAATCAGCGTTGCAACCATCTTGCCATCACGCTTTTCAAGTGTTGTCTTCATTGTTGTTTATTTAGTAATCGTTAAAAAATAACTTGGTACAATTCATATGTCCTCAGTTGCATCTGACAAGATAGTTCCATTTGGGCAGGATTTCGTGCTTGACGAT
>CACXXD010000020.1 GCA_902771445.1 uncultured Prevotellaceae bacterium
GAGGGCGAGAATGCCAGCGGCAACGGCGGCTTCGTGGGATGGATGGAGAATGAGGGCAAGGCAGAGCTGAAGAACTGCTTCTTCTCGCCAGATACCATCATGACGAAATTTGATGACTGCGAAACGTGGGTATGTGCAGCGAATGATGACAATGTGACCCTCACCGACAACTACTGCACCCACGAATATAAGAAGTACCCCCACATCGTCATCAAAAATGCCGCCGACTGGGACACCTTCTGCAACATGGTGCAAGCAGCTGGCGGCAAAAGCGACGTAAATGCCGTGCTAATGGCTGACATTACCGTCACACATGAAGTCGGAGGGTGGAGTTATAGATATCGTGGCACTTTCGATGGGAATGGTCACACCATCAAATTGGATATCAACTCTTATAATGACTATGAAGGCCTGTTCTATAAAGCCAAAGGCTACACGATTAAAAACCTCAGGCTGACAGGAACAATCACCACCAGCCGTAACTGTATTGGCGGTTTGGTAGGAGAGTCCTCTTGTCTTAACGATAGTACCAACTATATCCTTAACTGTTGGGTGTCGGCTAATATAAAAAGCCAAGGTAGTTTTGCATCTGGCTTTGTTGGCTACGCAAACAAGGACAAACTCTATATCAAGGACTGTCTCTTTGATGGTAGTCTTGAAGCTTCTGTAACATCTTCCATTTGTTTTGGTTATAATTCTTCCATCAATCTCTACAACTGCCTGGAGCATGGTCAATACAGTAGCTCGATTCAATCAATGATTTCTGACACAAATAATTATGAAGTGAACTGCAACACAGGCAACAAGACCAACAACTGGAGCTACCAGAACTGGCCTAAAATATGCAATGTGGTAGGGTCGATGTCGCCCAGTGACCTTGCAGCCCAGTTGGGTAGTGATTGGACGGTGGAAGACGGCGATGCAGTGCCCATTATGCACAATTCGATAAAGTCAGCCGATGAGGTTATAGCCTTCTTAGGCTCCAACTGGAAGAAGGATGCCGACGGCAACCCCGTACCCAAGACCGGAAGGGCTAAAACTGAGATCAAGCTACACGGCCTGCCCTTGCAGGCCGACCTCTTCGAGCGCGATGACGAGCAGGACTACACACTGATGTTCTGGTTCAAGACCGCCGAGCAGAACGGCACACTCTTGGCCAACGGCTCCGGTGCCGCCACCGACGAGGATGCACGCAACAGCTTCTTCATCGGCTTCGAGGGCCACACGCTGAAGTACCGCACCAACGGTTCAATTGGCTACCGACACCCTGGGCGGCATGCTCGGCAACCGCTTCTTCCTCGGCAACATGGTATGGCAGGAGAGCGGCAACCCCGACATCATGCAGGACAACCCACTGACGGGCTACATCGACGGACTGGCCCTCTTCGAGCAGGCACTGCCCGCTACGCTCGTCAAGCGCTACAGCACCAAGTCGCCCATGGGCACTGAGCGCGGCCTGAAGGTCTATATGGACTTCGACCGCCAGGAGATGCAGAAGAGCGGCGAGCTGGCCCTGATGCCCTACGCCCTGAGCAAGGTGGTGAAGCGCGACAATGACGGCAACGACACCGGCAAGCGCGACAGCGTGTTCGCCATGCCCGTGGACAGCATCATGGCACGCATCGACCAGCATGTGGGCGCACCGCTGCAGGCTGCCGAACACCTGCGCGTGCTGAACTTCAGCTACATCGGGCGCACCAACCAGTTGGAGGTGAACATCGACGAGGACAACGCACGCATCAACAAGCGCAACATCTACGTCACCGTGTCGGAGATACCCGACAAGAACGGCAACTTCATGGCTTCAGCCGCCACAGAGTACTTCTACGTGGACCGCAACCCGCTGAAGTGGGCCAAGAGACATGTGATCCAGACCTTAGGCGCCGGCATGGAGGAGTCGGTAGAGATGGATATCGTGAACAAGAGCGGCAAGGCCCACACCTTCACCATCGACAACCTGCCGCGCTGGCTCACCGTTGACAAGGTGGGCGGCGAGATTGAGCCGATGGACGAGGAGCACGTGATCTTCACCGTGAGCAAGGACCTGAACGTGGGCACCTACGACCAGATCATCTACGTGACCGACGAGGAGGGCATGAGCGAGCCGCTCTTCCTGGAACTCACCATCGAGGGCGAGGCTCCGCAGTGGAAGGCAGACCCAGAGCGCCGACGCTACTCGATGAACATCGTGGCACAGGTCTATCTGAACAACATACTCGTCACCGACAAGCGCGACAAGGTGGCCGCCTTCGATGCCGACGGCAACTGCGTGGGCGTGAACAACATCGACTACGACGCCACCACAGGCCGCAGCATGCTCTACCTCACCGCCTACGACAGCACGGCAGTGGGCGACCTGCTCTTCTTCCGCCTCTGGCACTACACCACGGGCAAGACCATGCAGATCTCGGCATCGCCGGCCGTGACGTTTGCCAAGCAGACCATCGCAGGCACTGTGGACGACCCGGTGCTGATGTATGCCGACAACATGTACCTGCAGACCATCGACCTGGCCGAGGGATGGAACTGGATGTCGTTCAACGTCTATAACGCCCGCCTGAACAATCTGCAAGACATACAGACCATGTTCAACTGGCAGGACGGCGACATCCTGACCGAGGACACGGAAGACCTGACACTGGCCTACCGCAACGGCATCTGGATGAGCAACACCGACGATGTAGCAGAACACATCAGCCTGTCGCAGCGCTACAGCTACCGCGTGAAAGTGCAGAAGGCCCAGAAGGTGGAGCTATGGGGACGCGCCTACAAGAGCAAGGAGGAGCGCACGCTCACCATCAAGCCGGGCTGGAACAGCATAGGCTACACGCCGCTGCTGAACCTGCCGGTGGCAACGGCACTGGCCGACTACTTCGACCGCGCCACCTCAGGCGACGTGGTGAAGAGCCAGACGGAGTTTGCCATGTTCACCTCCGACGGCAAGGGCGGCGGACAGTGGCTCGGCAACCTGCGCTACATGCAGCCCGGCGAGGGCTATCAGCTCTATCGCCAGAAGGCCGACACGGTGAGCTTCACCTATCCCTTCTATGAGCCGGGCGAGACCTTCATCGACCTGAGCCAGCCGCAATCGCACCGAGCCCCGATGCTCTTCAGCACCACGATGAGCCTCGTGGCCGAGGCCGTGGACTTAGCGCTGGAAGAGGGCGACCGACTGGTGGCTTACGCCGGAGGCGAGCAAGTAGGCGAAGCCGTCCTGTGCTCTGCGAAAGTATCGCAGAACACCCAACAGCAGCCGCTCTTCTTCCTGAGCATTGCGGGCGACGTGGAGGCTCCGCTCTCCTTCGCCATCATGCGCAACGGAGAAACCATCGCCACCACCGAGGAGGTGATGACCTACAGGGCCAACGGCATCAGCGGCTCGCCCACTGAGCCTACGCAAATCAGCTTCGTCAAGACCACCGATCAGCCGCAACAGGGATGGTACACTCTCGATGGCATCAAGCTGCCAGCGGCTCCCAAGCGCAGCGGCGTGTATCTCTACAACGGACGAAAGAGAATCGTGAAATAATCGCTACGACAGACGAAAGAGAACGATGAAATAAAAACAAGAAAATCACGTTATATATTAGAATAACGACATGACAACGAAGATTATAAAGACAATGATGCTGACGGCAGCCCTCACCATAGCGTGGGGCTGCTCGTCGGACAACAATGACGAGAACGTGCCGACTGAGAACGTGCCGACTGAGAACCCATCGACGTTCGCGCAAGCGGAGAAGCCGACATGGAGCGTGGATCTGACCGGCAGCGACCCACAGCCCCAGTGGACAGACCCGGACCAGTCGCTCTACACAACCTCGACAACCATACTGGCGAAGTTAGAGGACGAGCTGGCCGCCCACTACACTGCCGACGACCGCATGACGGTCTTCGTGGGCGACGAGTGCCGGGCCAAGCCATCCATACCTAACCGCGACAAGGCAGGCAACGTGTTCTTCGTGCTGAAGGTGCGCGGAAAGGCCAACGAGCAAAAGGTGATGCTCACACTGAGCTACTACAGCACACAGCTGCGCCAACTCTTCACGGTGCAGGGCGAGGAGACTCTCTCCGACGACTCTGACTACGGATTCGACAGCGACTTCGTGCCGCCACTGCTGCAGAGCTGCAAGAGGTATCCCGTGCAGGGCCGACTGACGGTCAGTCTGCCGGGCACAATGCCGTTCACCGCAGCTGCCGACGACCAAGTGGCCGTGTTTGCAGGCAGCGAGTGCCGGGGCACAGGACGTGTAGGCATGCCGTTCACCGTGTTCTGTACCTCGGCTGAAGAGTCACTGCAACTGCGCTACTACAGCGCACAACAGGGAGGCATCTACACACTGACGCAACCCGTCACGATCAACAAGAACGAAACGAAGACCGTCACCATCAACTTCTAAATAATGATGAGAAAGTTCAATTATTAATTAGTTAACGAATATGAAAAGAATGATGAATCATTTTGTGTTGTCCTCAAGTAGCTGGAGGAAGGCATTCGGTCTGGTGTTCCTTGGCGCAATGGCACTCAGCAGCTGCAAACAGGACTTGTATGAGAACCAACCTAAGCCCGAGGAGACCACCGATGACGGAGGCACCCCCGCTGTGGTGACCAATGCGGGGCGTGTGGCCTATGCCGAGAAGGTGCTGGGAGTGACCATTGACAAGGAACAGGACTGGTCGCTCACCGAGGAGTATAGCATCACCATTAAGGCCGATGCCGACCTCGACAACATCAGCACCGTGGCCGTGCTCGATGCCAACCCCTATGCCGGCGAGAGCAACCGCCTGGCAACAGCATCGCTCACCAACGGCGGCACGACAACAATCAAGTTCCGCGCCCCCAAGAGCGCTGACTTGCTCTATGCTGCCTGCCTGACGCAGAGCGGCGAGTGCGTGGCCCGTGCCTTCACGCCCGGACTGGACAGCGAGGTGTCGTTCGTGTATAGTCATGAGAATGTGCGCAAGGCACCTGGCGCTCGCAGACTTTCACCTGTAGAGAAGAAAGCCGAAGAGGATCTCTACTACATGAGAGACTTCTACACCTTCCGCAACCTGCTGCACACGGTGCTGCCAGAGGGACAGGACAACCGTGAGGTGATGGGCAAGCACAACTACACCAATGCGGTGAAGGTGATCAAGAACCCCTACAGCATCAATGCGCTGCCGATAGCCTACGTGGGCGGCAACAGCGACTCGACAACCGTCATGAACTACGACTGGCTGCCGCAGAACAGCGAGTTCGGCTCGGCATCGTTCACCATCTATGACAAATACCCCAGAGGCTGGGACTTCTTCAACTATTTGGAAGAGACCCGACAATTCGAGCTGCACGGACATCTACTCTATTGCCGCGACCTGAACAGCGGTGAAGACAGCCATGTGTTCACCCCGGGCGACGTGGTGAAGTTCAAGGTGGTGAAGGACAGCGTGGTGCTTGAAGACGAGGGTGGCGAGCGCGTGAAGGTGTTCCAGCTGAACCAGAATGTCGTGGTGGCCTGCGAGGACGGTAACGACTGGGACTACAACGACCGCGTGTTCTGGATTCCTGAGGGTGTGGAGCGCATCCGGGAAATCACCGAGCCTGTGCCTTCGGTTCCGCAGGTGTGGACCTACGTATGGGAGGACCGGGACTTCGGCGACTACGACATGAACGACTGTGTGATTGAGGTGCAGGACAATGCCGACGATGCCTCGAAACTGGACATTTCGCTCGTGGCCCTCGGTGCCAACAATAACCTGTGGCTCTACTTCGACAGCAAGACAGAGAAGAGCTACCGCAAGCTCACTCCGGTGTTCCAGGACGAGCTGCACAAGGTACTGGGTGCCAAGGAAGGCTCGATGGTCAATACTGGCCAAGACTCGGCTCAGCCAATCACCATCACAATCAGCAAGCCTGCCGGCTTTGACTTCCAGACCTGCTCGTTCGTGCTTGTGTCCCAAGCCGATGGCCGCCTCATCACCATCAGGATTTCAACCAAGGGTCAGGATCCTCACGGAATCGTCGTTCCGGGCAAGTGGCAGTGGCCTACGGAGAAGACCTGCATCAAGGATGCCTATCCTGAGTTCAATACATGGGCTGCCGACCACACGAAGGCCAGAGACTGGTATAAGCACCCTGTGGAGGGTAAGGTCGTTAAGCGATAACTCTGCTCAGCGAGGATGATTTGATTCGCCTCACGCAGAAAATCGAGTTCTTCTCGCTTCGCTCGCCGAAGAAATCAAACAAATTAGGAACAAAATTAAACAGACTCATCCGAGCTCTGGTTGCCCCTTAAGAGGTGAAGAGTTGAGCCTGTTTGATTTTGTTCCTACTTTTTTAAAATTAATGCGTGAAGCGCATCAAAAGTATTAGCTTAATAGACGAAACCTGCTTGTTTTGAAAAAAAAATTGTAATTTTGCAGCAGGAACCAAAATTCAACCATTATGCAAGAAACGAGACAGAACAAGATAGCCCGACTGCTGCAAAAGGAGCTGAGCGTGATTTTTCAGGAGCAGACACGCGCCATGCACGGCGTGATGGTGTCGGTCACACGTACTAAGATCTCGCCCGACCTGAGCATCTGCACGGCCTATCTCAGCATCTTCCCCTCAGAGCGCGGAGAAGAACTGCTGAGCAACATCGAGAAGAACACTCAGCAGATTCGCTACTCACTGGGACAGCGCGTGCGCCATCAGCTGCGCATCGTGCCGGAGTTGCGCTTCTTCATCGACGACTCGCTCGACTATATTGACCGTATTGACGAACTGCTCAAGAAATAGTTCGAACGATGAACTTTGGACTGTATGTAGCGCGGCGCTACCTCTTTTTCTAAAAAATCAACAAATGTCATCAGCGGCATCTCAGTAGTAGGTGTCGCTGTTGCCACGATGGCACTCATCGTTACCCTCTCGGTCTTCAACGGCTTTAGCGACCTCGTGGCCACGCTCTTCACTGCCTTCGCCCCCCAGCTGGAGGTGACACCCGTAGAGGGCAAGACGGCACCTGCCGACGACCCCGTGCTCACCGAAATCAGACAGTTGCCCCAGGTCGAAGTGGCCACAGAGTGTGTGGAGGACATGGCCCTCGTCACCTGTCACGACCGTCAGGCGATGGTGACCGTCAAGGGCGTTGACGACAACTTCGACCGCCTCACCCACATTCGTGAGATACTCTATGGCGACGGCACCTTTGAGCTGCATGCCGCCGACCTGCACTACGGCATCCTGGGCATACGGCTGGCCGAACAACTGGGTACTGGCTACCGCTTCGACGAACCCCTGCAAGTATATACCCCTCGGCGCGAAGGACAGGTGGATAAATGATTAACTTTGCAGGCAGAATGGAAAAAGTGGCATATATCATTATAGCACTTTGTATGCTTTTTGCTTGCGATGGTAACCGACAGCACGAGGATATGCTGATGCGTGCCAGGATCGTGATGAATGAACATCCTGACTCTGCGCTTGCCATTCTTGACAGCCTTTACTGTAACAAAGCCGAGATGAACCGTCATTTCCGAATGCAAGTGTTACTGCACCGTACAGAAGCACAGAATAAGCTGTTCACTCAGTTCCCCTCCGACAGTATTCAGACAGAGCTCGTCGATTACTTCGACCGTCATGGTACACGCAACGAACGCATGCTGGCCCATTATCTTTTAGGCTGTGTGCTCAGCGATTTGGGCGATTCACCCGAAGCCTTGCAGGCTTTCTATGATGCCATTGAGATGGCTGACACTACCCGAACCGACTGCGACCTCTACACGCTGCGGATAGTTTATGGACAGATGGCGATGCTCTACCGAAGGTCAAGGTCTTCAGGACACAGCTCAGAGGTGTATGTGACACAGCATTTTTCGTGTTCAGACTGCAAAAAATCTTTGCCTAATTTAGACTACGTGCACCGGAAAAAACGACTGACCCAAAAAAATTGGGACGATTCTCATCCGTCTGAGCTGACGGCAAAGAATCGTCCCAACTTGCTTGTTATCAATCCGTTATAGCTTATTTCTCATCTTTTTTCTTATCAGCAGTTGCAGAACCGCGCTTATATCTCTTATTCAAGCCATTGATCACATCCTGAGTGATGTCATATTTCTTCCCGGCATAAAGAATGGCGCTCTTATTGATGATCATGTCATACTTCTTATCCTTATTATATACCTCCAGATAATTGTTCAGACTATCTTGAAGTGCCTCAAGGAACTTTTGCTGCTCAGAAGCCAACTCGTTTTCAAGACGTGCCTGAAGAGCTGCCAAATCGTTCTGCTGACGCTGAAGCGCGGCCTGTACGCCCTCGGCTTGCTCACGGCTGGTGAAGCCATTGTTTTGCAACTTCTGCTGGAAGTTGTTGGCAGCGGCCTGAAGTTGATTGCCTTTTTGAGTCAGCGTATTTCGCGCATTGAGACTTTTCTTTTCCAGTTCCTTGCTTTTTTCTTTTGCAAATTCAAATTGAGTCATAAGAGAATCAACTTCAACGTATGCGATACGCAATCCCGCTGCTTGCGCGTTGTCATCGTTAGCAGGTTGAGCATCGAGTTTTGGAGATTGATTGTTGCATGATGCCATTGCAAATGCTGCAAGTAAGGCAATGATAATGTTTTTTTTCATCGAATTTTTATTGATTTTTGTTTAATTGCTTCTTTCGCTGACTGCAAATCTTTTTTTGCTGCGCATCTCTCTGTCTTGATCAATCACACAATGAATGCCACGTTCACGCATAGCTTTTGAGTCATGAATATGCTGCGACTCAAAGCGACCGTTTTTCTTAAAAATCACCTTAACACAAAAAAATGCAAGTGCTATAGCAATTATTAACGTGGTTAAAAGAAAGATTTTCGTCATTTTTTATTATTTTTGCGGTGCAAAGTTAATCATTAATTCATAAACGGAACAATAAAAAGGATTAATAATGAATAAAAGTGAGTTAAAACCTGCTGTGGTCTTTGAACAGTTTGCAAAGATTAACGAAATTCCACGCCCATCAAAGCATGAAGAGAAGATGATTGAGTATCTGAAGAGCTGGGGCGAAAGCCATCATCTCGAAACTCTGGTAGACGAGACGGGAAATGTCATCATCCGCAAGCCGGCCACCAAAGGCATGGAAAATTGCAAAACCGTCATTTTGCAGAGCCACATGGACATGGTATGCGACAAACTTGTCGACGTGGATTTTGATTTTGACAAAGATGCCATCAAGACCTACATTGATGGCGAATGGCTGACAGCCGAAGGCACTACGCTCGGTGCCGACGACGGCATAGGCTGTGCCATCGAATTGGCCATCCTTGACAGCAATGATATTGAGCATGGCCCATTGGAGTGTGTCTTTACGCGTGACGAGGAAACGGGTCTTTCTGGTGCAGAAGGCATGAAGCCCGGATTCATGACGGGCGACTATCTCATCAATCTCGATTCAGAAGATGAGGGCGAGATTTTTGTATCGTGTGCAGGCGGTCGTAATACGATGGCCAAGTTTGCCATGAAGCGTGAGCAGCCTTCCCCTACCCTTTTCTTCATGCGTGCTCAGCTGAAAGGACTCGTCGGCGGTCATTCTGGCGACGACATCAACAAGAAACGAGCCAATGCCATCAAGATTCTCGGGCGATTTCTCTATCAGGAATGGAAACGCTACGATGGAGTGCAACTGGCTCAGTTCCATTCGGGAAAACTGCACAATGCCATTCCTCGTGATGGCTCCTTTGTGATTGGTGTGCCAAATAACGTGAAAGAAAACGTGAAAGCCGACTGGAATGTTTTTGCTGCTCAGGTAGAAGATGAGTTCCACGTAACGGATACTGAAATGGTCTGGACGATGGAGTCGACCGATGCTGAGCCTGTGATTGAAAGTTCGGTGGCAAAGAATTTTATCATGGCCCTGCAAGCTGTTGACAATGGCGTCTATGCCATCTGTCAGGACGAAGCATTAGGCGGAATGGTTGAGACTTCTTCGAATATAGCCAGCGTTCATACGGATGAAAACGAGATCACGATTCTGTCATCGCAGCGCAGCAACGTGATGTCGAATCTTGACAACATGTGTGCCACGATTGTGGCCACCTTCGAACTGGCTGGTGCTAAAGCCTGGTCAAGCGACGGTTATCCCGCCTGGAAGATGCGAGCCGACAGCAAGCTGACCGAAATCGTTACGGAGACCTATAAGGAGCTTTTCGGGAAGAATCCCACGGTTCGCGGCATTCACGCAGGTCTTGAGTGCGGACTGTTCTCTGAGCGCTATCCATCGTTAGACATGGTCAGCTTTGGTCCGACACTTCGATTTGTACATACGCCCGACGAGCGTCTGCACATTCCGACTGTTCAGATGGTCTGGAATCATCTGCTGCTTGTACTGAAACGTATTCCACAAAAGTAACATTTCCCCCGATGAACTGCTCTCTCTATAAATATCTAATAGGTGTAGCTTCCATTTTTTTCATGTCTTCATGCGGTCAGCAGCATGATGCGGAATGTCTGGTTGATGCCTTTTTAGAAGAAAACGCTGTTCACCCTGAAAAGATAGAGAATCGTAACTTCCTGAAGTTAGATTCAACCAAATTGATTTCCGACTCATTGATCGATGTCTTTCAGCATCGGAAAAATGAGCTGTTCAAGCCAGACATCAAGTATGCCGTGAACAACAGCGGACGAATGCTCTATTATATCAGGATGAACTTCACCTATGAAGGAGATACACTCTACCAGACATTCTATATTGATGAATCATTTGGGCACATTGTTGCTTTCAAATAATACTGATGAGTAAAGATTATATTGAAATCAAGGGTGCACGCGTCAACAATCTCAAGAATGTTGACGTGCGCATCCCTCGTAACAAACTTATTGTGATTGCAGGTGTATCCGGCAGCGGAAAATCGTCGCTTGCCTTCGACACGTTGTATGCCGAAGGGCAGCGTCGCTACGTTGAAAGCCTGTCCAGTTATGCCCGTCAATTTCTTGGCAGAAAGAATAAGCCTGAATGTGATTTCATTCGCGGCATTCCTCCGGCAATAGCCATCGAGCAAAAGGTCATATCGCGCAATCCGCGAAGTACCGTAGGAACCTCTACAGAGATATACGAATATCTTCGTCTGCTCTTCTCGCGCATCGGCCACACCTACTCACCTGTCAGTGGCGAGGAAGTGAAGCAACATTCAACGGAAGATGTGGTCAAAAAAATGCTTGAGTTTTCGAAAGGAACCAAGTTTGTTGTTTTGGCCCCACTCCACGTTACCGAAGACCGTACCATTGAACTGCAACTCAAGGCAGACATTCTTCAAGGCTATTCGCGAATCTTTGTGGACGGCAACATTGTAAGAATCGACGACTATCTGGATGCGCATGTCTCGGAGCCAATCCATGAAGACGCACAGATATACATTGTTATCGACAGACTGTCTGTAGACGATTCGAAGGACAACATCTCGCGTCTTGTCGACTCTGCTGAAACGGCATTCTATGAAGGTCATGGCGAGTTGCGCCTGATGTTCCTGCCTTCAAACATCTGCTATGACTTCTCCACTCGTTTTGAGGCCGACGGACTTACTTTCATCGAGCCAACCGACCAGTTGTTCTCGTTCAACTCTCCGGTAGGCGCTTGTCCTGAGTGCCAGGGATTTGGCAAAATCATCGGCATCGACGAACACTTGGTCATTCCCAACACATCGCTTTCTGTCTATGACGGATGTGTCGTGTGCTGGCATGGCGAGAAGATGAGCGAATGGAAGAACTGGTTTTGCCGGAATGCAGCTAAAGACAACTTCCCTATTTTTGAACCATATTTTCAGCTCACTCAGAAGCAGAAAGACCAGCTGTGGCATGGATTACCCTCTGACCAAAAGAAGGATTTGCACGATAAGCCCTGCATAGATTCTTTCTTCCAGATGGTCAAGGAGAATCAGTATAAGATACAGTATCGGGTGATGCTGAGCCGCTATCGCGGCAAGACGACTTGCCCGAAGTGCCATGGCACCAGACTGAAGGAAGAGGCTACCTATGTGAAAATAAACGGAAGGAGCATCTGCGATTTGGTTCAGATGCCCATAGCACAGCTTCTGCCGTGGTTCGACCATTTAGAGCTGAACGAGCATGACGCGGAAATAGGTCGCCGTTTGCTAACGGAGATCCGCTCGCGTCTTCAGTTTCTTTTAGATGTCGGACTCGGCTATCTGACACTTAACAGAATGTCCAACACGCTGAGTGGCGGAGAGAGCCAGCGCATCAATCTTTGCACGTCACTCGGCAGCAGTCTTGTGGGCTCGCTCTATATTCTCGATGAACCGTCTATTGGTCTTCATTCAAGGGACACCAATCGACTGATACATGTATTGCGTCAATTGCAAGAATTAGGCAATACGGTGATCATTGTGGAACACGATGAGGAAATCATGCGTTCTGCCGACTATCTTATTGACGTAGGCCCAGATGCGGGTCGGTTAGGTGGCGAAATAGTTTTTCAAGGCGATGCGAAAGACATTAACAGCGAGGCTCTGACTCAATATCCCAACAGCTATACCGTGAAGTATCTGTTGCATCAGCTTGACCTCCCTACCCCATCTTCTCGCAGACCTTGGAATCAGCACATCGACATCAAAGGCGCACGGATGAACAATTTGCGTGGCATTGATGTGCAGATACCGCTGAATGTGCTGACTGTTGTAACGGGTGTGAGCGGAAGCGGAAAGTCTTCGTTGATCAAAGGCATCTTCTATCCTGCCTTGAAACGACAGATGGGTGAAGTGTTCGATCCACCAGGTGAGTTCTCTGGCTTAGAGGGAGATATATCAGCTATCAAGCATATTGAGTTTGTCGATCAGAATCCGATTGGAAAGTCAACACGTTCCAACCCTGCAACCTATGTGAAGGCATACGATGCCATTCGGGATCTTTTTGCCGAACAACCCCTTGCGCAGCAGATGGGATTCACTTCGCAGTTTTTCTCGTTTAATGCCGACGGTGGGCGATGCGACGAATGCAAAGGAGCCGGCACCATCACGGTCGAGATGCAATTTATGGCAGACCTTGTTCTTGAGTGTGAAGCATGTCATGGACATCGATTCAAGCACGACATATTGGATGTCAGATATGAAGGGAAAAATATTGATGACGTGCTGAATATGACCATATCGGAAGCCATCGAGTTTTTCTCGGCTCATCAGCAAAAGACAATCGTTTCGCGACTGAAGCCATTGGAGAGTGTCGGCTTAGGATATATAAAGCTTGGACAAAGTTCATCAACGCTTTCAGGTGGTGAGAACCAACGCGTGAAGTTGGCCTATTTCATAGGTCAGGAGCGTCAAGACCCTACCCTATTCATCTTTGACGAACCCACGACGGGACTGCATTTCCATGACATCAGACGTTTACTGTCATCGTTCAATGCGCTCATCGAGCGTGGTCACACGATTCTGATTATCGAGCATAATCTGGATGTAATCAAACAAGCTGACTGGTGCATCGACCTGGGGCCAGACGGTGGTGACCGTGGCGGCAATCTGATCGTATCAGGCACTCCAGAGCAAGTTGCAAACTGCAAAGAAAGTATTACTGGAAAATATCTGAAAGAGCTTCTGAAACTTTAGAGCTTTCATAAAAGAAACTGGACAAATCCCTTGATTGTTGGTCAAGCGATTTGTCCAGTTTTCTATATGTATTCTGATAAATCAACCGTTCATAGACATCAGGAACTCCTCGTTGTTACGCGATTGAACCAAACGCTCACGCACAGTATTCATTGCTTCAATAGGATTCATCTCGGCAATAAACTTGCGAATAATCCACATGCGATTGAGTGTCGTCGAATCTTGCAACAAGTCATCACGACGTGTACTTGACTGAACAAGATCGATAGCCGGGAAGATACGCTTGTTGGACAGTGAGCGTGAAAGCTGAATCTCAGAGTTACCCGTACCCTTGAACTCCTCGAAGATTACCTCATCCATCTTCGACCCAGTATCGACAAGTGCTGTGGCAATAATCGTGAGCGAGCCGCCACCTTCAATCTTACGTGCTGCACCGAAGAAACGCTTAGGCTTTTGCAGGGCATTTGCATCGACACCACCAGTCAGGACCTTGCCACTTGCAGGCGAAACCGTATTGTAAGCACGAGCCAGACGAGTGATTGAGTCAAGGAAGATAACAACGTCATGGCCACATTCCACCATGCGCTTTGCTTTCTCAAGCACAATGCCGGCTATCTTTACATGTCTGTCGGCAGGCTCGTCAAATGTCGACGCAATGACTTCGGCATTAACCGTTCGGCTCATGTCTGTCACCTCCTCAGGGCGCTCATCAATCAGCAACATCATGATGTAAGCCTCTGGGTGATTGGCAGCAATGGCATTGGCAATATCTTTCATCAAGATGGTCTTACCTGTCTTTGGCTGAGCAACAATCAATGCACGCTGTCCTTTACCAATCGGTGAGAAAAGGTCAACAATGCGTGTGGAAGGATTGGTTGTCGCTAGATCGTTGCAGATCATGAACTTCTCTTCCGGGAAGAGAGGAGTCAGATGCTCAAAAGAGATACGGTCACGTACTTCGGATGGATTACGTCCATTAATCAAATTGACATTTGACATTGCGAAATACTTCTCACCATCATGAGGAGGACGAACCGTACAATCAACCACATCACCTGTCTTCAGTCCATATTTTTTTATCTGCTGTGGAGCCACATAAATATCATCTGGCGATGACAGATAGTTGTAGTCACTTGAACGAAGGAATCCATAGCCATCCTGCAGAATCTCCAGCACACCATTGCCTGTGATAAACTCAGCAAAGTCATAATTAACTGCTTGCGGAGTTGCTACTGGAGCGGCATTTGTCGGGAAGGAGGGTTCGGCATGCTGAGCAACAGGCCGATCGAAAATATCAAGAGTAGGTATCGCAGCTTGGTCCTCAATGGGCAAGTCGACAACAGAAATGAAATCAGTACCATCACCCGGGTCACCTTCCCATACACCGTCTGGATTAGCCTCCTTGATAGCAGCGTTCTGTGCCATTTTTTCCTGAAGCTGTCCAAGTACCTCAATGTCCGGCATGGCTTCTTCTTCCGTGGTTTCCTGTTCTACCTGCTCTGGCGGTAGCATCACTTCTTGGTCTGAAGCAGTTTCTTCTTGAAGTGCTGCTTCAGCTGCTGCCAAGGCAGCCAGTTCGGCTTTCGACTTTCTTCCACGACGTTTCGGAGCAACTTCTTGCGTCGTCACTTCTTCCTGTGCAGGTTGCACTTCTGCCTCTGCCTCACCGGCAGCAGACGGCTCGTCATTGAAAAGCGGAAGTGAATCGGTCGATTTGCCCTTTTGATTCTTCAAGTCGTAATTCTCTCCGTCTTTGCCTTTCACAGTGTAGACCTTGTCATTTTCTTTTTTTGCAATTCTCGTGCGCTTGCGTTTTGTGGCACTTGCCCCCGAAGCGCTGTCGATAGCAGCCTGATCAAGAATTGCGTAGACAACTTTTTCAAGTTCGTCATCCTGAGATACTTCCACTCCCAACTCGGCAGCAATACCTAGCAGTTGGGCAGGTTCCATCTGTTCTAATTCTTCTTTTGTATACATAGTATAGCCAATAAATAATTTAATTCGGAATGTTTTTTAGGATTGAAAAAAATTTGTTTCCCTAATCAGAAACGATGTTGAATAGAAATTCAATGCAAAGGTATAAAATTAAATTTAAAAGGAATAGAAAAAGAGAATTGAAATCCATTTTGTTAACGATAATTAACCGCTGAAATTCAATTCTCTTTAAAAAAATTCTTTTTCTATTATTCTTTCTTTAATGGGAGCAAGACACTGAACGTTGAGCCTTCGCCAAGCACAGATTCGACCATCACGTCGCCTCCAATTTTCTTGGAAAAGTCTGCACAAAGTTGCAAACCAAGTCCCGAACCTTCCTCACCGCCCGTTCCGTATGTCGTCTCACCCTTATGGAAGATGCTGCCGAGACGTTCTGGAGCAATGCCCACACCGTGGTCGCGAACGCTCACCTTGGCAAACTCTTCCTCGCGTGTCATCGTGATTTCAATGGTGGAAGCCTCTGGACTAAACTTAATGGCGTTTGACATGAAATTGCGAACAACAGTCTTCAGCATGTCGTTGTCGGCTCGTACAACCAGTGGGTCGGAAGTGCCAGTGTACTGCAGCTTGATTTTTTTGGTTGAAGCAATCATCTCAAAAATATCAACCACACCAGGTATAATATCGTTCAGGTCGAGGTCTTGCAAGACGACATTCAGACGGCCCGTCTGACTCTTCGTCCACTTCAGCAAGTTATCCAGGAGGTCATGACACTCTTCCGACTCCATATTTGCCTTGTCGAGCAATTCAAAGAGTTCCGGGCCAATCAAATCAGGCGACATTGCCGAGACGACCAGATTGAGCACCATGCGGATCGATGCCATTGGCGAACGCAAATCGTGGGCAATGACCGAATACATCTTGTCACGATTGCTGATAGTAGCCTTCAACTCTTCGTTCTGCTTCTGAATGAGTCGCTTGGCTGCAATCAGAGCAATCTGGTGCATCACTCTCACCACCAATTCCTCCTTGTTGAAAGGCTTGGTAAGGAAGTCGTTTGCTCCCACCTGAAATCCATGAACAAGGTCGTTCGGATTGTTCAGCGCTGTCAAGAAAATAATTGGAATGTCTGCTGTCTCAGGGTCCTTCTTCAGTATCACAGCAGTATCGAATCCGCTTATGTCAGGCATCATGACATCAAGCAAAATCAAATCAGGCTTTTCCTTCTTTGCCTGTTCTATGCACATATTGCCACAATTGGCAGTGCATACCTGAAATCTCTCTTTTGTCAACAAAATCTTCAATAGCAAAACGTTACTGACAACATCGTCGACAATCAGGATTTTATAATCAGATCGATTAATTTTAGCTTCAAGTTTTTCTTCCATATCTGTGGATATATTTTTCTAAGGGTCAATTCTAATGTGCAAAAATAGTGCAATTATTTGTAAACTCCAAAAAATTGCACTATTTTTTATCGACTTCTCATTTTTCTATGAGATAAAAAGACTTGCAGCTTGATAAACGAGGGCTGAAACGAGCCATGCAAGTACTGTGGTATAGGTAGCAGCAAAACATGCCCACCTCCATGAATTTGTCTCGTTCTTGATGGCTACGATCGTGGCGATACACGGAAAATACAACAGAACAAAAAGCAAATAGCAATATCCCGCCAGTGGATTAATGCCGTCGGCGATCATTGCCTGTCTGAGACTGACGTATTTCTGCGAGTCCTCACTGAAAGCATCATCATCGGCAAAAGAGTCGTCACCACTGTAGAGCACACCTATTGTTGAGGCCACTATCTCCTTTGCTCCAATGCCGGCTACAAGGCTCACGTCAAGTTTCCAGTTAAATCCCTGCGGCTTGAATACAGGCTCAATAGTCTTGCCAATGCGGCCAATATAGGATTGCTCTTGCTGCTGCTGGGCTGTAAGCGAGTCGTCGTGTGGGAAATACTCCAAAGCCCAGACAATGACACTTGCAACGAGAATGATGCCGCCCATCTTCTTTAGATACTCTTTACCCTTTTCCCATGTATGCCGGCCAATAGCCTTTGCCGTGGGCCAGCGGTACGGAGGCAGTTCCATCACAAAAGGCGTATCGGCTCCTTTCACGACGAAAGCTGAGAACAAATGGCTCATCACGGCCGACATGATGATACCAATCACGTAAAGGGAAATCATGACCCACGAGCGATACTGAACAGAGAAGAACGTGCCGGCAATCATTATATAAATAGGTAAACGGGCTGAGCACGACATGAACGGCAGAATCATCATTGTGATGATGCGTGAGCGCATGCTTTCTATGGTTCGCGTAGCCATCACGGCAGGTACGTTGCAACCGAAGCCCATGATCAACGGAATGAACGATTTGCCATGCAATCCCATCCGGTGCATCAGCTTGTCCATGATGAAGGCAGCACGTGACATATAGCCGGAATCCTCCATCAATGAAATGAAGAAATAGAGGATGAGAATCTGAGGCAAGAACACTATAACAGCCCCGACACCTGCGATGGCACCGTCTACGATCAATGAGCGAAGTGGCCCGTCGGGCAGAATGCTGCTCACCCAGTGGCCGAGCCATTCCACTCCTTCTTCAATCCAGTCCATAGGATACTGTCCCAGAGAGAATGTTGTCTGGAACATGATGTAGAGGATGAGGAAGAAAATGGGGAAGCCCACATATTTGTGTGAAAGTACACTGTCTATGATATGGGTGGTACGATAGGTGTCTTCCTTGGTGCCTGTCACATACTCAGCCTCGGTCAAGGCACCATTGATGAAGCCGTATTTTGCATCCATGATGGCCGTCTCAGCATCACTTCCTGTTTCTTCGAGTACGCGATCCGAAGCCCTGTCGCGTGCCTCCAGCAGATGCACATTGTCTTCAGCTCGCTGAACCTCAGTCAGGTGTTTTCCCAGATAGTCACTGATGTCCTTATCGTTTTCCAGCAGCTTGATGGCAAGATAACGGGTAGAATAATGCTGGCGTATGTTGTCGTCGGTCTTCAGATACTTCTGTATTTCACTGATGCCGCTCTCGATTTCATGACCATAGTTAATATGAAGATGACGGGCTTGCTTGTTGGCACCTTCATATACCTGGATAACAGCCTTGAACAAGTCCTTGATGCCATTACCGTTTTTGAAGGATGTCGGTATGATCGGCATTCCGAGCAAAGTACCAAGCACATCGAGGTCGACCGAGTCACCGCGTCGTTCAAACTCATCATACATGTTGAGTGCGCCGACGATTCGCAAGTCCATGTCCACCAATTGGGTGGTGAGGTAGAGATTGCGCTCCAGATTGGTTGAGTCTATCACATTGATGACCACATCGGGCATTTGTTCCGTAAGATACTTTCGCACATAAAGTTCTTCGGGAGAATAGCAGGAAAGCGAATAGGTGCCAGGGAGATCGATGAGATTGAACTCATAGCCAAACATCTGTGCATGGGCCTCTGAGGCATCGACCGTCACCCCCGAGTAGTTGCCCACTCTACCATGAGCTCCTGATGCAAAATTGAAAAGTGAGGTCTTGCCGCAATTAGGGTTTCCTATCAGGGCCACATTGATCGTTCGGCGTTGGCGCAGGGCTTCATGCCGCAGATAGTCCGATTGGTGTTCGGGCGAATAGAAAGTCAGACGTACAGGATCATTATCTTTCGATGCCTCTTCGTTGTAGGGCTTCGTTCTCGACTGATCATTTTCTGCCACAACTTCTATCAAGTCGGCTTCTTGGTGTCGAAGTGATACTTCATATCCCATCAGCCTGTATTTCACAGGGTCATGCAAAGGCGCATTCAGCAGCACTTCAACGGACTGGCCTTTGATGAATCCCATTTCTATAATGCGTTTTCGGAATCCACCGTGTCCTTGTACTTTGACTATCACGCCTTTTTCGCCTGTCTTCAGTTCAGAAAGTTTCATATTGAATGAATATTATTTCGCAAAATTACAAAAAAAATGCGAAAATGTGGCGAACTAATCATTATTTTACGAACGAATACCTACAAATGATGATTTTACTACCGAACTTTTTACCCATCAAAAATTAATCAACACGTACTCCGCATATAGAATGACAAGCCCGATGATGAAGCCTGCAAAAATCTTTGGTGTCAGGTTCCTCAGATACCAAGTGATGCGCATTCGCTCCATCTTCATCAGAGCGATGCCACTGGTTGTCCCCACACACAGCAGGCAACCGCCAATGGAAGTGCAGAAAGAGATAAGCATCCAGTAGATGCCATTCTGTCCGAAGTAGCCATCCGTAACGGGGAAGAACGAGATGTTGGTAATGGCCACCGTGAACGTATCGACAAACGACGAAAGTATTCCTGAGAAGAAAGCCACGATCCACACATGTCCGCCAAGCACATGGAAAATCCACTTGGCCATATCGCCCAGCACCCCTGTCTCAGTCATTACACCCATGCCCAGCATGATGCCCATGACAAAAAGCATTTGCTGGATGGCTCCATATTGCAAGACCTGCGGGATGCGAGGGCCTGTAGAATAGTCGGCCTGCATCAGTTTACGGTTGAAGGCTTCGTTGACCACCCACAGGACGGAGAGCACGCAGAGCGCACCAAGAAACGGCGAGAGCTTGGTGATGTTGTGAAAGGTAGGTATGAACCACAGTCCACCAATGCCCACCAAAAACATCATTGCACGCTGCCAACGATTCAGTCGGGTGTCATTGCCGCGATAGGGAGCCACTCCCCATTCTATGTCAAGCCGATCGGGCAATTGGTGGTTGATGAGCATCGTTGGCACGATCCATGCAAACAGAGCCGGAAGGAAAAGGTAGGCCGAGAAACGCGAAGCCGTGATAGCCCCGTCGCCCCAGAGAATGAGTCCGATAGGATCGCCTATGACGGTGAAGCATCCCCCTGCATTGGCAGCCAGCACGATGGCGGCCCCGATCAGCATGCGCTGCTGATGTTTTTTCACAATATTACGCATGATGACAAACATCACGGCTGCGGTCGTCAGGTTATCGAGGTTGGCAGAGATGATGAATGTGGCAAGCGTGATGGTCCACAGCAGCCGCTTGGAATTGCGTGTGCGAATCCACTCAGAAATAAAGTCGAAGCATCCATTGTTATTGAGTATTTCGACAATCGTCATCGTGGCTACCAGGAACATCACGATGGCAGCCGCCTTGCCCACGTATTTCAGGAATATATTCTCGTAAATGAAATACTTGACCATTTCGCTCGAGGCTGGCTGGCCGTTCAGGAAGTCAACGTACTCCTGAGCGTGCAACTTGACCACGAAGTCGGCACCCCAGCAGACATAGACCACCCAGCCGGCTGTTCCAATAAACATGCCGATGGCGGCTTTGTTCACACCTGTAAGATGGCCCGTGGCAATAAGCAAATAGCCGAATATAAGCAAAAATACTATGATAAGTGTCATCTGTTCAATTATTTCGTTACGATATTATGAATGGATGGGAATCCAGATCCAGAAGGTGCTGCCCTCGCCTTTTGCCGACTTGGCTCCTATCTTCCCTTTATAAAGATTAATGATTGTTCGACAGATGGTGAGGCCGAGCCCGGGCGATTCACTTCGCATGTAGGTGCTCTTGTCCGAAAGCAGGGCAAAGATGTTCTCCCTCATGCTCTCAGGAATACCCTGGCCAGTGTCTTTCACCTCGAAGTAGAGGCCATCATCTTGTTGATTATAGGACACCTCGATCGTTCCTTCTTCGGTATAGCTCACGGCATTGCTGAGCAGATGGTAGATGAGCGTCCTGAACAGTTCAATATCGACATTGACAACCAGTGGTGCTTTACTTATATAGAGATTTACCTTTGGTTTGACTTTTGGCTTGAACTCTTTTTCCAGCTTTTCCATCTCCTCTTCAATGTTGCAAATCTCATAGTTAAATTCACGGTTGCTCGACTCCAGATTTGACAATAAGAGTAGTTCGTTGATGAAATGGAACAACTGATGTCCGTTTTTGTTGATTTCGCCATAGAGCATCTGCCGCTCCTCCAACGAGATGTTTTTCCCGTCATCGGCGGTGCAAAGTACATCGGAGAACCCGATGATTGCATTGAGGGGGGTGCGCAAGGCATGACTCACATTGCCCAGTAAGATTGTCTTGAGCTGTTCACTGCGCTTGGCGCGTTCCATCTCTTTGTTCAGGCGTTTTGAATGCTTCAACTGCATCACCACTATCACAATAAGTGTGACGACAACAAAGCAGACGATGGCATACCACAACCATTGCGGAATCTCGACCGCCTCAGCATGTAGCGCAATATCGTAGATTCTGTCTATCGTACCGTCGGCATGCATGTGGGTGACATGCTGGTCGATTGCTTCAATCAGTTCCTTGTCTTTGCTTACAAGACAATACTCACGCGGTGTCAGCGTGAAGTCTTCGGCTACGAGATTATCCAAGTTGTAAGTATCAATCAGGTATTTAGCCTGGTATCTGAAGCAGATAATCGCATCATACTTTCCTTGGGCCAGCTGCTGGAAAGCCAAGCCCAGTTCGCGGACGACCACGGGCTTGGCTCCAAAATGAGTCAATGTGTCGCGCACTGGCTTCGACAGCATGAATGCCACCTCTTTGCCTCTCAGATTGCGCATGTCAAAATAAGTGTCGGCGTCTTTCCGATGCACAATCTGATAGTAAAGCCGGATGACGGCCCTCGAGTAATTCAGGATGTCTTTCCTGTAGGGTGAATAGACCATCATGCCCAAGTCCACTTTTCCGCTGATCACGTCGTCAGAGATGTTCTCCCACGTATTGGGCTGATAGATGAAATTGATGTCCATGCGGTGCAACAACTCACGGGTGAACTCCACGTCGCAGCCTTTGGGCGCACCTGTCTCATCGAGATATTCCAATGGGGGATAGTCGAGGTCGAGACCGAAGAGCAACGGATGTTCTTTGGTGAATCTGTCCTGCAATCTCTCGCTGGCACCCACTGTCTGTGAATCCATCAGGAAAAGATGGATAAGCAAAAGACAAACAGAGAAAAACGGGTGTGAACGCATGGGCAATGTCTTTTATAAATCTATGATATCAAGTTCATAAGTCAGTATTGCATCTGGAAACACTTCTCTTGCCTGACAGAGCAGGATGTTTTCGTCATCATATCGCGAACTGTAGTGTCCCATCAGCAACTTGCCCACCTTGGCGTCGCGTGCCACCTGAGCTGCTTGCCGGGCGGTGCTGTGATGGTACTTTTCGGCCATCAACTGGTTGTCGTCGCCATAGGTCGTCTCATGATAGAGCGTTGTCACCCCCTCAATCCTGGCGGCAAGGCTCGGCAGATACTTCGTGTCACTCACAAAGGCATACGACCGCGGTGCCGAGGCTGGAACCACCAGCCGTTCATGAGGAACCACCGTGCCATCGGGCAGCTCATAGCCTTGTCCGTTCTTGATGTTCTGGATTTGCGACACAGGGATGTCATAGCATTCAATCATGTCTCGACGGATATGTGGCAACAACGGTTTTTCACGGAACAGATAGCCGCAACAGGGCATCCTATGGTTCAGTGGGATGGTCTCAACCGTGAGCGAGCGGTCTTCGTATATGATACATTGCTTGGTCGTGTCAACTGGGTGAAACTCAACGTCATAGCTCATGTTGCTACAGAATGCGTTCAACATAGATCTGAGCAATGGGCCAAGAGCGGGTTCGCCATAGACATGCATGCACGACGTGCGGCCAAGCAGACAGAAGGTGCTGAGCATGCCGATCAGACCGAAGCAATGGTCACCATGCAGGTGAGAAATAAAGATATGGCCAAGCTTGTTGAACGACAGCCCGGCGCGGCGCATCTGCAACTGTGCACCCTCACCGCAGTCTATCATGAAGAGCTTCCCACGGCAGTCGACGACCTGTGCCGTGGGGTAATGATGCAAGGTAGGCAAGGCGCTTCCGCATCCAAGGATATGCAGTCGGAAAGTTTCCATGACGTACAGTTTACATGATCATGTCTTCCTCGGCATCGTCGTCCAATTCGACGCCAAGATTGCTATAGTCTTCTTCCGGATGAGGGCGCGTAAATTCGAACGTCTCTTCTGCATTGCTATAAGCCAGCGAGTCAGCTGTCAGATAGAGAAGCTTGTAGCGTTCCGACTCTTCGAAATTGCCGCCGCCGTCACGCACGCTCATCAAGACAAGATCGCCATTGGTGATTCTCCAAGTCTCATAGATGATGGCACTCTGGTTGATGCTCTCGGCAATGCCTCCGTCGCGAATGCTGAATCCCATCTCCGATGAACCGTCCATGGGGTTGGGCATCACCCACTCGCCGAGCAGCGTGGAAAGATTGATGATGAGCGTAGCTTGTGTGCGCTCTTTGTTGGTGATCACCGCCATGTGGTCGCCGATAGAGTAGCCGCCCAACAATTGCTTGGCGTCTTCGGCAATCAGGGTGCTGAGCGTGAGCGTATCGCCATTGTCGGTCACCATCTGCAGAGTGTGCATCGAAGACCCCTCCAGACAGATGCCATAGATGGTTGAGTCGCGCTGCGAGGTGTCGTTGATGTTAAGCTCTTCAAACTCATGTTTAACCTTCTTGTCACCACAGGCAGCAAAGGCTAATATCATTGCAGCAATTGCCAAAAAAGTGTATTTTCTCATATTATAACGTTTTAAAAGTCTTTCTTCTGTCTTGGCCAAAATTCAGTCAACCTTTTCCTTCTGCTTGGCTTCGTTCCACAAGGCATCCATCTCCTGCAGGGGCATCTCCGTCAGGGGCTTGCCCATACGAATGCTATGCTCCTCGATGTAAGTGAATCGTCTGATGAACTTTGCGTTAGCATGTTCAAGCGCGTTGTCGGGGTTCAGCTTGTAGAGCCGGGCAGCGTTAATTAGCGCGAACATGAAGTCTCCCAGCTCACCTTCTTGCAGGCTGCGCAAGGCAGCCTTCTGCTCATCGGTAGGATGTTCGGGCAGTGGTTTTCTGAGTTCGGCTTCCAGTTCGCCCAGTTCTTCTTTCACCTTGGCCCACACGTCCTCTTTCTGTTCCCAGTCGAATCCCACATTCCGCGCTTTCTCTTGTATGCGATAGGCTTTGATGACCGAAGGCAGTGCTGCCGGCACACCGCTCAGCACGCGCTTGTTGCCATCTTTTTCCTTGAGTTTAATCTGCTCCCAGTTCTGCAGCACGTCGTCGGCAGTCTTTGCCTGTGCGAAACTTGTGGTGTCCTGTTCCGTAGTTGGTGTCTCTTCTGTCGGAGAATACACGTCTAAGGGCAGTGGGTGGTCGGCACCCACCTGACTCTGATGGTAGATGTGCGGGTGACGGAAGATGAGTTTGTCGGTCTGCTGGCGCAACACATCGTAAATGTCGAACTCTCCTTTCTCGTCGCCTATCTTGGCATAGAAACAAAGATGCATCATCACGTCGCCCAGCTCTTTCATGGTGTCGTGCATGTCGCCACGTGCCAAGGCATCGCAAAGTTCGTAGGTTTCTTCTATAGTGTTAGGCCGAAGCGATTCGAACGTCTGTTTTTTGTCCCAGGGGCATTTGCTGCGCAGCTGGTCAAGCACGTCTAACAGTCGACCGAAAGCTGCCATTTGTTCTTCGCGAGTATGCATATTTGTTTTAGATATTTTCTGCAAAGGTACAATAAATTTCTGAAACCACCAAATTTTTATACATCTATGCCAATCATCGCTGCAAACGGGGAAAAAATGCGTACTGTACAATTGAAATCAATTGGGATGAACAGACAATAAATCGTCCCAAGTTATTTTTCAATCATTACAAGGCAGTAAAATTTGTAAAAATGTAAAATTGTAAAAATTTGGTCTGCAGCAATTTACGGATGGCACTATCCTCATTTTTTCAATCTTCTCGTCATTCACAGCAAGTAAATGCATCAAGCACTCAGCGTAAATGGCGCAAACACATATCAGGAACACTAAGAGGAACATTCACACAAAGAAATCACCTAACCGTCTTCCTTTCGAAACGATTAAGTGATTCATGTTTTGCGACAGAAGCAACCTTCTTACATCTTCGGCAGACCACCCTTCATGTTCTTCATTGCAGCAGCCATCTGAGCCATCTTCGAGCGGTCCATGCCCGTCACCATCTTCATCATCTTGCGAATCTGGTCGAACTGTTTCATCAGGCGGTTGACATCTTCGAGCTTCGTGCCAGAGCCTTTTGCTATGCGCAGGCGACGGCTTTGGTTGATGATGTCGGGGTTGGCACGCTCCTTGGGCGTCATTGAACTGATAATGGCTTCAATGCTCTTGAAGGCATTGTCGTCGATGTCCACATCCTTGATGGCCTTGCCTACGCCAGGCAACATGCCTGCCAGCTCCTTGAGGTTACCCATTCGCTTGATCTGCTGAATCTGCCCCATGAAGTCATCGAAGTCGAACTTGTTCTTGCGAATCTTCTTCTCCAGTTTCTTGGCTTCCTCTTCGTCGAACTGCATCTGAGCACGCTCTACCAGCGAGACCACGTCGCCCATGCCAAGGATACGGTCGGCCATACGTTCGGGATAGAACACGTCGATGGCCTCCATCTTCTCGCCCGTACCCACAAACATGATGGGCTTGGTCACCACCGTGCGAATGCTCAGGGCAGCACCGCCACGCGTGTCGCCATCAAGCTTGGTGAGCACCACGCCATCGAAGTCAAGACGGTCGTTGAACTCCTTGGCCGTGTTGACGGCATCCTGACCGGTCATCGAGTCGACCACGAAGAGGGTTTCCTCTGGATTAATGGCTTTCTTGAGTGTCTCTATCTCCTGCATCATCTGCTCGTCGACAGCCAGACGGCCTGCCGTATCGACGATAACCACGTTGTAGCCTTCCTGCTTGGCCTTGCGAATGGCATTGTTGGCAATCTCAACCACGTTCTTGTTGCCGTCTTCGGTGTAGACATCCACGCCCACGGTCTGACCGACCACCTTCAGCTGCTCGATAGCAGCTGGACGATAGACGTCGCAGGCCACCAACAACGGCTTCTTGTGCTGACGCGTCTTCAGCAGATTGGCCAGCTTGCCAGTGAAGGTCGTCTTACCCGAACCCTGCAAGCCCGACATCAAGATAATCGACGGGCGCTCTTCAAGCTTCAGTTCGACTGCCTTTCCACCCATCAGCTCGGTCAGCTCGTCGTGTACAATCTTCACCATCAGCTGGCTCGGCTTGATGGCCGTCAGCACATTCATACCCAAGGCTTTCTGCTTCACCGTATCAGTGAAGTTTTTGGCCACCTTATAGTTGACATCAGCATCGAGCAAGGCACGGCGAACGTCCTTCAGCGTCTCAGCAACATTAATCTCGGTAATCTTTCCTTCACCTTTCAATATCTTGAAGGAACGTTCCAGTCTCTCTGATAAGTTCTCAAACATCTATGTAATTACAGTTTCTTTGTTATTAAAAGCGAGCAAAGCCCGAATTATGTTCACACTTTTCATGTTTGGGGCGCAAAATTACAAAGAAAAAACGAGACACACAAGCATTGCGTCTCGTTTTTATCTATAATTAACCCGAATCAGCGTTACTGCTCGGCTTTCACTGGCTCAGCAGTAGCGATTTCGGTCGGCCTCACCGAGAACTCGCAACCGCAATATTGCTGATTGTAGAAGTTGTATTCTTTCAGTAGTTGGTTGCGTCGTTCCTGCAATCCATCCTTGCGCCAGTTCTGCGCCCAGAAGGTGGTGCCTGGCACCATTGCCTGTGCCGCAAGTCCAGCCCGCTCAATCTGTTCCAGCCTCTTCCAGCGCGACGAAGCCAGGGTCGTGGCAAAAAAGCGTATGCCCAGCCGATGTGCCTGCAAAGCGGTTGTCATCAGCCGCAATCTGAAGCACTGTTCGCAACGGTTGCCTCGTTCCGGCTCATCCTCCAGCCCGCTGACGTCGCAACGCCACTGGCTGTGATCATAGTTGCCGTCAATCCATCGCAGTCCCAGACTCTCTGCGTGTCGCTGACTCTCATTCTTCCGAATGTCATACTCTTCTCTTGGAAAGATGTTCGGATTGTAATAAAAGATGGTGGGCCGTATGTCGTGGGCCAGCAGCCACTCGACAATTGCCGACGAGCATGGAGCACAACAAGCATGCAACAGCACCTCGTGGAGCCCCTCTGGCACCTGTATGCCACTACGTTTCTTTGTCATGCGGTCTTACAGATTCCTGGCTTTCCAAATGCGCTCCTTTGCAGCATTGATTTCCTGAAACTTCTTCTCAGCAGCCTTGCGTACATCCTCGCCAAGCGCAGCCACACGGTCAGGATGATGCTCGAGTGCCAGACGACGATAGGCTTTCTTCAGCTCGTCGTCGGTGGCATCGGGACTCATGCCCAGCACTTTGTAGGCCGACTCCAAGTCGTCCTTCTCAAGGTTCAGCATCATGTCGATTTCTGTAGCCGACACCTGCATCCATTCGGCCACATCCTTCAAGGCATACACCTCGCTCTGGTCTACATACCCGTCGGCCTGTGCAATCATCACCAAGAAGTTGAGCAGTTGCAGACGAACGCTGTACTCGGTATTCATCGAGATCTGCAAACAGGCATCCTTGATGCTCTGCTTGAACCGCTCGTCACCTTGCTGCCGTGCTGCTTCGAACAAGCGACGCAAAATCTGGTCACCCTGCTGCACAGCCACCTCGCCAAAGTTCTGGCGCAACCACTGTCTGACGAGCTCCATCTCTGAGTGCATGATGCGCCCGTCGGCCTTAATGATATAAGACGCGAGTACCAGCATCGACATCAGGAAACTGTTACGGTTGCCTTCTGCCGCATTTCCGTCGTCACCTGAGAAGAACCCGCTTGTGCTTGTCCCTTCCTCGTCACTGCCCATCATCGAACCGATCAGGGCTCCCAACAATCCTCCCAACGGGCCAAATGCTATCCAGCCCAAGAATCCTCCTATCCACGTTGATTTTTTCATTCTTTCTTGTTTTTTCTTATCTGATAAAGCTTGTTCTCACGGGCTGTTCAGTCTGCGGATGACCGTCTTCGCTTACATTCAGCTTCTTGATCATCCATGCCATGTTCCTGCCCAGGGTGCGCATGGTCTGCATGCCCTCCTCGTCGGCTTTCACCTGTCCCGGTGTCTGTCCGTACACCATGTTCCAGTATTGCGACGAAACAACAGGCATGTTCAGTATGCCAAAATACTTATTCAGACGGTCGAACGCTGCCGATGCCCCACCCCGTCTGCACACCACGACCGATGCCGCAGGCTTGTAGGACAGTTCGCACCCTAAGGAATAGAACACGCGGTCGAGCAGCGCACACAGCGAACCATTCGGACCGCCATAGTAGACGGGCGAGCCCACAACCAAGCCGTCGATGCCTTCTCTTACCGCCGTCAGCACCTTGCCATACAAATCGTCGTGAAACGTGCATCGCCCTTCTCTGCCGCACATGCCGCACGCAATGCACCCTTGCACGGCTTTAGGCCCTATCGAGATGATCTCAGTCTCAATCCCTTCTTCATTGAGCACCTTGGCCACTTCGCCCAGCGCCTGAAACGTATTTCCTTGCAAGCGTGGGCTTCCATTTATAAGAAGAACCTTCATTTTCTTACATATTTACTAATTAGCGCCACAAAAGTACGAAATTATGCTGAGACTGCGAAACGATTTTAGAAGATTAACGAATACTCGACTAAATAAAGGCATTTACATTTCCTATAGTTCCAACTATTGATAGTATAATATCATCAACAACTTTTACCATGACATCTTTCTCTTCTGTTCTACTCTCGGCTATCATCAGCGTGAGGGCAACGAGGGTGCTGTCAGCAATGCGCTTGCTGCCGTTAGGATGATAGAGGATGTAATTTTTGTTAAGGAACCAAAGGAACAATGTAGCGGCTATGCGCTTGTTGCCATCGCTAAACGAATGGTTCTTTGTGACAAGATAGAGCAACATGGCTGCTTTCTCCTCCACGCTGGGATAGAGTTCTTCTCCGCCAAAAGTCTGGTATATCTGTCCGATGCTGCTTTTGAAGGAGTCATCCTTCTCGTTGCCAAAGAGAACAAGAGAGCATTGGTCTCGTCATTAGACAGCAGTGGCTGGCTCTGTATGGTGCGCCCAAGCATACCCACCAGTTGGCGCAGCTCCCCAATCTGCCCCTTGCGCATACGCTCATTGACGGCATAACCTTTAACGAGGTATTCTTTCAAGACTTTTCGTGCCCAGATACGGAAAGCTGTACCACGTTTGTTCTTAACACGATAGCCAACAGAAATAATAACATCAAGGTCGTAATATTTAACCATACGAGATACTTTCCTCTTGCCCTCTTGCTGAACTTGTAAGTATTCCTTACAGGTTGATTCTTTTTCAAGTTCCCTTTCTTTGTACGCATTTCCAATATGCATTGTGATATTCTGAGGGGTCTTCTCAAACAACTCTGCCATCTGAGCCTGCGTCAACCACACAGTCTCATTCTCCAAACGGACATCCACCTGCGTCTGCCCGTCCTCTGTCTGATATATGATGATTTGATTATTCGAGTCCATAGCCTAATGATTTAAACAGTTCTTTCAGCTGCTGTTTACCCTCTTCCTTTCTCATTTATTTGATT
>CACXXD010000021.1 GCA_902771445.1 uncultured Prevotellaceae bacterium
CCATATTTTTATTAAATGTAATTTATATGAGTGTCAGTAAAGATGTCATCAAACAATGCTTGATTAATAAGCAACGCGAGGTGGATGAGGCGGTGATTGTGAACCGTCCCATAGATTTCGAAGAGAACGGCAACTATGTGATAGTTGGCGTGAGACATGCTGGTAAGTCGTACTTGCTGTATCAGCGTGTGCGTCAGCTGCAGGCTGCTGGAAAGGGATGGGACGAGATTCTGTTTGTGGACTTTGAGGATGAGCGTCTGGCGGAATTCCAGACGGAAGACTTCAACAGTCTGCTTGAGGCCCATCTGGAACTGTATGGCAAGAAGCCGGTGGTGTTTCTGGACGAGGTGCAGAATATTCCGCACTGGGATAAGTTTGTGCGGAGATTGACTGATGCTAAATATAGGGTATATGTTACTGGCAGCAATGCGAAGATGCTGAGCAAGGAGGTGGCAACTACGTTGGGTGGACGGTTCTTTATCCATGATGCGTACCCATATTCGTTCAAAGAGTATCTTGTAGCGCAGCAGGTGGAACTGAGGGAGCATTGGGAATATGACACGATTCAGAGAAGCGAGGTGAAGCGACATCTGAATGAGTACTTCTATTACGGCGGTCTGCCAGAGATCCTGTCGTTTAAGAACAAGCGGGCTATGCTTTCGAGCTTGTACCAGAAGATCTACCTGGGTGACATCTGTGCGCGAAACAACATTAAGAACGACAGGGTGCTGAACATCCTAATCAAGAAGATGGCTGAGAGCGTGAAGCAACCACTATCGTATAACAGGCTGAAGAACGTGATAGTGGCAACGGGGTCACCTATCAGTGTGCCTACTACGATAGACTATGCCGATTACGCCTCTGACAGTTGGCTGATACTACCCATGAAGAATGAAATTGGGAAGCTGACAGAGAAGGAGACGCAGAAAAAATACTATTTCGTTGACAACGGTCTGCTGAACCTGTTCTTGATGAATTCGGAGACTTCGCTGTTAGAGAATATGGTGGCGGTGGAGCTCTGCAGGCGGTTTGGCAAAAAGAATGTGTATTTTCTGAACGCGGAGAAGGAGATAGACTTCATTGTGCCAGACGAGAAGCTGGCCATTCAGGTGTCGTATAGCATCAAGGAAGAAACCACTTACAATAGGGAGGTGCCACCGCTAGTGAAGTATGCCAAGGCGCACGAGGGCTGGAAGTGCCTGCTGATTACGTATGATGAGGAGGGCACGGAAGATGAAATACCTGTAGTGCCTGTTTGGAAGTGGCTGATGGATGTGTAACTTCTGGGGCTCAGAGATGCCCTGCGGCGGTATCATGGAAATAAGGAATCAGGAAATATTGGATTTATAAATCAAAGAGAATATGAAGGTTAGTTTAAAACAGGCAGTTAAATTGTTCTATTCTCAATCGTCTTTTGATTAAATTTATCAAGAGGCGGTTGCAAATGCTCTTGATGCAGGTGCAAGGAATATAACTGAAAAAAGTTTTTCCCTTCGTCCTTTGATTCCCCATTATTCCCCGTCTTGCCTTTTATTTATGCGCTTTCTGCGTTAATTCTCCAAAATCCGTTGTTCTTTACAACCTTTTTCAGTAACTTTGCACACACATTATAAAGCACTGAGAAATTGAAGATTATTAAATGGGGATTCATTGGCTGTGGCGAGGTCACTGAAAAGAAAAGCGGACCAGCCTTCAGCGAAGTTGAGGGGTCGACCGTGGTAGCAGTGATGAGCCGCTCGGAACAAAAGGCCCGCTCGTATGCCGAACGGCACGGCATTCCACGATGGTACACCGATGCACAAAAGCTGATTGACGATCCAGAGGTGAACGCTATCTACGTGGCCACACCTCCTTCGAGCCATGCCACTTATGCCATCATGTCGATGAAGGCCGGTAAGCCGGTCTATATAGAAAAGCCGCTTGCTGCCAGCTATGACGACTGTGCTCGCATCAATCGCATCAGCGAGGAAACACACATACCCTGCTTCGTGGCTTACTACAGGCGCAACCTGCCTTATTTCCAGCGCGTGAAGCAGATTGTGAGCCAAGGCATCATCGGCGAAATCATCAATGTCCAGATACGTTTTGCCGTTCCGCCACGCCAGCTCGACTACGAGCATCCTGAGAATCTGCCTTGGCGACTGCAACCCGACATTGCGGGGGGCGGCTACTTCTATGACCTGGCTCCCCATCAGCTCGACTTGCTGCAAGAGATGTTCGGCGTGATTATCGATGCCCAAGGCATCTGTGCCAACAGAGGAAAGCTCTACACGGCAGAAGATTCGGTCAGTGCAGTGTTCCGCTTCGAGAACGGACTGCCCGGCTCTGGCTCGTGGTGCTTTGTGGCCCACGACTCTGCACGCGAAGACAGCATACTGCTGATTGGCGACAAAGGCTCCGTGCGCTTCTCGGTCTTCGACTATGCTCCCATCGACCTGCATACCAGCGAGGGTACACAGAGCATCGACGTACCTAACCCACCCTACGTGCAATATCCGCTCATCAAGCGAGTCATTGAACATCTGCAAGGCCTCAGCGTATGCGATTGCACAAGCGTTTCGGCAACACCCGTCAACTGGGCTATGGACCGAATCTTAGGTAAATTCTGACGTGATGAAGCGACTCTCTTCTATAATCATAGCACTACTACTACCAATCCTGGCCCTCCAAGCTGAGCAAGCCAACGACTCACTACTGACGGACACCACAACAGTAAAAGAAAGCGAACCAAGAAAAGAAAACGTCTTCAAGCGCATGTTCAGGAAGTTCACCGACATCGACGAGAACTACATTGAGCCACAACGCTATTTGTTTACCGGCATGCTACAGGCTACCTACACATACGACATCTACACGCTGCGCTGCGACGACAGCCAGAAGCAGTCCATCACTTTCGCCTCAGACGGAAGCATGAAGCTTGGACCGTATTTCGGATGGCGATGGGTGTTTGCCGGATATATGTTCACACTGGGCACCAACTACGACAAGTCAAAGACCGAAATAGACTTCAGTTTCTATACGTCGCAAATCGGCATCGACCTGTTCTACCGACGCACAGGCAGCGACTACCGTGTGCGCAATGCCAAATTCGGCGACGCCTCCTACACCAAGGCACTACAGAACATTTCGTTCGATGGCGTACAGTCTGGTATCACCGGACTAAACCTTTATTATATTTTCAACCATCGGCGCTTCTCCTATCCAGCAGCTTTCGCACAGAGCACGCGCCAGAGAAGAAGTTGCGGTTCGTGGATGGCAGGCATAGGCTATACAAGGAACACGCTCAGTCTGGAATACGAAAAACTGCAGGCGCTCATTGACGACAAACTGGATACGGAAGACATTCAACTGGACTCTGGACTACAGTTCAAGTCGGCTGCCTACTATGACATCAACGTCTCAGCCGGATATGCCTATAACATTGTGTTTGCCAAGAACTTCCTTGTCTGCGTGGGCGGACAGTTGGCCGTGTCGTACAAGGAGAGCAGCGGTCGCACAAACGGTATGTATAAGGACAATAGATTCTCGTTCAGAAACATTGCCCCCAACCTGATTGGCCGCTTTGCCATCGTCTACAACAACTCGCGCTGGTATGCAGGCTTCAGTGCCATTGTGCGTTCGAACAACTACCAGGACGAGCGCTTTACGGCCAACAACACTTTCGGCAACACCAACCTGTATGTGGGCTACAACTTCGGACTGAAAAAGAAATATCGCAAGAAATGAAATCACGAATCGTTGCACTCCTGCTCGTGCTGACTTGCTTCGGCAAGATTGCCGCACAACCGACGACCTACACCAAGGCCGACAGCATGGAGATTGTTTCGCTGCTCAGCAACGGCAAGCCGTCGACACTCTATTTTGCCCAAAAACTGCTGGGACGACCCTACGTGGCACACACGCTGGAAGTGAACGACGACGAGCAACTGGTGGTCAACACCCGCGAACTGGACTGCACCACGCTTGTGGAGACCGTGACGGCCCTCACCCTTTGTGCTGAGGACGGCAAGAAGACGTTCGCCGACTACTGCAACGTGCTGCAACAACTGCGTTACCGCCAAGGCCGTCTGACCGACTATACCAGCCGACTGCACTACTTCAGCGACTGGATTGAGGACAAGCAGAAGATGGGAATCGTGACTGAGGTGCAGAAGTACACCCCACCCTTCACAGCCGTGCAGCAGCTCGACCTCTACTACATGAGCCAGCACCCCGATGCCTACGCAGCACTGAAGAAGCATCCGGAGATGGTGAAAGAGATTGCCAAGCAGGAACGCACACTAAAAGGCCGACATTTCCGTTATATACCAAAGAAGGACGTGAGGAATACCGCCGCACTGCGCAGTGCCGTGAAAGACGGTGACATCATAGCCATCACCTGCAAGAAGCCCGGACTGGACATTGCCCATCTGGGATTTGCCGTGTGGAAGGAAGACGGTCTGCATCTGCTCAATGCATCGCAGCTGCACAAGAAGGTGGTGCTCGAGCCCATGACGCTCAGACAGTATCTGTACAAGCATCCGTCGCACACGGGCATTCGCGTCATTCGCATTCAGAACAAGAAATAAAATCAAACACAAATAGTCAAGATTATGGAACTACCCGATTTCATGAGTTATGCCAACAAGTTCTCACAGAACGACTTCGTTGAAAAAATATCACGCGTGGCCAAGCGTGCCGGTGCCAAGCTCGTCTATGCCTCGCTCATACTGTTCTACACGCTGCAGAGCGACAAAATCGGCATGAAGGACAAGGCAATCATCATCGGTGCACTGGGCTATCTCATCAGTCCGCTCGACGTGGTACCCGATGCCATACCCATTGCCGGCCTCACCGATGACCTTGCCGTGCTCCTCTATGTGCTGAAAATGGTGTGGACAGACATTGATCCTGCCATCCAGGAACGGGCCAAAGCCAAGCTGCAAGACTGGTTCGACGAAGACGAAATAGGTGAAATCAACAATCTGTTCGAGTAATCAAACAAACGATATGGAACAACAACCTTTGAACGAAGTAGCCCCCAATACGGCTGCTCTGCATGAAGAACAAATCCTGGTACGCATCACCGGACAAGACCGTCCGGGACTGACAGCCTCTGTCATGAGTATTCTGGCTAAATATGATGCACAGATTCTTGATATAGGCCAGGCCGACATACACTCAACGCTCTCATTGGGCATTCTCATCCGCATGGATGAACAGCACAGCGGACAGGTGATGAAGGAACTGCTCTTCAAGGCTACTGAGCTGAACGTGAACATCGGCTTCTCACCCATCACCGACGATGAATACGAGGACTGGGTGGGCCATCAAGGCAAGAACCGATATATCCTCATGGTGATGGGACGACAGCTGGAAGCCAAGCAGATAGAGGCCGCCACCCGTGTCATTGCCGACCAAGGACTGAACATCGACAGCATCATCCGACTAACGGGCCGCAAGAGCATCAAGAACCCTTCCAAGCACGGACGCGCCTGCATTGAGTTCTCGCTGCGCGGCGAACCAAGCGACCGCCATGAGATGCAACGACAGTTTCTGAAATTGTCGGCTGAGATGGAGATTGACTTCTCGTTCCAGCGCGATGACATGTTCCGCCGCATGCGCCGACTCATCTGTTTCGACATGGACTCGACACTGATTCAGGCCGAATGCATCGACGAACTGGCCGAGCGTGCAGGTGTAGGGGCCGAAGTAAGAGCTATCACAGAGAGTGCCATGCGTGGCGAGATTGACTTCAAGGAGAGTTTCACGCGTCGCGTGTCGTTATTGAAAGGACTCGACGTGAGTGTCATGCAGGACATTGCCGAACATCTGCCTATCACTGAGGGTGTTGACCGACTGATGACCATCCTGAAACGCTGCGGCTATAAGATTGCGATTCTGAGCGGCGGATTTACCTATTTCGGCGAATACCTGCAAAGGAAATACGGCATCGACTATGTGTATGCCAACGAACTGGAGGTTGATGAGAACGGAAAACTGACAGGACGCTATGTGGGCGAAATCGTCGACGGACACCGCAAGGCAGAACTACTGAAGTTGATTGCACAGGTAGAGAAAGTGAACCTAGCTCAGACCATTGCCGTAGGCGACGGTGCCAACGACTTGCCCATGATTTCAGAGGCAGGTCTGGGCATTGCCTTCCATGCCAAGCCCCGTGTGGTGGCCAATGCCAAGCAGAGCATCACCACCATTGGTCTTGATGGCGTGCTCTATTTTCTCGGCTTCAAAGATTCATATCTGGGTGATCAAGGCAAGCTGTAAGAAAGCTTAGTCTACGTAGTCAACCTTGATTACAATGACGCGTATGTGCTGATCGTTTGTATCGTTGTTCACCTTTGCAATATGCCAGTCGCAAGGGAAGAAGATGAAGAACTTGTCGGGAGTTGAATCGTAGAAGCGAGTCAGCTTCCGATCGTAGTTATAGTGAATGACATCGGGCTTCCACTTGGAGTTTGGCTTGCTCGTCAGGTGGTCAATAATACCGAAACGCTCCACACCCTTGACCACATACTGAAAGTCAATGTGATGGTAGTGGCTCTCTGTACCGCGTTTCTCCAGCGGACCGTTTTCCGAATCCTCTACACTGGCCACCAACGTTGTTCCCTCAATGGGATGCTTGCCTGCGGGTATAGCCAACAGGTCGGTCGTTGTCAGCCAGCGAAAAAGGGCCTGCCACTGCTGTGGGTTCTTCTGGTATTGAAGGAAGAACTCGGTTGTGTTCAACGAGCGATGGGGATCGGCCTTGGTAAAGCCCTGCCGCCACGTGCCTTGTTTCACCCACTTCTCTGCTGTCTTGACGAGCTTCTTGTCATTGAATTGGCGCGTGTAATAGCCTTGCGCAAAAGCCGTCATGCCAACAAACAACATTGATAATAAGAAAAGACTTTTTTTCATAACCATTTTGTTTTTATCTGTTTTTGTTTTTAAGGAACCAATGGTGCATAAACAGCGTATAGATGGCCAGACCTGCAACGACCAGTGCCAGCGATGTCTTCAGAATAGCATCACGATCGCAGTCGAAAACAAGATAGCCCATGCCAATACCTACAGCCAGTCCACTCTCCCACCCCAACAGATAGGAACTCTGAGCAGTGCCTCGCTGACAATGGCGGCTCAACTTGATGAAGAAGAGCACAAAACGGGCTCCCAGAATGCCAAGACCAAGGCCAAGCAAAGGAAAATGCAAAGGTGACTGAGGTACAAACAACAAGATGAGCTCGGCGGCTATAATCACAATCAGGCCCGCCACGACCTCACTCTTCAGCTCTGCATCGGGAAAGACGAAACGCTGAGCCAACAAGGCCAACAGAAAGCCCACCATCATCAAGCCATAGAAAAGCTCTTCCAGAGGGAGCGACAGAATCATTCCCACCCCCACCATAATCAAGAAAAGATTGAGGAACAAAGGCCAGCCTGACGTAAGAAAGAAGCGGTCGAGACTGAACAGCGTGACGTGTTCGCTGGGGACACGGAAAGGAAAATGGACTATAAAGATAAGAAGAACTGCCAACAAGCAACAACCTGCCGCTGCATAAAGCATTATGCTTAGTTCTGTCTGATGATATAGCAGAAGGCCAATCATCGGACCGAGCGACAAAGCCATGCGACCGAACCATGTAGACGAATGGTTGGCTTCGGTGCGCTGGTAAGACTCGCAGGTGTCAATCACCAAGGTTGAAGCCAGTACCATTTGTGCCAGACCGTAGGCAGAGCCTTGCACCAAACGCATCAACATGACCATCCAGAATGGCATGGGGTGAATGTAGAGCGGGACGAGCAATGACACGGCCAATGCCATAATCGACCATGTACACACCATATTACGGCGGTAATGCTGCACCAAGAAAGAACAAAACACTCCTGGCAAGAACAGTCCTAAAGCAAAGACACCCATTGCCAGCCCCGTCTCGGCAGAAGTTAGACCTTCCATATACAGCATCCACAATGGCAAGGTGGGAATCAGCATGGTCACCGACATTGACAACAGCAAGTTGGCTACGACCAAAAGCCAAAAGTCCCTATGCCATAGATGGATGTGTACTGGAGTATTCTGAGTATTCACAAATCGTACTATTGATTAATATGATTCCGACTCGTTGGGGAAATCACCACTCTTTACATCGCTCACGTAATGGCCAATAGCATCGGTCATCACGGTATTCAAGTCTGCATAGCGACGCAAGAAACGTGGCGAGAAGCCCTGAGTCATGCCCAACATGTCGGCAACAACCAGAATCTGACCGTCGCACTGACCGCCTGCACCTATTCCGATGGTAGGAACAGAGAGTTCTTCTGAAACCTGAGCCGCCAACTTGGCCGGCACTTTCTCTAAGGTGACGGCAAAACAGCCCACCTCAGCCAGCGCATGGGCATCGCTCAACAATTTGGCCGCCTCCTGCTCTTCTTTGGCTCTCACGGCATAGGTTCCGAACTTGTTGATGCTCTGAGGGGTCAGTCCCAGATGGCCCATCACAGGAATACCAGCATCCAGAATGGCCTTTATCGTATCGATGATTTCAATGCCGCCTTCCATCTTCAAGGCATCGCAACCACTTTCCTTCATGATGCGGATGGCATTGACCACGCCATCGTGTACGCCTGTCTGATAGGAGCCGAAAGGCATGTCGCAGACCACTAAAGCGCGTTTCACGGCATTGACAACCGAACGCGCATGATAAATCATCTGGTCAACAGTCATAGGCAATGTAGTCGAATTGCCTGCCATGACGTTCGAAGCCGAGTCGCCAATCAATATGCCATCAATACCGGCACGGTCTACAATACCTGCCGTCGTAAAATCATAGGAAGTAAGCATTGAGATTTTCTCTCCCTTTTGCTTCATCTCAATGAAGCGGTGTGTGGTCACCTTGCGTGTGTCACTAATTAAATAACCTGCCATAATTCGTTTAATTGTTTATAATTGAAATTCGTGTAATCAGCTATCTGACAATCTGAAAGCTCGGCTATAGACTCCTTCGGGTTGGTTGTGACAAGCCCCACAACGAACATGCCAGCCGCACGTCCTGAACGCAACCCATTGAAACTGTCCTCGAAGACGATGCACTCACTGGGGGCTGCACCAAAACGGGCCGCGCCACGCAAATAGCAATCGGGCGAAGGCTTGCTCTCGCTAAAGTCTTCGCTTGTCAGAATTGCATCGAAAAGCTGCTTAAACTCAGGACGATGTTGATAAACGCTTTCCATTTTGGCTTTGTTCGAACTTGTCACGACGGCTGTCTTCACGCCATAGCTGCGCAGTTCTGCAATGAAAGTTTCAAAGCCTTCTACATAAACATAATCCATTGTAGCCTCGTAGGCATCGAGCCGTTTCGTGATTATGTCTCTCGCATATTCCAGGTCACCACTAAACCAACGGTCATATATCTGTGTGAGTGTCTGACCTTTAATTTCCAACTCTAATCCAGGATGCTCTGGATGAAATTCCCGACACTGTTTTCCCCAGAATATTGTATATTGAGGCTCTGTGTCAAATACTACACCATCTAAATCGAAAAGTGCGACTTTCAGTTGTTTCATCATCAATCGTCTTAAAAAACGGTGCAAAGTTAAGAAATAATTAGGAATAAGGACGAGAAATTAGGATTTATTTGTAACTTTGCCGCCGAAAACGCTAAATCTTTGTTTTTTATGACAAGCCAACATATTTTAAGTATCTTCATTGCCGCCATGTTGGGCGGTGCCATCGGATTTGAACGCGAGTACAGATCGAAGGAGGCCGGCTTTCGCACCCACTTCCTCGTAGGCCTCGGAAGCGGACTGTATATGATTCTTTCCATGTATGGCTTCGACGACTTCGTGAGCCAGCCCGGTGTCATCATCCAGCGCGACCCTGCTCGTATGGCCGCTCAGGTGGTCAGCGGCATAGGCTTCATTGGTGCCGGAACCATCATCTTTCAGAAAAATGTAGTGAAAGGACTGACCACTGCCGCAGGCCTTTGGGTCACCTCGGCCATTGGCATGACGGCCAGTGCCGGCATGTATGCCGTTGCCACTGCCGCCACTATCATGGTACTCGTCTGTCTCGAAGGCATGAACTTCATTCATCATCACATCTTCAAGCACCGACATCAGGAATTCGATGTTGATGACAAGACAGATGAAAACACAAACGAGTAGCGACCACTCCTAACGGGAGTACTTCTCTATCAACTCATCGGCCTGCGGATCGCCCATTTCTTTGGCTTTCTGCAGGTTTTTCATACCCTCTTGCTTCTTGTTCTGAAGACACTGGGCCAGACCAAGAAACAGATAGCCATCACTCTGATTGGGAACCAGCTCTATGAGTTGCGAAGCCGTCTGTGCAGCCTCATCATACATGCCCACTCTGACCAAGAACGAAGCTTTCTCTGCATAGAACAAATCGTTCTGGGGTTGCAGCTCAATGGCCTTATTGATGTCATTGAGCGCCTGCTGGAAGATGCGCCCGCCGACAGCTGCCTGAAAGCGCAGGAAATAGAAATGCTCGTTGACCTGTGCCTTCATCAGACTCTCATAGTCGTTCAAGTCGGCCACTGCATCCCGATACTTCTGAGCCCCGATTCTGGCCTGCGCCCTTGTCAGCAGATAGGGAGCTGCCTCTTTCAGGTAGGGGCGACTGAAGGTAGCAACAGCACTGTCGAGCAAAGCCAACTGCCCCAGCGTGTCGCGCAACATCTCACGACATGATGCCGCCTCGAAGAACGTGTCGGCTGAGCGCAAAGGACCGTTGATCAGCTCTTTGTAAATATCGCTCGACTCCTGGAATTTCTTTTGTGAGAAGAGAACCAATGCCTGCTGCCGACGGTAGATGGGCAACGGCTGGATGTCATAAGCTGCCGTGGCTTCGCTCAGGGCCAAGTCGAACGACCAAGGCTCATATTTCAATTGACTCTTATAGATTTCTTTCTGATAAATCATTTTCGAATAGACATGGTGCGACTCGTCTTTTTTGTCGGCCACCTTGATGGCGGTCTCCATGTCGCGCTGTGCCGCAGCAAAATTGTTTCCATTAAAAGCCAACTGCGCCCGATACTGGTAGCCGTCGGGAGCTGTGGGATAGCGTTCAATGAAATCATCCACCAGAACGGCATAGGAGAGCGAATCCAGCGTATTGGCTCCAAAGTAGAGCATCAGCACTGCCTGATTCAAATCGTCGGGTATGGCCTTTTTAATCTTGACAGCTTTCAGTGCCGGATCGTTCAAGCTCAGTCCATTGATGCGCAGACTGTCGGCATAGCGTGCCGAGACGGCATAGCTCAGCGTGTCATTCTGTCGGGCAGGCCGTTGCATCACGCCGACAACAAGTCCGTCATCGGTCATTATAGGACATCCAACCAGATTCTCGTCGGCCTTCATTGCCACTGTATAATAATCATAATCGGATGCGAAACGCTCTGCTTTGCGTACTGTTCCCTGCGGCAACGTCTTCACATTACGATAAGGCAACAGCCATACGCCTGTGCCTACCGTTGTGGCCGACGAGCCCAATGACAGGGGCTGCGCTTTCTTCACATTAACCTTGAACTTGGCCACATCGTAAGTTTCGTTGGCTCCTAATATATAATCTATGGGGAACTCTTTCCCGTCTGAATCGATGATGACACCACTCGAAGCACCCTTGAAAGGAGCATACGAACTGACAGCACGTCCATCTGCATCGACGAAAAAGCCGTTTGCACTACCGTTCAGTGAGCCATCGGCCTTGAATGTCTTCAAGACAAACACCGATTTGCCTGCTTTCTTCACCCACGATGGCTGAGCATAGGCAGACACAGAGCATACACCTAAATATATGAGCAATAATAAAAATACTTTTTTCATTTCTTGTTTACACTTATACTAAACTACTTCTTGATCTTCAACAACTGACGAGCATTCTCGATGGCAGCCTTGCTGACATCGCTGCCGCTCAGCATCTGTGCGATCTCCGTCACCCGTTCCTCTGCGGTCAGCTTGGCCATGTGGCTCGTCGTGCCATGTTCTGTCTCATCTTTATACACCTTGTAGTGCGTAATGCCAAGGGCAGCTATCTGCGGCAGGTGAGTGATGCTGATGACCTGACGGTCCTGACATCCCATCTCATACATGATTTGGGCCATCTGTTCGGCAATCTTTCCGCTCACACCAGTATCAATCTCATCGAAAATGATGGTGGGCAACTTCACAGCTCCGCTAATCATCGCCTTGAGCGACAGCATCACGCGGGCAATCTCACCGCCCGATGCAACCTGGGATACGGGCTGCAATGCCGTAGATGTGTTGGCACTGAAGAGGAACGACACCTTATCCTGTCCGCTGCGGGTGAGCTGCTCTTTCGCTATGGAGATTTCGAAACGCACGTTCGGCATTCCCAATGGCACAAGTCGTTCGCGCATCTGTTTTTCTATCTCCTTGGCAGCCTTCGTGCGCTTTGCCGTCAATATCTCAGCCCGCTCCTTGCAAGCTGCCGTCAACTGGTCGAGTCTCTTTCTTAATTCGGCCAAGGCCTCATCGCTGTTCTCAATGTTCTGCAAACGGTGCTGAAGCTGATCGCGCATTGTGATCAGTTCCTCCACCGTTGACGCATGATACTTCTTTTGCAAGTCATAGATTTTATCCAGTCGGTCATTGACTGCCTCCAGTTCCGACGGGTCGAAATCTATATCTTCTAGCAACGAACTCACCTCGTCTGCCACATCCTTCAGTTCCACATAGCTGCTGTCCATTCGCTCTGCCAACTGAGTGGCTGCCGGCAACACTTTCTCTATGCCATGCAATGCCGACGACGACTTCTTCAGAGCCGACAAGATGCTGTGTTCATCGCCGTTGAATGTGGTCTCGGCTTCATAGAGTGCCTGCTTGATGTCCTCGGCATGCGTCATGGTGTCGCTCTTCGCCTCCAGTTCCTGCTGTTCACCGTCAACGAGTTTCGCGCTGTTCAGCTCGTCATACTGGAACTGCAGGAAGTCGGCTTCTTTCTGTCCTTCCTCTATCTCACTCTGCAAGTCTTTCAGTTGCTGTGCGGTCTTCTGATAGTCGGAGAACACCTCTTGATAGTCTCCCAGTTCTTTCGAGTCATTGGCCAGAATATCAACCACTTCCAACTGGAAATTCTGTTTGTTCAGCAAAAGATTCTGATGCTGCGAATGCACGTCGACCAGCCGTTCGCCCAGCTCTTTCATCTGACTGAGCGTCACGGGCGAGTCGTTGATGAAGGCCCTGCTTTTCCCGGCGGCTGTCAGCTCGCGTCTCACGATGGTGTCGGCGGCATCGGGTTCAATATCGTTTTGCTCGAAGAAACCGTCCATGTCATATCTTGACAGATCGAAATGCGCTTCCACGACGCACTTGCTCGTCCCTGTTTTGATGATCTTCGAATCGGCACGCTGTCCTAAAAGCAATCCGATGGCACCAAGAATGATACTTTTTCCTGCGCCCGTCTCACCCGTTATGACCGAAAAGCCTTCTCCGAAGTCCATGTCGAGTTCATCGATGAGCGTATAGTTCTTTATAAAAAGATGTCGAAGCATTGTGTTTTTATCTAAGAAATAGCAGCAATACTACTGCTTGATTTTTTCCCATGTGTTATTTTGTGAGGCATTCAGGCCAAACAATATGTCATAGACGCTCTGCTTTTCCTTCTGGGTTCCTTTTCCCTTGTAGATGTTGGCGAGTTCGTCCTTCTTATAGTCGGTCCATATCTGCGGCAACAGGCTCAGCGGCTTGTCATCGTGGGCTTTCTTCAGACAGTTCTCCAATGCCGTGGTCACGTTGGTCCGTCCGCGCTCCACGTTTTGTGCCATCTCGTCCAGTCCCTTACGGTAATAGTCGTACTGCAGTTGACGGAAGGGCTTCATGGCCTCGTCGAGATAGTCGTTGATGATGGCAAAGCGATTGCGTGAGTCTTCGAACGATTTCCAGCCGGGATAGTCCAGGTTCTGGGCATTGTTCACCAGGTTCATGCAGCGTTGCAGCACATCGGTTCCGCCGAGTGGCGAGAAGCTGTCCAGGTTCATCCCAATGATCAGATAGGCATAGTAGGCAACCAAGGCAACCAACTGATTGTCAATGTATTCCTCATTAAAGTTCAGCTGGTCGAACTGTGCGAAATCGAATTCGAAACTCTTGTCACGATTGTTATAGAGTGTGGTGGTATAAGCAGAATTATAGACAGGGCGGTTGGCTTGGATGAGCGCTGTACAGGTGAAATGGTTGGAGGCGGCATCGTATTTCGACACTGTGATATTGAAAGTACAGGAAATACGCTCGTTCTGCTGAAACTGCAAGGGCGTCCACTGATGCTCATTGATGAACTGTTCGAGCGTCTTCTCCAGGTTCTCAAAGACCGACACATCGGTTCCTTGCACCTGCTGATGGTTGATGTTCACCTTTGCCATCAACTCCTGTGCCTCTGCCGTGGTGCCAGCAAACATGCTTGCAAGCATTGCCAACAAACAGCCAAGCACCGGGCATATCATTCTGCTTTTCATTCCACTCATAAACTGCTCTGCTTATTTTTGCTTGACAGTGTCGCGCACAACTCATCTACGATGTCTGCTGCCACAGCCTTTTTCGATTTTTTCTCATAATCCTTCATGCCCGATTTCGACAAGATTGAAATCTGGTTCTCATCGCTCTTAAAACAAGTGCCTTCGTTGCGCAAAGAATTGAGCACAATGAAATCCAGCTTCTTCTTCTCCAGCTTATGCTCGGCATTGCGTTGCTCGTCGTTCGTCTCTAAGGCAAACCCTACCAGCACCTGACGTTCCTGCTTTCGTTGTCCAAGGTCGGCTGCAATGTCGGGATTGGGCACCAGATGGATGTCGAGTGTCTCCCCCACCCGTTTGATCTTTTGCGCTGCCACCTCACCAGGACGGAAGTCGGCCACGGCTGCACAAAGGATGGCCGCGTCGCTGTTGGCAAATGCCTCTACAGCCGCAGCGTGCATCTGCAAACAGCTTTCCACGTCGATGCGACGGATGGATGGATGCTCTGTCTTCAGTGCCACAGGCCCGGCCACCAGTGTGACCTCTGCCCCACGACGGGCGCACTCTTCGGCTAAGGCAAAGCCCATCTTTCCGCTCGAATAGTTGCCAATGAAGCGAACTGGGTCAATCTTCTCGTAAGTCGGGCCTGCCGTAATCAGGATGCGCTTTCCTGCCAACTGTCCTTCGGCTCTTTCCCTTTCCTGAAAAAAGGCATCCAGTCTGGCTACGATCTTCTCCGGCTCTTCCATGCGCCCTTTTCCTTCCAGTCCGCTGGCCAGGAATCCGCTCTGCGGCTCTATGATCTGATTGCCAAATGAGCGCAGCCGATCCAGATTCTGCTGTGTTGACGGATGCGCATACATATCCAGGTCCATTGCCGGAGCGATAAACACAGGAGCCTTCATCGACAGGTAGGTCGTGATAAGCATGTTGTCGGCCACGCCATTCGCCATCTTACCAAGGGTCGAAGCGGTGCATGGGGCTATAAGCATGGCATCGGCCCATAGTCCGAGCGCCACATGACTGTTCCAGGTGCCGTCGCGCTGTGAGAAGAACTCGCTCACCACTGGCTTCTGCGTCAGTGCAGAAAGAGTGATGGGGGTGATAAACTCCTTGCCTGCCGGGGTAATGACCACCTGCACTTCGGCTCCGGCCTTCACCAAGCCTCTGATGATCAGGCAAGCCTTATAGGCCGCGATCGAACCTGTTATGCCTAATACGATTTTCTTTCCTTTCAACATACACCCGACGTTTATTTACGCAACTTGGCCTCACGCAGCCTGATGCGTGTCAGCACCTGTTTCGTATTATAGGTAAAGTCGCCAGCCTGCATCCAGCCATAGTAGCCTGGATCCATGTGCAACACTTCGGTTACGGTCTTCCCCTTGTGCTTTCCGAAGTTGAAGTATTCCACCATCTTCGGATTGCCTTTGGCATCGAGCACAACCTTGCCATTGGCATCCTTGGCCTCTCCCCAGACGATGCGTCCGGCAAAGTCGACATTCTGGTTGGTCTTCGAGAACTCATTCAGGAAATCCATGTCGTTCTCCAGCACTTTCTCCGGATCCTCATCCACACCGGGGGCATAACGGTCAAGTTCGCCCATCAGCACGCGATAGGTGGCCTCGGTGTCCTGGTCGGCACGATGGGCCTCAAAGTCTTCTTCCATCTTCCTGCCACAATAGAACTTATAGGCAGCGGCCAGATTGCGGCGCTCCATCTTATGGAAGATGGTCTGGACATCTATCAGTCGGCATTTGGAGAAGTCGAAGTCAATGCCTGCCCGAAGGAACTCTTCGGCCAGCAGGGGTATATCGAAATGATTTGAGTTGAAGCCTGCAAAATCGCATCCTGCGAATTTGTCAAAAAGCCGTCTGGACAGCTGCTTGAATGTAGGCTGATCCTTCACCTCCGCATCCGAGATGCCCGTCAGCTGCGTAATCGCCGGCGCAATGTGTTGTTCGGGATTCACCAGATAGTCGCCCCGCTCCTCTTTTCCGTCAGGATAGACTTTGATGTAGGATATCTGTATGATGCGATCTTTGACGATGTCGAGTCCAGTTGTCTCCAAGTCGAAAACAACCAGTGGTTTCTTCAAATTGAGTTTCATCTGTCGTGTTTATATGAATCAACAAATGAGTAATTATGATTGTTCTTGCCGTGACAAGAGACCATAATTACTCATTAAGATTGCTTTCTTGCTATTAGTCATTAATCAGCATTGGCATCATCAACATGAGCACATCTTGATTCTCCGGCTGTTCTGCGGGCAACACAAGTCCGGCACGGCTTGGGTCGGCCAGCTGAATGACCACTTGCTCGCAGTCGAAGTTCGACAGAATCTCAATGAAAGACGAGCCTTTGAATCCGATGCTCATCGGCATGCCGTTATAGTCGCAGTTCATGCGCTCCGTGGCCGTCTTCGAGAAATCGTAGTCTTCGGCATCCAGCTGCAAGACGCCATTCTCCACGCGGAAGCGAATCAGGTTGCTCGAGTCGTTCGAGAACGGCTGCACGCGGCGCAGGGCCGAAAGCAGACCTGCACGGTCGACAGTCAGCTGATTGGGGTTGCTCTGCGGAATCACTGAGTTATAGTTGGGATAGCGGCCCTCAATCAGTCGGCAGATGATCTGTCCGTCTTCGAAGTTGATTTCGGCATTGCGCTCATCGAAACGTATCACCACGTCGCCGCCATTCTTGCTCAGCACGTTCTTCAACAGCGAAGCGGGCTTCTTTGGCAGGATGAAAGCAGCGGGCTGCTCGCTCTTCACCGTGAAGATCTTGTTGCGTACCAGCTTGTGACCGTCGCTGGCCACCACCGACAGGCAGTCGGGTGTCAGGTCGAAATAGATGCCGTTCATCACGGGGCGCAGTTCGTCTTGGGCAGTGGCGAAGATAGAGCGGTTGATGTTGTCGCTCAGCAGCTGCGAACTGAGGGTGATCGTCGTTGCGCCTTCCGACACCTGCTGGGCCTGAGGATATTCTTCGGCATTTTCTACCGGCAGCGAGAACATGCCGTTCTGATAGTTGATGCGGGCGATATTCTCATCCTGGTTCACTTCAAACGTGATGGGCTGCTCTGAGATTCCTTTCACAGCCTCCAGCAAATCATGGTTTCCCACGCAGAAGCGACCGTTGCTGTCGGCATCATTCAGTTCCATAGAGGTATTCATCACCACCTCGCTGTCTGATGCTGTCAGGTTCAGGCGACCTTCCGACACTTCAAAGAGGAAGTCGCCAAGTATCGGCAACGAATTTTTGCTATTGATCACCCTCGAAAGTGCCACAAGTCGGCTACTAAGGGCTGTACTTGATATAGTAAATCTCATATTATTATTGTTTTATGATTTCTAATTGGAGCACAAAAATACGAAAATAATGTGTGAATAGCAAAATTATCTTGAAAATTTTTCTTCTTTTCAAACAATTTTAGTAATTTCGCAATCGATTTCGTAAAAACCAATTAATTGTAAACAATATAGCATTATGGATTTAACAGGAAAAGTGATTGCCATCTTGCAACCACGAAGCGGTACATCGGCCCGCACAGGCAACTCCTGGATGTCGCAAGAGTATGTAATAGAAGTACCAGGACAGTATCCCCGCAGGATGGTCTTCAACATCTTTGGAGAGGATCGCATCAAGCAGTTTAACATACAGGCGGGCGAAGAAATCACCGTTCAGTTCGACATTGACGCACGTGAGTGGCAAGGACGTTGGTTCAACGACATCCGTGCCTACAACATCATTCGCGGACAGATGGCTCAGTCGGTTCCACAGGCCACTCCGTTTGCGCCTGCTCCTCAGCAGGATGCTGCTCCACAAGGTGGTGGTGCAACGGCTCCCTTCCCTCCCGCACAGGAGCCTGCCGGCGAAGGTGCAGCCGACGATCTGCCCTTCTGACCTTCTTGCAAACGAAGCACAAAAGCATCTGCAACTCACATTGCAGGTGCTTTTTCTTTTAGCCCCTTTCGACCATTGCGCAACGCTCGCAGCACCGCATAGCCACAAGAAGACAAAAGCACGCTTCCATCTGAACAGACGAAAGCGTGTTTCTTAATTGTTTCTTAATGAAAAGAAAAAATATCAAGTCAAATTAGTTCTTGAAGAAGTCCTTGACCTCCTCATTGGGAACCATCTGCTCATCAAAGATGAAAGCACCCGTCTTCGGGCTGCGAACCATCTTAATTACCTTTGAATATGCGCGACCATCCTTCGAACCTTCGTGGAGGGTAGCAACGGTTTTCTTTGCCATTTCTAATAAAAATTATATTAACGGTTCAAACCTTATTTAATCTCCTTGTGAAGCGTCATCTTCTTCAAGATGGGGTTATACTTCATCAGCTCCATACGGCCCGGGGTGTTCTTACGATTCTTCGTCGTAATGTAACGGCTCGTACCAGGAAGACCGCTCGACTTTATCTCGGTGCACTCCAGAATCACCTGGACGCGATTGCCCTTTGCTTTCTTGCTTGCCATGGTTCTTAGTCTCCTATAACTTTAATGTCCTTCCAATCTACATAGCCTTTGGCAACTGCCTGCTTCAGGGCAGCGTCCAGACCCACTTTATTAATCATACGAAGGCCAGCGGCGCTGATCTTCAACTGAATCCAGCAGTTCTCTTCTACATAGTAGAACTTCTTACTGAACAGGTTGACGTCAAAGCTTCTCTTTGTGCGGTGCTTTGAGTGCGACACGTTGTTACCAATCTGTGCCTTCTTTCCTGTGATTTGACAAACTTTAGACATTGCTATCTACTTTACTTTTAAGTCTTTAAATACTTACTTACTCCAAACAGGGTGCAAAGGTACGAAAAAAATTTGTTAACCGTGAATGATGATTTATGATTTATTCCCACCATTAACCTTTTTTAACCCACAGCAAGAAATATGCCATGAAGTAGGGGCAGGCCCTGTGCCAGCCCGCTTGCCCGGAAGGGCAAATCTGTTCATGGGCAAATGTACAATACAACGAAGCCAAACATTTGCCCTGATGGGCAATCGGGCTGGCACAGGGCCTGCCCCTACTTTACAAACAATTTTGTAAAAATAATTCATAGAAAAAAGGTACTTCTGAAAGTTGCATTCTGGAAGCGAGGACGCACCTGCCCTCACGTCATGCCACAGCCACCCTTTTGAGATTGATATTGAATCAAAGTGGGTTTACAGCCATATCAAACTGAGTTCTAACTCCCGTTACGTTCTGATTTAATTCATATCTCAGTTTGATATGACTGCCAACCCACCATGATTCAATACAAATCTCAGCACAAAGCCCATTGATTGTTTCTCCGAGTTGTTCGAAAGGCGAAATTTTCGGAGCCAAAAACAGTTCTTTTTGCGAAATAATTTTTGCAACTACCTGAAAATCAACGGTATGCGCAACACCTCTCAAAACTCGCATATTTGCAAGCCACTTTCAATTTGGTGAATTCCGTGCGATTCTCAGAGGGGTGTTTGTCAAGAAAATTCATAATTTCCGTTTATGGTTCTACAGCCGATTCACCATGAAGTCATCTTTCCAGCGTCTCTATGACGACCAATACAAGGACCGAGCTGCAGAGGAGCGTTTCATACACGTGATTGAGTAATGATTAAAAAACTTGGAACGTTTTTTCACCGTTACAAAACATTTTTTGGACCGCACGAAAAAAACCTGCGGTTGGCGGATGCTCAGCATACATCACCAACCGCAGGGCATTTTTTGCATTGACTCGCCACGATGCGACGTCCCTACTCTTCGGCAGTTATCTCTTCGACATCCTCCTGCTTCAGGAAGTCGCGGAACATCTGTATAGCCCTGTTAGTGGCGATGGCCAGATTGATGTCGCGCCCATGATCTTCTACGACCTTGCAGGTGACAATCTTCTCTGCTGAGCCACATGCCAGCCAGATGGTACCCACGGGTATCTCCTTTGAGCCTCCACCAGGGCCAGCCAGACCTGTGGCAGCAATGGCATAGTCGGTGTTCAACGTCTTGCAGGCACCTTTCACCATAGCCATAGCCACCTCTTCGCACACGGCAGTCTTCTCTTCTAATAGGTCATGCGACACACCCAGGAGGTTCTCCTTCACCTCGTTTACATAACAGATGATACCTCCCTTGAAATATTTTGACGCTCCCGGCACAGCAATGATTGCCTCGGCGATGCGACCGCCTGTGCAGCTCTCTGCCGTTGCCAACGTCTTCTCCCTTTCCCACAGCAGTTCACTTATCTCCCTGCTGATAATCTTACTTTCGAAATCCACAACTTTAGAAAAATAAAAAATTAAAAAATTAAAAAAATAAAAAAGTCGAAAATCATTGAAATGCCTATTATTCTCAGACTATCCTATTCCTTTCTTCTTTTTAATAATAATGATTAATGTCCCTATAATGGTGTTGATGTCATTCTCAATGGAATGAAACTCATTGTCGGTAATGGTTCCTGACTCGTGCAGAAGCACAAGCCAATACTTCGTTTCGTTGGCCTCTTTCAGTGCGATGCTCAATTTGTTGATAAAATCTGCCTCGCTCTGCGCCGTCTTACTTTCTGCTATATTTGCCCCTATGCTTGTTCCACTGCGATAGACCTGCTTCGACATCACATATTCCTTCTTCTCTTCAACCAGATACTTATATAGATTGATAATTCGAAGAGCGAAATCAATGCTCAGCTTCTCCATTACATTCCCATTCTGCATAGCTTTTTATATTGTTGTTCTTTACTGTTTTTTACTGTTTTACTGCTGTCTGCGTACTGTTTGTATTCAATCGCAGTTCTTTTTGCAGTTTTTGTGGTTTTTGCAGTTTTTATTTTTATATTTTTTTATTCTTTTATTCTTTAAAAGTTACTTTTGAGAATGCGGGCGCATCGATTGGACAGAACTCGCTGTCAAGGTACTTGTAGTGGCCCACGATGCCAATCATGGCAGCATTGTCGGTGGTATAGCTGAACTTCGGGATGTAGATAGTCCAACCGTATCGCTTGGCATGGTCGTGGAAGGCGTTGCGCAATCCGTTGTTGGCACTCACGCCACCAGCCACAGCCACATGCTTGATGCCCGTCTGCTTTACGGCTAATCGCAGTTTCTTCATCAGAATGTCTACGATGGTCCATTCGAGCGAAGCGGCAAGGTCTTCCTTGTGATGCTCCACGAAATCGGGGTCGTCCTCTACCCACTTGCGCAGATTATAGAGGAACGAGGTCTTCAGACCGGAAAAACTGTAGTCGAGTCCGGGAATGTGTGGCTCAGCAAACTGATAGGCCTTTGGATTGCCCTGCCGCGCCAGTCGGTCGATGATGGGGCCACCGGGATAGCCCAGTCCCATCACCTTCGAGCACTTATCGATGGCCTCGCCAGCTGCATCGTCGATGGTCTGTCCCAGCACCTCCATATCGTTATAGGCACGCACCAACACGATCTGCGAGTTGCCGCCCGACACAAGGAGACAAAGGAAGGGGAATGGAGGAATGGCAGAAGCATCCGTTTCCGCAGCCTTCTTAGCGGTAGCCAGTTCTTCACTCTTCGCGTTTGCCTCTTCACTCTTAATAAAGTGTGCCATGACATGTCCCTGCAAGTGGTTCACGTCGATCAAGGGGATGCCCAGCGAACGGGCGAAGCCCTTGGCAAAGTTGACACCCACCAGCAATGACCCCATCAGGCCAGGTCCACGCGTAAAGGCAATGGCCGTCAACTGTTCCTTGGTGATGCCGGCTCTTTTGATGGCCTCGTGCACCACAGGCACCACGTTCTGCTGATGAGCACGCGACGCCAGCTCAGGCACCACACCGCCGTAGGCCTCATGCACGGCCTGCGAGGCAGTGACGTTCGAGAGCAAGATGCCGTTCTTCAGCACGGCAGCCGACGTGTCGTCGCAGCTCGACTCGATGCCCAAGATATAAATATCCTTATTATTCTGTTGCATAATCAATTTTAATATGTCAGCACCTCCACGCCGTTCTCAGTCATGACCAGCGTGTGTTCCCATTGTGCACTGGGCTTCTCGTCGCCCGTGATGACCTCCCATCCGTATGGGTCGTCGGCATCGATGAACACCTTCCACGTACCCATGTTGATCATCGGCTCGATGGTGAACACCATGCCCGGCACGAGCAACATGCCCGTACCGCGATGACCGTAGTGGTCAACGTCGGGCTCTTCATGGAAGTGCAGACCAACGCCGTGTCCGGCCAGATCGCGCACGATGCCGTAGCCGTACTTCTCGCAATGCTTCTGTATGGCATGACCTATGTCACCCACGAAGCCGTATGGCTTGGCGGCCTCCATGCCTATCTCCAGGCACTCCTTGGCCACGCGCACCAGCTGCTCCTTCTCGGGAGTGGTCTTGCCCATGATGAACATGCGGGAGGCATCGGCATAATAGCCGTCGAGAATGGTGGTGAAGTCTACATTGATTATATCGCCCTCGCTCAGCACATCCTCTTCCTTGGGAATGCCGTGGCACACCACCTCGTTGATGCTGGTGCACACACTCATGGGGAAGCCCTCGTAGTTCAGACAAGCGGGAATGGCATGATGCTCATCGCAGTATTGGCGACATATCTGGTCTATCTCCAAGGTCGACATGCCGATATGTATCTTCCGTGCAACCTCATCGAGCACGCCAGTGTTCACCACACCTGCCTTGCGTATTCCTTCAATCTGTTCTGGTGTCTTAATCAAATCACGTGTTGGGACCAGCTTGCCCTTGTCTTCCCAATACATAATTTTTTTATCCATCTCTGTTGGCTCCTGTCCCGACAGACAGTGCCAACGGCGTTTCTTACCTCTTTGCATTCTAAATTATAATAAAAGACGATGCAAAGGTACGATTAACTGAGCAAAAAGCCAAATTTATTATGCTTTTTCAACACTACCTATATAAATATGTAAGTGAATTGAGGGAAAAATATAAGGTACATGGTTCGAAAGTACCGCTCACGAGGTCACCCTCGCAAGCGATAGTTTCGTACCATGTACCTCACACATCGTACTTACGTCCAGACTACTCGTCCAGCAGAATGCGCATCATCTCCACAGCAGCCTTGGCCACCGAAGTGCCAGGACCGAAGATGGCGGCAACACCTGCCTGGTAGAGGAAGTCGTAGTCCTGAGCGGGAATCACACCACCGGCAATGACCATGATGTCCTCGCGGCCCAGTTTCTTCAGTTCCTCGATGAGCTGCGGGATGAGTGTCTTATGACCAGCGGCCAGCGACGAAGCGCCCACCACGTGGACGTCGTTCTCAACTGCCTCGCGAGCAGCCTCGGCTGGTGTCTGGAACAGCGGACCCATATCCACGTCGAATCCGCAGTCGGCATAACCCGTTGCTACAACCTTGGCACCACGGTCGTGACCGTCCTGACCCATCTTGGCGATGAAGATACGCGGACGACGACCCTCTTTCTTGGCGAACTCGTCGGTCAGCTTGCAAGCCAACTCGAAGTCGCTGTCATTCTTTGACTCTGAACTATACACGCCTGAAATTGTTCTGATTACTGCTTTATAACGGCCCACGATCTCCTCGCAGGCATCTGAAATCTCACCAAGGGTGCAACGCAACTGAGCGGCCTTGACGGCAAGGTCGAGCAGGTTGTTCTCGCTCTTGCGACCTTCCTTGAAGTCGCGCACGCATTCGGTGATGGCCTTGAGAGCTGCCTGGCAAGCCTGCTCGTCGCGAGCGGCACGCACTTTCTTCAGACTCTCCTCCTGCTGCTTGCGCACAGCGGTGTTGTCCACCTCGAGGATATCGATGGGATCTTCGTGCTCCAGACGATACTTGTTGGTACCGACAATGGTCTGCACGCCCGAGTCAATACGAGCCTGTGTGCGGGCAGCGGCCTCCTCGATACGCATCTTGGGCAGACCGGTCTCGATGGCCTTGGCCATACCGCCCAGTTTCTCAATCTCCTGGATGTGCTCCCAAGCCTTGTGAACCAGCTCGTTGGTCAGTGTCTCCACGTAGTAGGAACCTGCCCACGGGTCAATCTGCTTGCACACCTTGGTCTCGTTCTGGATGTAGATCTGCGTGTTACGAGCGATACGTGCCGAGAAGTCGGTAGGAAGGGCGATGGCCTCGTCCAGTGCATTTGTATGCAAAGACTGCGTGTGTCCTAAGACTGCAGCCATTGCCTCTATACATGTACGACCAACGTTGTTGAAGGGATCCTGCTCGGTGAGCGACCAACCAGAGGTCTGCGAGTGAGTACGCAGGGCCAGCGACTTGGGGTTCTTGGCGCCAAACGACTTCACAATCTTAGCCCACAGCAGACGGCCTGCACGCATCTTGGCAATCTCCATGAAGTGGTTCATGCCGATAGCCCAGAAGAAGCTGAGGCGCGGAGCGAAGGCGTCGACGTCGATACCGGCATTGACACCCGTGCGCAGGTAGTCCATACCGTCGGCCAGCGTATAGGCCAGCTCGATGTCTGCCGTAGCACCAGCCTCCTGCATGTGATAGCCGGAGATGGAGATGCTGTTGAACTTCGGCATCTTCTGCGAGGTGTACTCGAAGATGTCGGCGATGATCTTCATTGAGAATGCGGGGGGATAAATATAGGTGTTGCGCACCATGAACTCCTTCAGAATGTCGTTCTGAATGGTTCCGGCCATCTCTTCCAGCTGTGCGCCCTGCTCCAGTCCGGCCACGATGTAGAAGGCCAGGATGGGCAGCACGGCACCGTTCATGGTCATAGAGACCGACATCTTGTTCAAGGGGATGCCAGAGAACAGCACCTTCATGTTCTCCTCGTTGCAGATAGACACGCCAGCCTTACCAACATCGCCAACGACACGTGCGTTGTCGGGGTCGTAGCCACGGTGTGTAGGCAGGTCGAAGGCTACGGAAAGGCCTTTCTGACCACTGGCCAGGTTACGACGATAGAAGGCATTCGACTCCTCGGCAGTCGAGAAGCCTGCATACTGACGGATGGTCCACGGGCGGAAGGGGTACATCATTGAGTACGGGCCGCGCAGGTAGGGAGGAATACCGGCTGTGAAGTCAAGGTGTTCCATGCCCTCAAGATCTTCCTTGGTGTAGACGGGACGCACCTCGATGTGCTCGGGTGTCTTCCAGTTAGGCACGATATTGTTCTCTTTCAGCCAAGCAGCACCGTCGCTTTGGTGAATACCGGCATAGATATCGATGTTTTTAAAATCTTTTCTCATCTTGATAATATTTATTTTTTTGAACGCTGAGATACAGAGTAATATTATGAGAGGTATCAGAGGGAAGGGAACTTTCCTACAGAATTCGCAGAGGCTGCGCTTTCACCTGTCCATCTTGTACAGACAACACGATGGTCAACTTGGCTTTTACTTACAATAAGACCAAGATTATTTACTCTGCGACGCACACCATCGGTCAACCGCTCAACATTAAAATTGATAAGAAGTCCAAGATGTTTGTCGAGTAACTTCAGATAGGTTACGAGTTGAACTTCATTCAAGGCTGTCAATTCGTCAACCGCCTTCAATTCAACTACAAGCTCATCCTCTACAAGCATGTCAATTCTAAATGCCTGTCCTGTATCTTTACCCTTGTAATTGAGTTGGGATGTAAGTTGTTGCTCACAATGAATGCCTCTCATCTGAAGTTCTTTTGCCAGGTAATGTTCATAGACAGACTCATATAGTCCTGGGCCTAATGCCTTATGGACATCTATAGCAGCCCCTATTACGGCTCCGCTCAGCTGATTCGATCTGTTTACAAACTCTGCGTCCTTCATAAAAATCTTTGATTTTCCTCTGCGTTCTCCCAGTTGATTATTAGAAGCTCTTTTTCTCTGCGTTCAATATTTTATATACCTAACTTCTGATTATATTCCTTCAAAGTTTCCAGCACATTGCACTTCACATGGATGAAGTTCTCAATACCGGCGGCCTTGAGGTCTTCCATGCAGGCGGGAGCACCGGCCACGACGAACATGGCACGGCCATTCAGATACTTAAAGGCAGGGATGGCATATTCGGCATACTCGTCGTCGCTTGAGCAAATCACGACGATATCGGCCTTGGCCTCCAGAGCTGCATCGACACCCTCTTCAACGGTCTTGAACCCAAGGTTGTCGACGACCTTATAACCTGCGCAAGCCAGGAAGTTGCACGAGAACTGTGCACGAGCCTGACGCATGGCCAGATTGCCAATGGTCAGCATAAAGGCTGTGGGTACCTTGGTCTCCTCGGTATGGATGCGCAGCTGCTCGAAGTCGGCTGCCAGACGAGTGCTCTCGATGGCCTTGAACGGCTGTTCCTCTTCTGCGGCATGGCCACAGCAGCAGCCACATCTCTCGGCACGCTTGCCCTCGCTCTTCTCTGTGAAGTTGGGGAACTGGTTGGTACCCAACAGGAACTCCTTGCGCTTGGCGGCATCGCCATGACGCTTCACGTTGGTTGCGTTAATGTCGTCCTGCACGGTTCCTGCCTTGATGGCAGCGAGGAATCCGCCTTCCTCTTCTACGCGCAGGAAGATCTTCCAGGCCTCCTGAGCCAAAGCGGCGGTGAGGTGCTCAATATAGTAAGAGCCTGCACCCGGGTCGACAATCTGGCCGAAGTGACTCTCTTCCTTCAGCAGCAACTGCTGGTTGCGGGCGATGCGCTCAGAGAAGTCGGTCGACTGCTCGTAAGGTGCATCGAACGGTGTGACCACCATCGAGTGGATGCCACCCAAGGCGGCACTCATGGCCTCGGTCTGCGAACGGAGCAGGTTGACGTAAGAGTCGAACAGCGTCTGGTTGTACTTCGATGTCGTGGCATTGACCACCATCTGGCAGGCGCAGTCGCACTTGGGCTCATACTGCTTCACGATCTGAGCCCAGAGCAGACGGGCTGCACGGAACTTGGCCAGCTCCATGAAGTAGTTCTCCGAAATGCCCATGTTGAACTTGATGCTCTTGGCAGCCAAGTCAACATCCACGCCGGCATCGACCAGCTGCTGCAGATACTCGTTACCCCAGGCCAGGGCATAGCCCAGCTCCTGAACGATGTAGGCTCCGGCATTGTTCAGCGCGTCGGAGCTGACCACCACACAACGGAAGTTAGGATACTCCTTGAGGGCCTCTACTAGCTTCGGACCGAACTCGAGCACGGGTGTCACGTCCTTGCCCTTCATCACCATCTTCTGCATGGGGTCCCACTCTATCGAGCCTACCACCTTCTCCTTGTCATAGCCTTTCTGCTGGAAATACGCTACCAGAATCTCGGCCAGCTCAAGGGCATGGCGCTGACAGGTAGAGAAGTTCACCTCCACGATGTCGCAGAGGATGCCTTCAAGCAGTGCCTCTACCGTCTCCTTGCTCACCATCTTGCCAGGGACATGAAAGCCCAGCGAGTCGATACCCTTGTTCAGGATGTCGAGCGCCTTGGCATTGGCCTGCTTAGGATCGTCTACCACGATGTTCTGACGAACATACCACACATTGCTGTCTTTCTTGTTGCCGCGCACAAACGGGAACTCGCCCGGCAGTGCATCGGGGGTCTTCAAGTCTTTCAGGTCCTCCCGGCGATAGAAAGGCTGTACATTAAAACCTTCGTTTGTTCTCCATACCAAGCGCTTTTGGAAATCGGCTCCCTTCAGGTCCACCTCAATCTTGTCCAACCACTCCTGAGTAGTCGGTGCAGTAAACTCGGTAAAGAGTTTCTCTCTGTTTGCCATAATTTTTAATAAAAAAATTTACTTTAAAGTATTATAAGTATACAAAAATACAAAAGAGTTAGGAGTTGCCGTATATCTCTTCCGTGTTTTTTGTAATTCTTATGAGTTAAGTCCAATGTTTAAATGATTTTAACGATCATTGTTCATTTTTACTGTTCTGTAATGATAAAAAAATTGGGGTCATCATGTACTCCGATGCACGGCACATTACACCGCAATCAATGCCTTTTCGTACCACGAAACAGTATCATTCGCAATGCGACAAAACGCAGTGAGAGCCGAGACTGCATCTGCAATCCCGGATCTCACTGCGTGTCTGTACTTTTTGTCGTTCAGCCCGACCCCGCTACAGTCTCTTCAATCCCAGTTTCTGATAACAGAGATAGGAAACGGGTGAGATGCGCCTGATGCCCTGCGGCAGCGAGCGGTAGCTTTCGCCCTTCTTGATGCGCACCATCTCCAGATTGACCAGTTCCCTATCATGGCTGTTCTCGTCAATCACAACATAACGACCGCCCGTTGCATTGCCTTTCCCTGTTGAAAGTCCATAGAACGTTTTCTTCCAGTCTCGTTCCTCAGTCGGCAGTCCGAATGTCTGGTAGAGTCCCACGTTGTCCAGTATCAGCACATGCGGCTTGCCCGGACTGACCCTCATGCCCCGTCCCACCTGCTGCAAGTACTTGCTCAGCGAC
>CACXXD010000022.1 GCA_902771445.1 uncultured Prevotellaceae bacterium
GCAGTCATATCAAACTGAGTTATGACTTGAAACAGAACGTAACGGAAGTAAGAACTCAGTTTGATATGGCTGTAAACCCACTTTGATTTAATATCAATCACAAAACGATGGTTTTGGCATGCCATGAGTGCATGCCCTCTCCGTTTCCAGAATGCTACTTTCAGAAGGGGCTTTTTTTTATGAATTATTTTGACAAAATGCCTGGTGTCAGCTGGCTGTAATAGCCTTTTCGGCGGCTTGATTGCATTTTCATGCAGTCTTTTCATTTCAGAGTGGCAATTTTTTGTTAATTTTGCATGCGAAATAACAGAATGCAGCATCATGGAACAGATGATAACGATATTAGGCCCCACGGCCAGCGGCAAAACACCTTTGGCGGCAGCATTGGCTCGCGCCTTGCCACGAGTAAGCGATGGTGACGGCTCAGCGGCTCTCGGCTATGGCGGCGAAATCATCTCGGCTGACTCGCGACAGGTCTATCGGCGCATGGACATCGGCACGGGGAAGGACCTGTCCGACTATGGTGACGTGCCTTATCACCTGATAGATATTTGTGAGCCGGGAACGAAATATAACCTCTTTCAGTATCTGAGGGATTTCAAGGTGGCCTATGCCGACATCGTGAGTAGGGGGCGCTGTCCTATCCTCTGTGGTGGTACGGGACTCTACATCGAGGCCGTGCTGAAAGACTATCAGTTGTCGCCTGTGCCTCAGAACCAGGAGTTGCGCAAACGACTGGAGGGCAAGTCGCTCGAAGAACTGACCGTCATCTTGAAGGACCTGAAGGCCCGGAACGGCTCGAACATGCACAACACGACCGATGTGGACACGGCGCAACGAGCCATCAGGGCCATCGAGATTGAAGAGGGAATATTGGCTGAGAAAGGGCTGTCGGAGGTAGACTCGCTGTCGCATGAACAGCCGACTGGTGCTCAGGCTCCGTTGCAGAATCATCCGCTCGTCATTGGTGTCAACATCGATCGGGACTTGCGGAGGGAGAAAATCACCCGCAGGCTGAAGGCCCGACTGGACGAAGGCATGGTCGACGAGATCCGCGCTTTGCTCGACAGTGGTATTCCTGCCGAAGACCTGATCTACTATGGGCTGGAGTACAAATATCTGACCGAATATGTCATTGGTCAGTTGAGCTACGAAGAGATGTTTCGCCAGCTGGAAATAGCCATCCATCAGTTTGCCAAACGACAGATGACATGGTTCCGGGGCATGGAGCGGCGAGGGGTGTACATTCACTGGATTGACGCCACCCTGCCGATGGAGCAGAAGGTGGAGGCAATCCTGAAGCTGCGCAACGAATCTTCTTACAAATGTTAAATGTCTTCAAATTTCGACAAGAGATTGTCTCTCACTTGTTAATAATTTGTATATTTGCTGTTTAGAATAATATAGAAAGTTTACATTTCGACGAACATGGCAGTAGAATCATCACGATGGGGCATCTTATATTGCCCGAAAAGCAGACGCACTCATAAGCATAAGCGTTGGGAGAAAATCAAGTCGCTGATCGAGGCGGCTGGTGTCAGCTATGATATGGTGCAGAGCGAGCGCAGCGACAGCGTCAGCCGACTGGTGACGATGCTCATCAACAATGGCTATAAGACGATTGTTGTTGTGGGAGGCGATTCGGCATTGAACGATGCCGTCAACTGTCTGATGAGCGAGGAGAAACGCGTGCGCGACGAGATTGTGCTGGGGGTGATTCCCAATGGCGTGATGAATGATTTTTCCCGCTTCTGGAATTTCGATGAGGAGAATGTGGCACAGACGATAGACTGGCTGGTGAAGCGGCGCGTAAGGAAAATCGATCTGGGTTGCCTGCGCTATACCAACAAGGAGGGTGAGCGGTGTCACCGTTACTTCCTGAACTGTGTCAATATCGGTATGACCGCCGACATTATGAACCTGCGCCGACAGACGCACCGGCTCTTCGGTTCGCGCATGCTCTCGTTTGTCTCGTCGCTGGTGGTCATGCTCTTCCATCGCATGGACTACAAGATGCGCCTGCGTATCAATGCCGACCAGCTGGACCGTAAAATCATGACGATGTGTGTGGGCAATGGTCCTGGCTACGGGCAGACCCCCAGTGCGGTGCCTTACAGTGGCTTGCTCGATGTGTCGGTGGTCTATACGCCCGGTGTGATGCAGTTGTTCGAGGGCTTGTGGCTTCTCGTCACTGGCAGGTTCCTCAATCACGGTTCGGTGCATCCCTTCCGCACTCGCGAGGTCATTGTGGAGCAGGCCCCCAAGGCTTTGGTGGGTGTCGATGGCCGACTGATGAAGACACCTGTGGGCGAATATCGCATCGAAGTGGAGCCGGAAGTCATCAACTTCCTCATCCCGGTGTAAGTCAGCTTCCTTTTGTCTTCTTGTCCCTCTTTTGCATTCAAGTCTTAACGAGTTTACAAAGAATGCAACAGGCTAAGTAATGATAGAAAAATGGCCTCCAAAAGTTTTCTGCTTTTGGAGGCCATTTTGATTATTTGCTGGAAAGATTACTCTTCCTTCTTGGCAGCTCTTTTCCTTGGAGCGCCAGCTTTCTTAGCAGCAGGCTTCTTCTCTTCCTTCAGTTCCAGTTTCTCAAGCTTTGCCTTCAGGCGAGTGATTTCCTTGTCCTTCATTTCAATCTCGTCACCCTGGTTACGGATGGTGGTGAGCAATGAGTTCAGTTGCTCGTTGTCAATCTCTTCAGGATAGAGTGCGTTCACTCTGTTGATGAAGTCGCCCAGGATGTTCATGTAGTTGGTGAAAGCATCGAACGGGCCGCTGTAGATGCCACGGTCAAGTCCTACGTTAGAGGGCTTCGTGGTCATGAAGCGGAAGTTGTTGCTGGCCTGCAGATAGTCCCAGTCCTGATTGATGCGGGGATCGTTGGCAATAAGCAGACGATCGGCCACAGAGTAGAGCTTGTTGAAGGCCTCGCGCTGCATGGCGTTGCCCAGCCAGCACGATACGTCGCGCTCCTCATCGACCCAGCTCAGCGTGTCGGGAACGTCGAGATGGTCGACACTCTTCACCTTCATGCAGATTTCTGTCGGGGTAGAGAAGGTGATGCCTTTCTCCTTGGCGCAAGCGGGCAGAGCGTGGATGAAGTCCAGAATGTTGGAAGACAGCGGCTGAGCGATGCCCAGAGCCGACAGCTCCATGAAGATGTTGATGATTTGCTCTTCCTCCGGCAGACGAGCGATGCGGTCGATGTAGGCATCGGCGAAGAGAGGATAGCCGTCCCATTCGCGGTTGTTGAAGCGCAATGAGATGTCGTCAGACAGTTCAACGTCGCGCAGCAGCAGTTTCAGGTTGGGAGCGATGTTGCAGTTGTATACGTAGTGGGGCGACTTCCAGCCCAGCACGTGCTTGGCACCCTCGGTCAGCATGCCCTTGAAGCCCAGTGCTGCAATCTGTGCACCGATGTCGTCGCTATAGATGAGCGAAGAGTTGCGGGCAACCTTTGGCTCCTGTCCGAAGTACTCCTTGATCTTCTGCACCTGCTTCTTCATGTCGCGGGCAAAGCTCTCCTCGTTGGCCAGCGACGACAGACCGTGGCTGTAAGGCTCAGCCAGGAACTCCACGCAACCCGTCTCGTTCAGCTCTTGCAGCTTCTCGAGCACCTGAGGAGCGTGCATCTCCAGCTGTTCGATACCTGTGCCTGACAGCGAGAATGCCACTTTGAAGTAGTCGCCATTCTCCTTGATCATTTGCTGCAGGGTGTTCAGGGCAGGCATGTAGCTGCGCTCTGCAATGTCACTGATGCTACGCTCGTTCTCGTAGTCATCGTAATAGTAATGGTCGGTACCGATGTCGAAGAAACGGTAGCGCTTCAGATGAATAATCTGATGTATCTCAAAATATAAGCAAATTGTTTTCATTGTCTCTTTTTTTATTGGTTTTCTTTATAGGTCTTATAGGACTTATGGGTCTTATGGGGGTTAGGCCTGCTCCCAGCCGAGGGTTCTGCGATAGAGTGTGCGGATCCAGCGGCCCACTTTCTCCCAGGTAATCTGGTCTACCTCGTTCTTGCCTTCCTCTTTCAGATACTGGAAGAGCGAGTCGTTGGCACAGATGCTGTAGATGGCATCGGCCAGTGCGTGGATGTCCCAGTAGTCGACCTTGATGCAGTTGTCAAGAATCTCAGCGCAGCCAGACTGTTTAGAGATGATGGACGGCGTGCCGCACTGCATGGCCTCCAGCGGCGAGATGCCGAACGGTTCGGATACGGACGGCATGACATAGACATCGGAATCCTTCAGACACTCATACACCTGCTTGCCGCGCATGAATCCGGGGAAGTGGAAGCGGTCGGCAATGCCTCGCTCGGCTGCCAGATAGATCATGGCATCCATCATGTCGCCCGAACCTGCCATGCAGAAGCGCACGTTGCGGGTGCGGTGCAGCACCATGTTGGCTGCCTCGACGAAGTACTCGGGGCCTTTCTGCATGGTGATACGACCCAAGAATGTCACCACCTTCTCCTTGCCGGTATGGTCGGGACGAGGAATGTCCTGATACTCCTGTGGCAGAGGATAAACGGCATTGTGAACGGTGAAGCACTTGCGCGGATCCTGATGATACTGATTGATGACCGTCTGACGAGTCAGCTCACTGACGCACATGATGCAGTCGGCATTGTCCATACCGTTCTTCTCAATCGAGTAGACGGTGGGGTTCACCTTGCCGCGTGAACGGTCGAAGTCGGTGGCATGAACGTGTATGCACAGTGGCTTGCCCGACACCTGCTTGGCATGTATGCCGGCAGGGAAGGTGAGCCAGTCGTGAGCGTGAATGATGTCGAACTCTTCAGTGCGAGCCACGACACCGGCTATAATCGAGTAGTTATTGATTTCCTCGTGCAGGTTGCCAGGATAGCCTCCGGCAAACTCCATAGCGCCGAGGTCGTTGACGTGCATGTAGTTGAAGTCAGCGTAGATATGGTCGCGCAACTTGAAATAATAGTCGGGATCCATGATGTTGCCCACGCGGTTCTTCACGTAGTCATAGTCAACGTCGCGCCAGGCAATAGGCACGGCATTCATGGCGATGATGCGGGCAGCATGCTGGCTCTCATCGCCGAAGGGGTGGGGCAGACAGAGCGCAATGTCCATGTCGCCTTGTGCCTTCAGACCTTCAGAAATACCATAGTTAGCAGTGGCGAGACCACCAAATACGTGAGGGGGATACTCCCATCCAAACATTAATACTTTCATAGTCGTCTCTCCTTATTTTTGATATGAATATTTTTCGAGCAACTTCATTGTGCGCAGAATCTCGGCCACGTTCATGGCAAACGACATGGCACCGCGTCCGTGGAATGGCGGGTTGCCGTCGAACAGCTCAGAGATAGTGCCAATGGCATGATAGTCAATCTCGTCTTCGTAGCCAACCATCTGACGCTCAACGAACGACAGACGCGTGCGCTTGTAGAGTTTCAGGCAAGCTTCCATGTAGAATCCGCCCAGCCAAGGCCATGCGGTTCCCTGATGGTAGGCATAGTCGCGCTGTGTCTGCGGGCCTACGTACATGGGGTTGTAGCCGCCGCTCTTAGGCGACAGCGAGCGCAGTCCCTTCGGTGTGAGCAGTTCACGCGTACATATATCTACAACGCTCTTCATCTGCTGCTGAGTCAGTGGCGAGTAGTCGAGTGCCACGGCAAAAATCATGTTCGGGCGAACGCTCCAGTCCATCATGTTGCCATCGACATAGTCGAGCAGATAGCCGTATTCGTTGACGAACGTGTCGACAAACGACTGCTTGGTGATGGCAGCGCGTGCCTCCAGTTCTTCAGCCATCTTCGTGTCGCCCTTGTCGGCTGCCATCGAGGCGCAGAACTTCTGGGCATTGTACCACAGTGCGTTGAACTCAACGATGTAGCCCGAACGTGGAATGACTGGGCGACCGTTGGCGGTCGAGTTCATCCAAGTCACGGCTTTATCGCGCCCGTTTGTGTAGAGCAGCCCATTGTCGTCGAGGCGCAGATTGGGGTGCTTGCCTTCTTCAATGAATGTAACGATGTCTTGCAGCAATTTGCCATAGTTGTCAAATGCCTTGTCGCGGCCTGCATACTTGGCATACTGCTGAATGCTCCACACGGCCCAGAGGGGTACGTCGGGCTGTTCCATCTCGTATATCTTCACTGAGAGCGGCTTGCCCTCCATGAACTCGCGCAGACCGCGCTCAGCCGTCTGCATCACCAGTTCGAAGTAGTCTTGCTCGTCGATGGCCAGTGTCAGACCCGGCAGGGCGATAAACGTATCGCGTGCGCGGCACTTGAACCAAGGATAGCCGGCCAGCAGATAGCGGGTGTCGTCGGCTTCGCGATTGTGGAACTGGTGGGCAGCCGTTACCAGACAGTGGTAGAAGTTGTCACGGGGAACGCGCACGTCTATTTCCTGCTGGAACAGCGACTTCAGTGTGCTTGATTTGATTTGAGAGGTAGAGGCCGAGAAAACAATGCTCTCGCCTTTCTTGATAGGCATCTCGAAGTAGCCAGGCACGTAGAGGTCCTCGTTTGAGGCATAGCCGCGCTCTTGCTCTTTGGGATACTCAATGCCGCGATACCAGTCGGGCTGGAACACGAACTCGTTCTTCTTAGAGAACTGCATGAACAGCTCAGGATAGCCTTGATACATGCATGTCTTGATGCCGTTGTCAATGTTCTGATAGTCACGGCTGGCCACAGAGTTCTCGTGTGTGAACGCACGCACTGAACGGAATGCCAAGAAGGGACGGAAGCGCAGCAACGTGGCTGAGTGGCCCTCTTCCAGCGTGTAACGAATGAGGATGCGGTCCTCATAGGCCTGGAAGATGGCTTCCTTCTTCAGCACCACACCACCCACGCGATAGGTAGTGGTAGGCACGAGGCTGGCATCAAACTCACGGATGTACTTGTGTCCTTTCGGACTGTAGTTGTTGCCCTGATACTTGTGAAGACCCAGGTTGAATTCGGCTCCGTGCTGTATGACCGTACAGTCGAGCGACGAGAGAAGCACATGGTTCTCGTCGTCGATCTCGGGAACGGGTACAACCAGCAGACCGTGGTATTTGCGCGTATTGCAGTCGACAAGTGTCGACGAACTATAGGCGCCAGAACGGTTGGTACGGAGCAATTCGCGGCGTAGTGACTCCTCAAGGTTTGTCATCACGGCTTTTTCAAATCGCAAATAACTCATAGTTCCTATTTTAAGGTTTAAATAAATATAGCTTTTAGATTTCTTTCCAAAAGTACGCATTTTTCAGCGTTCAACAAAATAAAATGACAGTCTTTTTTGGTTTTTTCCACGAAAATGCACAAATTTAATCAAAATTTTGGCAATATGCTACTATTTTGCTATTTTTGCATCGCATTCAATATAATTTATTGCGTAATTTGTGGAAAAAGAATTTGATAGAATAGAGCTGGCAAAGTCGGTCGCTTTGCTGTGGAACCCTCTCACTGATGAGCAGCGCCAGTTGTTTGCTGAGAACATTTCGGTTCGTTCGTTGAGGCGCGACGAGAAACTTTATAGTGAGGGAGTGGTTCCCACTCATCTGTTTTATTTATTGCGCGGAAAAGTGACTATAGCACGCGAGGGGCTGGGCGGACTGCGCCAGATTATTCGCATGGTGGAGCCGGGAGCCATCTTCGGCTATGCGGCAGCCATCGATGGCGGCAACTATCGCTCGACGGCTGTTGCGGGCAGCGACACTGAGGTGCTGCAGATGCCCATCAGTCTGCTGTTTCATTTCATCTGGGAGAACAGCGCCTTTGCCATGTTGTTCTTGAAAGAATTCTCTTCGTTACTGGGCCTTTCGGTAGAGCGCACCATGACTCTGACGCAGAAGCATATTCGCGGACGGCTGGCCGACTCGCTGTTGCAGATGCGGGTGAAGTATGGTGTTGAGGAAGACGGACGGACGCTGGCGGTCTACTTGAGTCGTGATGACCTGGCGCAGATGTCGAACATGACCACAAGCAATGCCATTCGCACACTTTCGGCCTTTGCCCAGGAAGGACTTGTTGCTATCAAAGGCCGTAAGATTATGTTCCTGAACATCGACGAACTGAGACTGATTTCAGAACGAGGCTGATCGCTTTTTGTAGCGGTAAAAAATCGACCTGCGGTTGGAATAGTTTAGAACAAATCACTTGTTCAGACCTCCCCTAACCCCTCCTCGCTCGGCTCTGCCGCTTGCCTTAGCAAGAGTGATGCGTTGACTGTGATGTCGCTCGTTGGTATGTTGTTCCACGAAAAGCTGGGTATGAGCCGTTCGGCGGTCGTCGGGGTGGGAGCTATTTGTAGTCCTGCCAGATAGGCCAGTTGACCGATGAGTTGTTCGGGTGTGAAGTGCTGTCGCAGACACCCCATGTCAAGGCTCTTGTCGCGTTTCGACAGCCGTTGACCTGCCTCGTTGCAGAGCAGCGGCAGATGGAAGAAATGCGGATGACGGAACCCCAACAGCCTTGCTACGTACATCTGCTGGGGCGATGACAACAGAAGGTCGCAGCCACGCACCACCTCGGTCACACCCATCAGCGCATCGTCGACGACCACTGCCAGCTGATAGGCCCATGCACCGTCTTTGCGCCGAATGACGAAGTCGCCCACTTGCTCGCTGAGATCGGTTTGCTGCTGACCGTAGTGACCGTCGGTAAACTCGATGACCTCGTGGGGTACGATGAGCCGTGTGGCTCCCGTCTTGCCAGGCTGTGGCGGCAGATGGCGACAGGTGCCTTGATAGACTACGCGCCCGTCGCTCTCGTGAGGTGCCTGTGTGGCCATGATGTCTGCCCGTGTGCAATAGCAGGTGTAGGTCAGTCCGAGTTGCTTGAGACGGTCGAAATATTGTTGATAGATTTCGCTGCGCTGACTCTGGTAGACAGGCTGGCCGTCCCACCACAGTCCGAGCCACTCCAGATCGCCCATGAGCAGGTCGGCATATTCCTGCCGTGAGCGTTGTGGGTCGATGTCTTCAATGCGTAGCAGCCAGCGTCCGCCCTTGCTCCTTGCCGACAGCCATGAGAGCAGTGCACTGTAGATGTTGCCCAAGTGCATGCGCCCGGTGGGTGAGGGAGCAAAGCGACCTGTTACGTTCGCATGCTCGTTCTTTTGCATCCTTGTTTCGTCGTTATCGTTCATCATCGATACTGTTATGTGGCTATATTGATAAAAACATAACGGATAAATGGTTGATTTGGTATAATTCTAAACGAAAAAGGGGGCGCAAGAATACATCTCCTTGCGTCCCTTGAAGGTGTTGAAAAACCATCTTACTTCGTGCGGATGGTGATGGTGGCGGGGCGAAGGCCCTGTCCTGTCACGCTCACCTTGGCACTGCCAGCCTTCCGGGTGCTCTTCACCACGAGCAATGCACGGCCCTTCCATGTGCGGTGAGTGGCATCGCAGTAGCGGTCTTCGTCTTTGATGTCGGCATTGCCGAAGGCTGCAAGCGTGGCAGCACCCTTGACCGTGACCGCAAGCTGTTGCGCGGCAATAGGGTTCAGACGACCGTTGGCATCGACCAGCTCGACGGTGATGAAGCTGAGGTCTTGACCGTCGGCAGCCAGCGTGGTGCGGTCGGCCTGCAGACGGATGGTCTTGGCCTCGTCGGCTGTAGTCAGGCTGACTGTGGCCGACTTGTCCGTCTGGTTGTCTGCATAGCCCTCGGCCCTCAGTACTCCTGGCTGATAGGGCAGGGTGAATGTGGCCTTCATGCCGTCGTTGACAGTCAGTTTCTTCTCTCCGATCAGCTGATCGTTCAGATAGAGACGCACACTCGGATAGCGCGAGTAGACTTCCACGTCGATTGACTTGCCTTCATGGCCCGGCCAGTTCCAGCATTCAAACGTGGGCCAGGTGCTCCACGACGTTTCCTTGATCTTGCCGTGATAGCCGTCGGGCTCGCGCACTGCCATATAGAGCTGTTCGCCATTGGCATTCCAGAGCATGCTGCGGTAGTGGCTGATGGGCTTGCGCAGTCCTGTTAGGTCTACATCGCCGCAATAGGCTGCGTGCCACGGATAGACAGGTCGCTCCCAGTGCTCACCCGGTATGTCGCCCTCGTAGTACCAGCGCCCGATGCCCGATTCGCCGATGTAGTCGATGCCGGTCCACACGAAGTCGCCGATGACGTAAGGTTCGTTCTGCACCTTTTGGAAGTTTCGCCAGGCATCACGCGGAAAACTTTCTGTCTGCATCATCACACGGTTGGGAATGCGCTTGTGGTCTTCCTCCGACTTGAATATCATGTAGTTGTAGCCCACGATGTCGTGTTCGGCAGCCAGTGGGTCGTAGATGTCCCAGTCCTTGTCCCATGCAGCGAGGGCCGACGTGACCGGGCGGCGATGCTCGTCGAGCGTACGGCAGAAGTTGGCCATGTTGTGGGCCGTCTTCACCACTTCAATCTTCTTTCGCTCAATGACCTCATTGCCGATGGACCAGCAGAAAATGCTGGGATGGTTGCGGTCGCGCTGTACCATAGCACCGAGGTCCTTCTGCCACCACTCGTCGATGAGGGTAGAGTAGTCGTGATCGTTCTTCTTCTCGCGCCAGCCGTCGAAGGCTTCGTCGATGACGAGCAATCCCACTTCGTCGCATGCTTTCAGAAATGCCTCTGAAGGCGGGTTGTGCGACGTGCGCACGGCATTGAATCCGGCCTGTTTCAAGAGTTCAGCCTTGCGTTGTTCGGCACGGTCGAAGGCGGCTGCACCCAGGATTCCGTTGTCGTGGTGCAGGCAGGCGCCGTTCAGACTGTAGGGCTGACCGTTGAGGCGCATGCCTTTCTCGCTGTCATACTCCACCGTGCGGAAGCCTGTCGTCGTGGTGAGTTCGTCGATGGTGGCTGCGTTAAGAATCAGTTCGGTCTTCAGTCGGTAGAGGTTAGGCTTCTCTGGTGACCAGAGCTTTGGATTCTTCACCGTCATCGTCTGACTGATTTGTCCGCCAGTTGTCGTGGCAACCACCTGTCCATCGGCATCGTAAAGCGTGTGGCGCAGTTGAGGCTTCGCGTCGGTCTGCGTATAGGGCGCGTCAATCTTCAGTTGCCATTCGTTGCCCTGCTGTGTAGTTCTGACATACAGTCCCCACTCATCGAGATGAGTTTTTGGCGTGGTCAGCAACCAAACATGGCGATAGATGCCCGAACCACTGTACCAACGGCAGTTCTTTTGCTGAGAGTTGTCCACGCGCACCTCAATCTCGTTCTTGCCAATCACGAAATAAGGTGTGATGTCGACGAAGAACGATATGTAGCCGTAGGGATGTCCTCCGGCACGATGACCGTTGACGTAGACCTCGGAGTTCATGTAGACTCCCTCGAAATAAAGGCGCAGCATCTGGCCTTCATACTCCTTGCCCAGTGTCAGTTGCTTGCGATACCAGCCTTTGCCCGTGGGCAGATAGCCACCGTCGCCGCCAGAAGGGGCATTGCGGTCGAATGACTGGAGAATGCTCCAGTCGTGAGGCAGACTGACGGGACTCCATCGTGTGGAGTCGTTGAGTGCGAATTGCCAGTCGAAGTCGAGACACTGTTTTCGCGAGAAGGGCTTGGCTTGCAAGCAGAGGCAGCAGAGTGTTGCTGCCACTAAGATAATAAAGTTTTTCATGTGCTTGAATATTAAAGATTTACGTTGAGTGTCTTTAGGTCTCGGTCGGCACTGGAGGTGCCTACCATCACTTCGTATGAGCCGGACAGTACACGCATGGTGTTGGTTTGCTCGTCCCATACTTCAAACTGTTCTCTCGCCATCGGGAGTGTGATGTGCTTCGTCTCACCAGCTTTCAGCGACACGCGAGTATAGTCGCGCAACGTCTTCAGCGGGCCTTTCTTGTCGGCTGGTCGACGAAGGTACACCTGAATGATTTCGGTGCCTTCGCGCTGGCCTGTATTTACTACGTCCAATGAGACTTCAACCGTGCCATCGGCTTTGGTCTGTAGTCGTTCGTTCTTGGTGCTGAAGGTGGTGTAGCTCAGCCCATAGCCAAACGGGAAGAGCGGTTCGCCGTGGAAGTAGCGGTAGGTGCGTCCCTGCATGTGATAGTCGTCGAAGGCAGGCAGTTGGCTATCGTCTTTGTAGAAGGTGACGGCCAGTTTGCCACTTGGGTTATAGTCGCCGAAGAGTACGTCGGCCAGTGCATGGCCACCTTGTTCGCCGGGATACCATGCTTCAACAATGGCATCGCACGTCTGTAGCTCGGGAGTGAGGGCTACGGCAGAACCGCTACAGCACACGAAGACAATCTTCTTGCCGGCTGCATGCAGGGCATGCAGAATGTCGCGCTGCACCTGTGGCAACTCGATTGAAGTGCGGTCGCCGTTGTCGAAGCCCGGAGCATTGACGCGGGCCTCCTCTTTTTCGAGGTTGGGCGAAATGCCGCCTACGAAGATGACGATGTCGGACTGACTGGCACTCTTCACAATCTCGTCGAGCGTATAGGTGTGCTCGCCTGTCGATTCCATCTGCAGCGTGGTGCTGCCATCGGCAGTCTCTGTACTGCGAAGAATGCGCTGCTGACGTGCGGTGAAGCTGGTGATGTCGCAGGCCTGTACGAACGGCACGCTGCCCACCTTGGCTTCGATGCCTTCGAGTGGGGTGACGGTGTGACTGGGCTGACCGAAATAGATGCCCCAGAGCATGGTGGAGTCGGCGGCATTGGGTCCCATCACCATTATTTTCTCACGGTTCTTGGCCAGAGGCAGTATGCCATTGTTCTTCAGGAGCACCATCTGCTCGCGTCCCATCTCACGGGCCAGGTCCTTGTGTGCTTTCGAAGCCACGACAGATATAGGGATGTTGGTCCAAGGCACTTGCTCGTCGGGGTCGAACTCGCCTAACAGGAAACGGCCACGCAAAAGGCGTCGCAGACTGACGTCGAGCGCTTGTTCTTGGATGTCGCCTCGGCGAATGGCTTCGGGCAGTTGCTTGTAGTTGCTGCCACACTCAACATCGGTGCCACTGAGCACGCCTTTGGCCGAGGCGGCTGCTGCATCAGCGGAGATGCCGTGACGGTCGGCTTTCCAGAAGTCGGTGATGGCTCCGCAATCGCTGACGACAAGTCCCTTGAAGCCCCATTCGTCGCGCAGAATCTGCTGTAGCAGTCGGTCGGAACCGCAGCACGGTGCGCCCTCGAAACGCTGGTAGGCACACATCACTTCCTGGACGTTGCCTTGCTGAACGAGGGTCTTGAAGGCGGGAAGATAGGTCTCCCAGAGGTCACGGGCGGGCAGGTCTTCGATGTTGAAGTAGTGGCGGGTCTTCTCTGGACCGCTGTGTACGGCATAGTGCTTGGCGCAGGCCAGCAGCTTGTAGTAGCCGTTCTTGGTTGATGCACCTTGCAGGCCGCGAACGACACGCAGGCCCATTCGTCCGTTCTGGTAGGGGTCTTCGCCGTAGGTCTCCTGTCCGCGTCCCCAGCGAGGATCGCGGAACACGTTGATGTTGGGTGTCCAGAACGACAAGCCTTGATAGCGCTTGATGGGCTTTCCCTCGTGTCGCTGTTGCGTGTTCTTGGCGCGGGCCTCGTCGCTCACGGCATTGTAGACACGCTCCAGCAGATCGTCGTCGAAGGAGCAGGCCATTCCGATACAGGAAGGAAAGACGGTGGAAACACCGTTGCGCCCCACACCGTGAAGGGCCTCGCTCCACCAGTCGGTCTGTGGGATGCCCAGTCGTTCGATGGCGGGCGAGCCGTTCATCATGAGTTTCACCTTCTCTTCGACTGTCAGTCGCGAGATGAGGTCTTCAACTCGTTGGTCGATGGGCAGCTTGCTGTCCTGATAGGGCAGAGGCTGTGCATGGATAGTCATGGATAGCATCATCGTTGCTATCACGATACTCTTTCTATGTTTGCTTTTCATGTGTTGAAACTTTTTTGCGAAAACATTCAACTATTTGTTTGTTTTACTGCGATAGATGAAAATGCCGATGATTACGAGGATAACGACGGCGGCGATGTCTAACCATTGCATAGTTTTAAATATTTTAGTTCTTGATAGATTTGTGATGATTCTCTTCCATAGGTAAGTTCACATGATTCATGTTTGCTCCCACTATTACGGAAAGATTGCTGCAAAGATAATTGTATTTTTGTGATTATCCAAATAATGTGACATAAAATGCTTTTACCATTTGTGCATTGAATTCAGTCGTAATTCATGCCAAATTGAAAAAATCTTAGCAAAAGATTTGTCGATTTCACTGAAAATGTGTATTTTCGCACCCGATTTCTTGCTTATTAAGATGACATAACTAAGAATCTGCTTCATTTGAGCACAGTGTAACGAAAGGAGCTTTGGCTCCCAAAACATCAGTCTAAAAGGCTGGTGAAAGGTGTTCTTTTACATTGTTACACAAAATTTTTCAAACACATTATGAGAAGAAGAATTCCCTATCGGGTGTGCAGTTGCATGCCCAATGGTGTTGTTACTCATCTTGAAGCCCGGCTGCTGAAAGAAATCGTAAATCGTGAAATTCACCCCATCCGATGTGCAGAGAGTTGTAAGCGGAAGTTTCAGAAAGGTTCGCGCATTGGTGACCTTTGTGCCGAGACTGGTCATTTCTGGTGGGCGATGAGGGTATGGAAACTGACTGGACAACTGATTGCCAGCAAGGATTATGACGACTGGATTGATGTGTGGTTCAACACAGAGCGGGTACGACTGTCGCATGTGGTGTCAGAAGCGGAGTGCGAACTTCTTGCGCATCGTCGGAGCAATCTTTGGCGGGCGCTCGGCATCCCAGAGGAATCTTGGTGGAGTGAGCGTGATTCGTATGAGTTGAGCTACAGAGAGCTTTGGTATGAGAAGTATGATTTCGATCCCTTTCAGTTCGATGTCGAATGGGACGAGTTCATGAAAAGCAATCGGAAGGAGTTGGAAACGGAATCCATTTTCCGTGAAGGGCAAGTTGACAATCTGCCACTCTGCTCTCAAGATTTCTTTGAGTATTGGGGTGAGGCCCAACAGCCAGAGGACTTTTATTCGTTGGACGAATAGGGGTGTCTGAAGCTTAGTAAAACAATTTTTTTGAGAAAAAAACAGGCACGCAATCCCATGATTGCGTGCCTGTAATATAAAAGGTGAATTGAATTACTTTATCCAGCGTGGGTCACCGGCACCGCGGTACTTGATTTCTTCGTTGCTCACGGTGAAGTCACCGTTGGCAGCATCGGCAAAACCTGGATCTTCCACATGATTCTGACCCTCTTCGTCGAACCAGCTTATTTTCTCAGTGTTGCCTTCGGCTGGCGAAACGAGGTTGAGTGTATTCCAGTAGTAGTTGCCAGAGAGTGTGGGAGCCTGGTCGGTGCTTGCCTGGTTGGCAAATCCGCGCTTGTTGTTGAAGCCTGTCACAAGGTTGTTGGTGAACGTAATCTTGTTGCCAGCGAAGCGCAGATAGAAGAAGCGGTAGTTTGCATTACCATTACCACAGTCGACAAACGTGCAGTGGTCAACAGTGAAGTTGGGAGCTTCAACACCTGGGAACGAGCCAGAGGCATCGTCGTAGCGGAAGATGTCGCGGCTTGTGGCGCACTTCCACAGTGTGCTGTTGGTCAGAGTGAAACTCTTGATGTAACCCTTGCGGCTGTCGAAGAGGTCACCGCCATTGCACTCGATGTCACGGATGAGACAGTTGTTGATGGTAATGTTGTTGATGGCAGCAGCCACGTTGACGTAGCAGAAACCCTTCTGTCCGCTTGCACCGATGATTTGGCAATCCTGGATGTTCAGGTGGTCAAACTCGCCTTCAGCTGTGAAGTTGAAAATCTGGCCTCCGTCGGTCTCAGTAGCATCGATGATTACCTGATTCAGATCGAGAGAAGCACCGTTCTCGAGGGTGATACGGCCCTTGATGATGGCGCGGTCGCTCGACTTGGCACTGCGCAGCGTAATGCTCTTTGTGATCTTCAGCGAACCGTTATTGTAGGCTGCATCCTCACCGGCGGCAATGGCAAATGTGCCAGGCATCAGAGCCAGCACGTCGCCGTCGGCTGCATTGGCGATAGCCTCAGTCAGGCTCTGGTCGGCCTCAACCTTGATAGCACCGCCAAGATCAAGCGGAGTGGTGAAGGTGATGGTGCCACGTGTCTTCGTTCCACGTGTCATGACTGCCTTATACTCTGTATCGTCGGTCAGACCGTCGATAGTGACTGCACCAGCTGCAATCTCGTTGTCGGTAAGATTGTGACGGATGTTGCCTGGTGTGACGGTGATGTAGTCGGCTCTTTCACCTGCAGGCCAGCGCAGAGTGACACTGGTGCAGGTAAGGTCTTCCTCAAGCACATCCTTGAAGATCTGCTCACGGCCAGTCTCCACGGCTACAGCAGCCCACTTCGAAGTGCGGGCATCGTTGCCCTCTGTGATGGCTTGTACGCGGATGCTGTACCATTCCTCACCTTCGAGTCCAGTGATGGTGTAAGGCAGTTGGTCGTTGGTGACACTGAACGTAGTCTTTGGGGTGCCAGCAAATTGCATGCTGTCATTATAGACCTCAATGTTGTAGCTTGTGGCACCTTCAACCACCGACCAAATCATGCGAATCTGTGTCTGATTCACCACACGAGCCTCAAGGTTGACGGGCGAGAAGTTGCGCTTGTAGTTGATGCTTGTGACCTCGTCGTCAGGCTCGCTGCATGCTGCGAATGATAATGCTACCATTCCAGCAAGCATGCTTTTCAAAAATATTTTCTTGTTCATAGATACATTTCGTCTTTAATATTACAATTGGCCTAAGTTGCCGTTGTTGTTCAGCATGTTGTTGCTCTTGTCGATGAATGTTTGCCAGATAGGCCACAGGCAGTGAGTGCTTGGCTGCACGGTGTAGAGACCGTCGATGTAGCTGTCCTCGAGCGTGGGCTTGTCGCTGCTGACAAACCAGTTCTTCTTCTCCCACTCACCCAGTGTGCTGATGATGCTGGGATCGTCCTCGCCACGGTTGAAGCCATACATCTGAATATTGTTGGCATCCTCGGCATTGTTGATGTACACAGTGTTGGGCAGACCCTCGTAGGCGCCGGTGCGCTCCTGCAGAGCTTTCAGCTTCACCTTGGCCTGAGCCATCTTCTCGTCGATGATACCCCAGCGAACGAGGTCGATCTTGCGCAGTGATTCGCCGGCGAACTCAAGTGCACGCTGGTCGTAGATGCCTTCGCGGAAGGCTTCCTTGCTGGCGGTGTACTTGGCCTGAAGGGCAGCCACTTTTTCAGCGGGCAGCACGCGGTCGAGCACGGGCTTCATGTAGTTCCAGGCAGCGGCAGTGTTGCCCAGTTCGTTCTCAGCCTCGGCAGCCATCAGATAGACGTCGGCCAGACGCATGTACTGGAAGTTCACACCATCGTCGTTGGTCGAAGTAACGATGCGGTTCATCCATTCGTAGCGAAGTTTGCCGAAGCACCATTTGTTGATGGCGCGGAATGTGACATGGGCATTGCCATTGACAAGTTCCTTGCTCCATTCGTAGGGGATGCAGGTGATGTCGCGACGAAGGTCCTTCTCGTCGTAATCGTAGAACAGATAGGCGATGGGGCCGTTGGTACCGCCCTGTGCCTGCTGCGTGTACTGGTCTTTTGCCTGATGCTTGATGCCCCAGGTGTAGAGCACGCGTCCGCGGCCAGCCGAGAAAGGAATCTCCCAAAGGCTCTCGCCGCCGGCTGTCACGTTGTCCTGACAGAGCTTGCGGAAGTTCTCTTCAAACGATCCCAGCTTGTTGTGGCCGGCGTTGATGATGGCTTCGCACTCCTCTTTGGCAATCTGGTACATCTTCTCGGGAGCCAGATCAGGGTCGTTGGAACGGCGGTAGCCGTCGCCACGCAGGGCATAGCCTCCGGCATAGAGGGCCAGACGTGCGCGAAGTCCCTTGACAAATGCCTTGTTGACGCGCTCAGTGGTCTTCGTGATACTGTTCTCGTTTGGCCAGTAGCAGAGATCCTCAGCCTCTTTCAGGTCGGCCAGCAGCTGCTTGTAGATGATGTCCTTGTTGGTGCGGGGCAGATAGATGTTTTCGTTGCTGTTGGGCTCGAAACGTGCAGGTACGTCACCCCATGCCTTGATAAGGTCGTTGTAGAGTACGGCACGCAGTGTTAGGGCCTCGCCCAGCAAGTGGGCCATGTCCTTGTTTTTGGCAACGTCGCCGTATTGACGGATGCCCTTGATGGCAAGGTTGGCACGCTCCACACCCTGATAGAACATGGCATAGGCATTGTTGTCGGTGTTCATCTGCGAGTTTGTGGGCAGCGTGTTAAAGGTCCACAAGTCGTATTTTCCACCGTCGTTCGACTTGGTGAGGTCGGGAGAATTGCCCACTTCCACGTCGTTGTTCAGACCGTAATAGGGGAGATAGCGTCCGCGGTAGGAGTTCGTCTCGCCAAACGAGACGTTGACAGACATGACCTCTGCCTCAGCCAGTGCGTAGGTAGAGAACATGGTTGACTCATCGAGGGTTGACAGCGTGGGAGCATCTAAGTCGCAAGATGCCAGTCCGAGAACGGTCAACGATAGCAGGGATATTTTTATTTGATTCTTCATTTTTGTTTCCTCCATTGTTTAGAAGTTCAAGTTAAGACCGATGACGAACTGGCGGCTCTTGGGATAGCCCGAGTAGTCGACACTTGGGGTCAGTGCAGTCTTGCGGATACAGTCTGCTTCGGGGTCGAAGCCAGTGTACTTGGTGATTGTAAATACGTTGTAAGCCGTCACATAGAAACGCAGGCTGTTGATGCCGACATGCTTGGTGACTGTAGCGGGAAGTGTGTAGCCCAGCGACAGCGTGTTCAGACGCAGGAAGTCAGCGTTCTCCACAGCCCAGTCGGTCAGGATCATGCGGTTGGTGTAGGGTGACCAGAGGGTAGTGTTGGCATTCAGCTCGGTCAGACGTGCAGGGTCGTTGGTCAGCAGGCCAGTCATCGGGTCAAGGTTGGTCCAACGCTTGCCGTCGGCCATCTCGGTGATCATGTTGCGATACTGGTACTTGCTGGTCTGGGTGTACTCGATGCGGTTGGCATTGTAGACCTGGTTGCCGATGCTGTAGTTGAAGTTGGCTGCAAGGTCGAAGCCGAAGGCATGGGCATTGATGTTGAAACCACCGAATGCGGTCGGGTTGACATCACCAATCTTAACGATATCCTCGTTGCCGATGACGTTGTTGCCGTCAATATCCTCAATCTTCATGGCACCTGGGCGAACCTTCAGCAGTGCGGTGGCATCGGCCACGCCTTCCTTCAGCTTCCATGTGTCAGATGCTGCATCATAGCTTTCGAAATCGTTGACCTCATAGCGGCCTGCGCTCTTGTAGCCGATGATTTCGCCGACGGCACTGCCCACAGCAATCTTGTAGTCATCGCCGATTTCGGTTGAAGCCCAGTTGGTGTTCCATCCGAAGTCATCCATGTCGCCCAGCGACTTGATCTTGGTCTTGTTGAAGCCGATGTTGGCACCGAAGTCGATGCCCCAGTCCTTCTTGTTGACGATGTGATAGGTTATGCTGACTTCAAGACCCTTGTTCTCGGTCTTACCCATGTTGCGGTATTGATAAGTATAACCAGTTCCTTGGACGGGGAAGGCGATGAGCAGGTCTTTCGTTGTGTTGATGTAGCCCTCAATGCTACCGTTGATCTTTCCACGGAGGAGAGTGAAGTCGAGACCGACGTTACGTGTAATGGTCGTTTCCCACTTCAGTTCAGGGTTGGCCATGTAGATAGAGGGACGCAAGGGGTTGGAGAATCCGTTCACCCAAGTACGCTGTGGAGCTGTGGCATCGTATGGCTCGTACATTTGGATGAGCTGGCCCGAAGGAATGTTGTTGTTACCGGCAGTACCGAAGCTGAGACGGATCTTCATGTCGTCGAGCCAGTTCTCGGCACCCTTCATGAACGGCTCGGCAGAGATACGCCAGGCGAGAGCTGCTGATGGGAAGTAACCCCAGCGGTTGCCCTTGGCGAACTTCGACGAAGCATCGGCACGGAACGTGGCGCTCAGCAAGTATCTGTCCAAGAAGTTGTAGTTCAGACGTCCGAAGAACGAGAGCAGCTTATCCTCTGGGTTGTAGATGTCACTCGTAGCCGAAGCAGTACCCTGTGCGGCGAGTCGCCATGCCTTGTCAGAGTTATAGTCGGTGGGGAAGCCGACAACCTGATTGGTGTTGACATGCTGCTTGGTGATGATCCATTCGTGACCAGCCAGAATGTTGAGTGAGTGGTCACTGTCCTTGCCGAAGATTCCTTTGAAGTCGTAGTTCACCGTGTTGGTGTTGCGGAAACGCTCGCGGCTGGTGTTGGCCAGCGAGATGATGGGGTGGTCGGCATAGGCCTGGTCGGCATAGTTGCGCACGATGTAAGATGTCAAGCCGTAGAAGCGCTTGTCGTAGTTGCTGTAGTCATCGTAGCCGAACTCAGTCTTAGCCTTGAAGTTCTTGAAGATTTCCCAGCCAAACGAACCGGCCATGTTCAGGTTCTTGCGAGTTTGCTGACGGTCGTTGTCTGCCTGCGAAACGATGGGGTTGTAGAGGTTGCCGAGGTCATCGTCCTCAGTACCTGCACCGGGATCGAGGTTCTTCAGGGGCATGGGGTAGTAGATAACGGCGAACTTCAGTCGCTTGTCGGTGTCGTATGAACCCGTGGCATCGTTCGAACCGGCACCGTTGATCGTCGTCTTGGCGAAGCGCACCTGAAAGTCGAGTGTCGTGGTCTTGGTGGGCTTGGTGTTCAACTTCAGGCTCAGGTTGTCGCGCTTGAAGTCAGAGCCAATCATGATAGCCTTGTCGTCCATGTGTGCATAGCTGAAGGCATACTTGATGTTCTCAGTACCACCGTTGATGTTGATGTTGTGGTTGAAGGTGTGACCCGTGCGACCATAAATCAGGTCTTGCCAGTCGTTGCTTGCAATGTCGTTGTAGAGGTCGATGTCCTGATAGTTGCCGAAGTAGTCGGTGTACGACGAAATCTTTTCGGGATTGTTGGCATTCTTCAGCAGAGCCAGCTCGTACTGCCACTTGGCATAGTCGGCGGGGTTGAGGACATCCATCTTCTTGGCAATCTTCTTCCATGAATAGTAAGCGTTGTAGCTCACTTTGGTCTGTCCGGCCTTACCGCTCTTGGTGGTTACCAGGATAACACCGTTGGCACCACGGCTACCGTAGATAGCGGTAGAAGAAGCATCTTTCAGCACGGTGATGTCCTCGATGTCGTTGGCTGGAATGTCGCTGATGCTCTCAACAGGGAATCCGTCGACGATGTAGAGAGGGTCGTTCGACTGTGTGATAGAACCACCGCCACGCACGCGAATCTTCACGTCGGCGTCAGGCGAACCTTCGGTCGTGGTAATCTGCACACCAGGCATCTTACCTGTCAGGGCCTCAGAGGCATTGGCCACAGGAACAGCCTGAAGGGTCTCGCTGTTGACGGTTGCCACAGAACCCGTGATGTCCTTCTTGCGCACCGAACCGTAACCGATGACCACCACGTCGTTCAGCGTAGTGTTGTCGTCTTCCAGTACCACTTCGATAGCATTTTTTCCCTTGGCATCAATCGTTTTCGTCTTCATGCCGATGTAGGAAATGACGATGGGATTCTTTCCCGTAAGTTTGATAGTGAAATTACCGTCGAAGTCAGTGACGCCACCGTTGCGCGTTCCTTTTTCAATCACGCTTGCGCCGATGACAGCTTCACCACTCGAGTCTTTCACGTTGACCTTAACGGTCTGCGCCATTACGCTGCCCATAAATAGGAGAAAGGCAAGCGTGAGCGCCGTTCGCATACTCTTTAGTTTTAATGACATAAATAAATTTGTTTAAAAATTAATATTAAAAGTATTTTCTTCGAAGTAAATTAGTTTTAGAGATGAGTCGTAGAATAGAGAAAATGTCAGGTTAGTGCGTGCAAATTTACGAAAAAGAATTTAAATTAAAGCGCATTTCTTTAAAAAAATCTTTTTTTCATGGAAAATATGTTTCGAAATATAGTTTTCGAGTATGCCTGTATGAGATATGCGGCAATATGAACAGCCGTGTGTTGCACCTGAAATTTGTGTTGCACCTGAAAGATGCTGTCAGCTCCTACACCTTCTATATATCATAATGATGTGTAGCCCTTGATAGAAACGCTGCACATCCAATTCACGCAGCAGGTTGTTGAGAATGTAGGCATCGCTTGTTCAGCCGAATTTGAAATTCGGCTGATGTAAGTATAAGCATTTGCGATGCGCTAAACAATTTCTGTTCTTACAGGAGGCATGTTGGGCTATAATTCATGTTTTTTAGACTTATAGCTCAATTTCATCAATATAAGTAATTTTTGTCCACGCTTCCGCACTTGAAATTATGTATTTTCTTTACAACAACCCCTCTGAGAATCGCGTGGAATTCACCAAACTGAAAGTTGCTTGCAAATATGCGAGTATTGGATGGGGTTGTGCATGCTGCTGATTATCAGTTGGTTGTATATGTAAGTTCGTAAAATGAATACTTTCTGACAACGAAAATTTCGCCTTTCGGACAATTCTGAGCGGCATTCAATAGCACTCGCGCTGTGATTTGTATTGAATCATGGTGGGTTTGCAGCCATATCAAACTGAGATATGAATGGAATCAGAATGCAACTAATGCTAAAACTCAGTTTGATATGGCTGCAAACCCACCATGATTCAGTATCAATCTCAAAAAGATTGCACCGGCACGGTGCGTTGGCCGGTGTGTCCTCGTTCTAGAATGTCACTTTCGGAAGGGCCTTTTTTTTATGAATTTTCTTTACAAAAATGCCGTCTGTGAATTCGGTAACTCAGAGGTCAGAATCTCCAAAAAAATGGGCTGCAAAGAAAAATCTCCTTGCAGCCCAAATCAGTCAGATGAGTTGACTAAAGCAACTTACTTGACGACAACCTTCTTGCCGTTGATGATGAACAGACCCTTGCCTGCATTCTTGACGCGCATGCCCTGCATGTTGTAGATGGCACCGTCGTTGTGGCGGGTAGCAGTGCTCTGTACCGTCTCAATGCCCGTAGGCGTGGTAGCGTTGATGCGGCTCTTGAACTCATCGGGTGCATCGGCAAAGACAACGTCCTTGGCATAGTTGGCAGCCTCCTCGTCGGTGAGGATGGTCTCATACTTCTTGTTGCCCGTAGAGTGGGTGAACTCCAGCACGTTGCTTGCAGGCGAGATGATGTTGCCCTGCTCGTCGACCGTCTTGTACTCATAGAAGCCGTCGGCAGCGCAGTTCATGCCAGCCTTGGTGAAGCGGCTCTCCACAATCTTGGAGGGCTGCAACAGGGTGGTGTTCAGCCAAGCCAGGTTGGCCACAGTACCCCAGGAACGTCCCCAGTTGAAGGTAGCCGAGTGGCAGTCGATGGTGCAGTGGTCCATCACGTAGCCGTACAGTTTGGCACCGTTGGGAGCAGCGATGGTCACGTCGCCCTTGCCTTCTGCCATTTCGCGGCTCTCCAGCGTGAAGGTGGTGTTCTCGTAGAACACGTCGCCACCGCCACAAACGAAGTCGACCAGTCCGTGGATGTCGCAGTCGCCGAAGTAGAACTGACCATTGTTGTTGTTGCTGTAGTAGGTGTCCTGATAGGAGAGCATGGTGATGTTGCGGCACACGGTGTAGTTGCCCTTGTCCTGCAAGCAGACGGCGCGTCCGGCGCTGGCAGCAGCCTTGCCCGTCTCGGGATTGTAGTAAGGATAGGCATTCTTCAGTGTCAGCTTCTCAAGCGTCAGATACTCGCTGGTGTTCAGCAGCGTGGCGGTGATGCCGATGCCCTCGGCCTTCGGAGTGTTCTGGATGACAACACCCTCCTGGCTCTCACCCTTGATGGTGATGTTCTTGCCCGAGATGGTGGTCAGACACTCGTTGCCCAGGTCATAGATGCCGTTGGGCAGGTAGATGGTTGCATCGCCGGAGGCATTTGCCATGTCAAGAGCACCGAGGAAACCGGCAGTCTTACCAGCTACGACAGAGTAGGTCTTGGTGGCCTCGTCATAGGAGAAGAAAGGCTCAGCCATGTTGGCAATAATCATCTTGTGTACATAGCAGGTGCCGTTGAAGTTGAGTGTCACTGTGCCAGCCTCGCCCGTGTAAGTCAGCGTTCCGATGGCTCCGTCGGGACTCACCTTGGCGTTGTCGATCTTAGCCACTTCTTCACCATTGGCATTGGTCAGCGTGATGGCTGCCTCAGCTGAATAGTTGCACAGATACATCACGATGTTGGCATTGCCGCCGACAAGTAGATTCACCTTGTCGCCATTGCTGAACACCCATCCGTGAGTGGTGTCGTGGAACTTACCACTGCCGACTGGTTCGAATGCCTCGTGGTCCTCAGCATAGAAGTACTGGTCGTTCAGACTGAAGGTGTAGCGCTCGCAGGGGCTCTTCAGCTCAATCTTTGTCTTCACGGCATAGAGTGCGGTGTTGGCAGTAATCACGTCATTGGTAGTGAACTTGCGTCCGCCGTCGGCAGTCACGAACCAGCCACGCACTTCCTCGCTCTCAGATGCAATGGCAGTGTTGTAGTCGTAGGCGAAGGTGCCGATAGTAGCATCTTTCTCTACCTGCTGTGTACCCATGACGGTTCCGTCGGTGTTGTAGTAAGTCAGCGTGAAGTCGGGCTTCTGTACGAATGTGGCTACGTAGTTGAGCGTGCTCTCACCCAGTGTGACGGGGATGGTCACGGTGCAGGTAGTGGCGTCGCCATTGTAGGCCACTTCGCCAATCTCGCCATTGTCGGCAACGAGATCGGTCAGAGGATTCGTGGCAGAAACCATTTCAACGGTTTTCGAAAGCTCGATTGTGGCAGCCATTGTGCCGTCGGTCTGCTCTTCGAAGATGTCGCCGGCCACATACTCATTGCCATTGGCCTTGAAGGTACCCAGTGCAGGCGTCTTGCCCATGTCCACCTTGCCGTAGATGTCGAGCTCGAACATGTAGGCATTCTGGTTGTTGGTCAGGTTCGTCCAGCGCAGCTCAACGTTTGTGCGGTTCACCTCGGCATTCACCTCGCTCCATGATGCAGGGTTGGCCACGGCATCGCTGATGACCACCCAGTCGTCGTCGCCGTCGCCCTTGGCTTCGAGCTTCCAGCCTCGGTTGCCGCCTGTGGCACCGTGGATGAAGCGAACCTTTGTGACCGAAGCCAGCTTAGAGGTCTTCACGTATGGATCGGCAGCTTTTTGAGCCTGGAGAGCCATGTGAGGCAGTTCGGTATAGCTGGCGAACTTCGAGTCGTTGCAACTCATCACGGCAGTGTTGAAGAGCGCAAATTCGAGTGTCTCCTTGCTGTACTTCGTGGCCTTTGTCACGACCGACTCGCTGGCGGTGGCACCTGCTGCGGTCCAGTCGGAGAAATCGGTAGAGTAGAGCTGTTTTTCCTGGAAGGGAGATACCTGATGCACGCTGATAGAGATGAGATACTGTCCCTTGTTGACGATCTCGACAAAGCCCTGAGCCACGTCGGCCACTTTGGCCTTATATTCAGTAGTAGCCTCGGTTGCGTCGATGCCACCGATAGAGTAGGCAAAGTAAGGTGCGCTGTAGCCCACCACGGTCACGATGTCCTTATTGCTCTGCACGGGTACCTTGAACACTACACCGTCGCCCGTCTGAATGCTGTTGCCGTTGTTGCGGATGGTCTTGCCGTTGGCCTCGACCGTGAGCAACAGACCGTTGTTCTCGATGGTGCCAGTCTCGGTGCTGTTAGAGAATGCTACGACTGCATCGACAGTGGCAGCATCGGTGAAGTTCCATGTAGCGATAATGTCCTGCTCAATGGCGCCCGGCTCATCGGTTGGCTCGTCACCGGGTTCGTCGCCGGGCTCATCACCAGGCTCTTCGCCACTGCGTTTGCCAGTGATTTCAAGCTTTGTGATGAAGAGGTTGGTCTGCGTCTTGGCACGTGTCATGGTGACAACGGTGCTGCCGTCGGCCTCGGCTGGTACGGTCAGTACGACGGTGTTAGGCTCGGTGCCACGGTTGCTGTCGTCGACTGATGATTCAGATTCGTCGATATTGACAAACTCCAGACCAGTGGTTGCCGTGCTGATAGTGCCGCCCTTGTCGAACTTCATCTGTGCACCCGACTGCTTGTCGGCTGCATTCTTGTTGCGATAGGCAGTGATGGCAATCTGATCGCCAGCCTTCAGCTCCTTGTCGAGTGTCAGGGTGACGGTGTTAGTGCTGAAGTCAGCCTTGCCCGACAGAATGATGACAGAAGCGTAGGGGCCATTGGCTGCGCCGACGTCGGTGCCGTTGGATGCTTCGGCCTTTCCGCCCACTTCAGTTCCAGTATCCCATGAGTAGATGATGCTCGACTCCTCGCCCGGCTCCTCTTCTGCGGTAACCTCTGTAATCGTGATGGGGAAGATCTGGATGGTGGTCTTGTAGCAACCGCCGAAGCCAGTGATGTCGTAAGCCTTGTCGGCCTCCAGACCTTCGAATTCGATGTTGAACTGGTTGTATGCAACGAACTCGTTGTCGTTGACCTTGAAGGTCATGTTCTTGCCATTGGCAGAAACATAGACGGCATTCTTGATGGTGATGTAGTTGTTGAGGTTGATGCCCAGGTTGGCAATCTCAACGACAGTGGGCAGCACCTCGTTGTTGCTCGATGCAACCGTCACCTGAATGTCGGCGGCATTGACGGCAATCTCTGGCAGGTTGTTGTAGGTGTAGAGCTGGCCCTTGACCGAACCGCTCACCTTGTCGCCTGCTGCTAAGCCGAGCCCGTCGCCGAAGAAGAGCATGTTGCTCTGTCCGTCGTTCACGTAAGTGTACTTGCCGATAACGTAGGTCACGGTCAGGTTGTCGAAGGTGTACAGCACGTTGGTCTTGGTGCTGGTAATGTCGGCAAGCATGTCGGCAATGCTGTTGTAGGTGGGGGCAATGGTCAGAGTGGCAGTGGTGGTAGCACTCTTCTCCTCGCCCTTCTGTGCATAAGCCTTCACGGTGGTGGTCTTCTCTACAGTGAAGGGAGCGGCATACTCGTTGTAGTCATCGCCTTCGGTCGAATAGAAAATGGTGGCACCCTCGGTGGCGCATGCAATGCTGACAGACTGAGCTTCGTAGTAAGTGCCAGTAGCGGGAGTGATGACTGGTGCCTGAAGGGCGGGCGGAACGATGCCGCCTTCAGTCTTCTTGTAGAGCTGGATAGCCTCCTGTCCGCTCTTGTAGTAGCGGAAACGGTTCTGATTGGCGGCCTTGTTGAAACGAAGGGTCATGGTGCTTCCTTCGAAATCGGCTGCAATCACGGCATTGCCCTCTTCGTCGATGCTGAAAACATTCTTGTAGGCATCGGCCTCGGCAGAAGACTTCAGACCGTTGCTGTTGCTGGTGACACCAATGTAGTTGCCAGCGGCACTCTTCAGTGTCCCATCGGTCGTGCTGATGGTGAAGACGGCATTGTCGATCTCGGTAGTCGAGGCAATGACGTTGTTCTCAATGGTCACAGCCACCGTGTTGTCAGCAACATCGAGCGCACTGAGGGCTCCGTTGAAAGCCACGTTGCCGGCTTCGTAGACAATCAGGTAGTCGCCGTCAGTAATCTCTGCTGTCGACTGAACCTTCACGTAGTTGGCAAACACATTTCCGCAGAGCATCACTAAGAGGCTCAGCAACGAAAATCTAAGTAATTTGTACTTCATGATGATTTTAGTTTTAGTTAATATAAAAAAATAAAATAAATATAGTTTGGGGCAAAAATACAAAAAATAATTCGATTTGTCATGCCTTTTTTATATAAATCTTATTAATAAGGTGTATAATAATTCAACATTTGATTGCTTTGTCATTTTTTCTGTTTAACTTTGCATCGATACATTCACATTCTTATTTACAAACTAAATCAAATTTTTTATGAAGAAAATCTTTACGCTTATCGCCATCGCTATGATGGCAGTCGGTGCGCAGGCCAAGACGCTGATCGATTTCGCTCAGAGTCAGACAATTGGCATTGCCGTGTCTGGAACAACGTCTATTGATGCTGTGAAAATCAAGACCAACACCACTAGTGTTCCAGGTATCAAGTTTGCAAACAGCTATGCTGCTGACGGTGTCTCGAATGGCAATCATGCTGTCTTGACGGTTGAGGGCGGCTTCAAGGCCGGCGATGTCGTCACTATTGCTGGAGCGTTTAACAACAGCGATAACTCGAAAAAATCGGCTGTTGACCTTTTCGCCTTGGATGGAGAGACACCTGTGGTGCTGTTCACGACGCAGCAGTTCATCAATGGCCGCTTGGTTGACGATGATCCTGTGGCAGAATCTTTTACCTTGGAAGAGGATGTCGAGAAATTGTATATCGGTCGCAATGGCAACACGGGTACAATTGTCACTACGCTGAAGGTGGTGCGTGGTCAGGAAAGCAGTATTGACGGAGGTGATGGTGAGGAACCGACGACTCCAGGTCTGATCGATTTTCCCACTTCTCAGAATGGTATTGCCGTATCCGGTACTACAACGTTTGATGCTGTGAAAATCAAGACCAACACAACCAGCGTGTCAGGCATTAAGTTTGCCAACAGCTATGCTGCCGATGGTGTTTCGAATGGTAACCATGCCGAACTGACCGTTGACGGTGGCTTTAAGGAGGGCGATGTTATCACTATTGCCGGTGCATTCAACAA
>CACXXD010000023.1 GCA_902771445.1 uncultured Prevotellaceae bacterium
TTCATCAGGAAGGTGGCAGCAACCAATCCCGTCTGTTTCTTCCTTGGACTGGCTTATGTAGCCTTCACCCTCAATTCTTTTTTGCACAACAGGTCTATAGTTACTGGTGATGAGCTCTTATGGATGATGTGGGCTGGTTTTTATTATGAATATCGGAAATACTTTACAACACCAAAATTATGAAGATTTGCGTATTATGCACTGGATTCCCATCAAAGGTATCTGCTGGTAGTGTTTTTGTTGTTAAGTTATGTGAAGAAATGGTACGGCAAGGACATTTTGTCACTATAATAGCCCCACAACGATTTTTTTACGTTATTGGTGGAAATGACTGTTTTTCTCCGACATCTTTTATACACGAAACAAGAACAGGGGAGCATATTAAAGTCCTCCGTCCACTCATGCTCTCATTCAGCAATATCCCCATTTTGCATAAACTAAATAGAATATTCCGGCAACGAGCAATAAACAAAGCTATTGCCAAAGTTGGGGAGCAGGATATATACTATGGCCATTTTTGGGATTGTGGTTTTTTTCTATATAATGCCATAAAACATTTGAAAAAACCTTTGTTTGTTGCAACAGGAGAAAGTGTCATCAAATTCCGTACAAGCGACAAGGCCTTTTCTCAGTATGTTAGTGGTGTCATTTGCGTCTCGACAAAAAACATGGAGGAGAGCATTGCCGCCGGACTGACCACTAAAGAAAAATGTATTGTAATTCCAAATGCTATTGACAATGCTGTATTTCATAAAATGGACAAACATCAATGCCGTCAGGAACTTGGCATCGACATGAAAAAATTCGTAGTGGTCTTCGTCGGGCAGTTCGTCCAACGCAAAGGCTATGACAGAGTCGCTGCTGCTATTGACCAGTTGAATGATGACAACATTGCCATAGTATTTCTGGGTTCAGCAAAAGAAGGACGGATGCCACAATGTCGAGGCATCATCAAGTGCGGCTTGGTTCGGCAAAACGATATCGCCAAATACCTCAATGCTGCCGACGTATTTGTCCTGCCTACACGTGCCGAGGGCTGTTGCAATGCGATTGTCGAAGCTATGGCCTGCGGGCTACCTGTTGTTTCGTCAGACATGTCTTTCAACCACGATATTCTCGATAGTTCCAATGCCATTCTCATCAATCCTGAGAGCATAGAGGAAATAGCCGAAGCTATCAAGGAAGTGAAAGGAAATCCTGCCATGCAACGCGACATGAGCAATAGCTCATTAGAGAAATCTAAGGGAATGGCACTTACGACAAGGACAGCAAAAATCATCCGTTTTATCGACGAAAAGAGCAAGATATGAGCTACTATTATATATATCATTGTCTGGTTAAGCCTATCAAAAGACTGTTTGGCTTGGAATATCTTACCGACACCTTCAGAAAGAAGATGACGAAACTGGAACATCTGTTCTACCACCGTAAGTACACGGCCAAAGAACTGGTGGAAGAGTTGGTGCGCCTTGGGCTGAGGCCAGGGCAAGTAGTCATAGTGCATAGTGCCATGTCGAGTTTCTTCAACTATCGGGGCACGCCTGATGAACTAATTGATGAACTGCTGCGTGCTATAGGACCAGAGGGCACCTTGTGCATGTCGGCCTATCCTGCCGACAAGTTCAATGCCGACAAGGTGTTTGATGTGCGCAGTGAAAAAAGTGCCGCAGGGTTGCTCACTGAAACATTCCGCAAACGACCGGGAGTAAAGCGTAGCCTTAACAAACTGCACTCTGTATGCGCTCTTGGACAAAAGGCTGACTACATCGTTGGTGAACATCACCTGTCGACAACCAGCTTTGACGAACATTCGCCTTTCTACAAGGTTTACGAGTTAGGAGGCATCTCCATAGCCTTGGGGCTACATAGTTATTTCATGGGAACCTGCATACATGTACCAGAAAGTCTGCTGCGAGAAAAGCTAGCTTTCTTCCGCGACAAGTTTGTCGTTCCAATGACCTTCAAATATATTGATAAAGATGGAAATTCTCTCACACGCACCATGCTGGCAAGAGCTAAAGCGCACTACGTAAGACGAAGGAATACCAAATTCATGGATCAGTACTTTGATCCGTCGAAATACAAGAGGACACGCTTCTCCAACCTGCGTATCACCATTTGGGACGTACACTATGTGGTTGACACTCTCTGTCGTCTGGCCTACGAAGGAAAAACCCTCTACAGTCATCCGATATTCTACAAGTGAAGAAACTGCAGAAGCGTTCGAATTGGTGGTGCATATTGACATTCATCATAAAAGTAAAAATTAAACGGGGGGAGATAAAATGCTCTACAAGTGTAATGAATTTAGGATACCATTCACAAACCACGGCATCAAAATTTCCGTAAAGCGGATGGGGTAGTTAGAAAAGTATTACAATAAAGACTATGCTACATAAAGTCTGTTTCTTCAACCAGAGTTCGGTGCACTACCGCAAGAACATCTTCATGCTCATGGACAGGGAACTGGGCATCGACTTCTTCTTCGGTGACTCGCGTAAGCAAGGAGCCATCAAGGAGCTTGACACCAGCTGTCTGAACAATTTCAAAGGCTATTTCCATAATATCGGTTTCGGCCCTATCTACTGGCAGAATGGAGCCATTCGTCTGCTGTGGAGCGACTACACCGACCTCTTTACCACTGCCACGCACTATTGCCTCTCAGCATGGGTCATCCTACTATTGGCTCCATTCTTCGGCAAGCGTGTCTATCTATGGTCACACGGTGCTTACGGCGATGAACGAGGGATAAAGAAGTGGCTCACCATTTGGAAGATGAAACGGGCTACGGGTTCGCTTCTCTATGGCAACTATGCCAAAAAGGTTCTGGTGGGCTGGGGGGTGCCGAATGAAAAACTGAACGTTTTCTACAACTCACTGGCATACGATGAAGAAATGGAAGTGCGCAAGACACTTGCCCCCTCAACATTCTATCAAGACCATTTTCACAACAGCCTACGCAACCTTGTCTTCATAGGCCGACTGATAGCAGCCAAGAAGTTGGACATGATTATCCGTGCCATGTTGCTACTATGCGACAGAGGCATCGAAGTGAACATGACCTACGTAGGCGACGGCCCCAAAAAGGCTGAACTCGAAGCCTTAGCGAAGGAAAGTGGGTTGCAGGCAAACGTCTGGTTCTACGGTCCATGCTACGATGAAAAGCAGATTGCCCAGATTATTTACAATGCCGACCTCTGTGTCTCGCCCGGCGATGTCGGTCTGACAGCCATGCACGCCATGACGTTTGGCACACCTGTCATCAGTCACGACAACTTCTGCCACCAAGGACCAGAGTTTGAAGCTATAGAGGAAGGACGAACAGGTTCGTTTTTCCGAGAAAACAATGTTGAGAGCTTGGCCAGTTGCATTCAGGACTGGTTCACCAATGGGCTGGAGCGTGAACGGATACGCCAGAACTGCTACGATGTTATTGATAATAAATACAACCCGCATCAGCAGATAGAGAAGATTCGGGATTTAATATTCAATTAAGTTCGTCATATGCTTCAATATATTCCTTCAATATTTTCATGGAAGAAGATTCTCTTCAAGGATATCTCAATCTTTGCATTTTGGGATAAATCCAGCACCTTCACCCGATACACATCACTGCAGCGGAAAGCCAAACTAATGAATTCACATGTGGAACGTAATTCTCGTATCTGTATCAATACAGAGCTGTTTAATACCACTGTAGGCAAATTCACAATCATAGCAAGAAATTGTGTCGTAGGTTTGGGTGCACACCCCACCAACACCTTATCCCCACATAGCATATTCTATAAACGGAATCGATGGAAATGGCATGATGACTGGTGTATTGATACAGGCTTCAGAGAAAGCGATAAGCCTATAGTCATTGGCAATGGCGTATGGATAGGGATGCGCTGCCTCATTTTGGATGGTGTCACTATCGGCGATGGAGCTATTGTTGCTGCCGGTGCCGTAGTGACGAAGGATGTACCGCCATTTGCAGTGGTGGGAGGAGTACCAGCAAGGGTGTTGAAATATCGTTTCTCGCATGAAATCATCGACCGCTTGTTGGAAATCAAGTGGTGGAATCTGCCAGACGAAGAAATAACACGCGTCAAAGCCATGTTCCACGTTCCCAACCCTACTTTAGAAAATCTTGACAGTTTTTTCCCAAGAACTAAATAGAACTATGATATGAAAATATCAATCATCACAGCAACATTCAACAGTGCCGCAACCGTGCGCGATACTTTGGAGAGCGTTCTACAACAGACGCATCAGGACTGGGAACTGATCATTGAAGATGGACTGTCAAAAGACGACACTTTGTCGATTGTTCGTGAATATGAGCCTCTGTGCAAGGGAAGAATGCGCATCTTCTCAGAAAAAGACAACGGCATCTATGATGCTATGAACCGTGGCATAGCCCGCGCTACAGGGGAGATCATAGGCATATTAAACTCTGATGATTTCTATCACGACGAGCGTGTACTGGCAGACATCAATCGTGCGATGGAAGAACAGCCTGTAGACTGTATCTATGGCGACCTGAAATATATACAAGCGGACAACAAGACCCAGGTCGTGCGCATCTGGAAGAGTTCACAGCACGAAAACGGGGCTTTCTTGCGTGGCTGGCATCCGGCGCACCCCACATTCTATGCACGTCGCAGCTGTTATGAGAGACTTGGTATGTTCGACACAAGTTTTCCCATTTCAGCCGACTTTGAACTGATGCTGCGTTTTCTGGAAGTGGCTGGACTGAGAAACCGCTATATTCCACGATATTTCATCAAGATGCGAACGGGAGGTGAAAGTACGCGTAACCTAAGCAATATTATACGTGGCAATCGCGGCATCCTGCGTGCACTACGGAAAAATGGATTCAAACCTTCAAGTTTCTTCATTCTGCGCCGTATGCTAACCAAACTATGGGCTACATCAAAAGGAATGCTTCATCTAATCAAGAATTAAAACATAATAAAAAGAAACTATGAACTATGTGTTTCTCATCAAAATAGTACCACTATTCATTTCCATATTGCTGGGATTGGCCATCATTCCCAACTTTCGTCTTGTTGCCACCGAAAAGAAGATGTTTCTGCCTAAGAATGGTGATAAGGCCAACAACAGCCTGATGATTGGAGGTATAAGCATTTTTCCAATTATGCTGATTGCTTTGTGCGTGAGCATCGCCCTGCCTTATCTATTCGGAATGACTGAATTGCGTACCAAGGTGGAACCGACAACCATGCGCATTATGCAACTCATAGTTGGTTGCTCGTTACTGTTTATCACAGGACTGAAGGATGACCTTAACGGAACTCGTGGTTCTATGAAGTTAGGAGTAATGCTTATGGCTGCCCTCATGTTCCCTGCCACAGGACTATGGATAGACAACCTTCATGGGCTCTTCGGACTTGAGGAACTGTCACCTTACGTTGGCATACCACTGACTGTATTTATAGTACTCTATATCACTACGGTATTCAGTCTGTTAGACGGTATCGACGGTCTGGGCAGCGGCGTGGGTAGCATTTTGCTCTTCACTTTTCTTGTGTTTAGCATCTGGCACGACTCCGTTCTGATGAGTTTTGTTTCTGCTGCAACGCTAGGATGCGTGGGGCCTTTTTGCTTGATGTCTCTTTTCATAAAAAATTGGCGTAATACCATCATGGGTAATTCTGGTTCATACGTTCTGGGATATGTCGTCAGCTATCATGCTATCGGGCTCAGCGAAAGTGAGCGTATGCCTGAGGAAATGCTAATGGTTTGTATAGGTGCACTGTTCATCCCCATGATCGACATCATTCGCGTATTGAGCAGCCGTGTCAGGGAAAGCCGCACTTTGGACCGACCTGACCGTAACCAGTTCAACCACATGCTTGAACGTACTGGAATGCCCCGAAACCTGATCTCGCTGACAATTGTATGCTTAATGGGAACTTTCGTGTTCATCAACACATACGGAGTGCAATCGCATTGGGATCCCAACATCTTGTTCGTCGTGGATATTGCCTTGTGGATAATTATTTATAGTGCTATCCGATTTTTTATTCATCAGCATGAAAGCAAGGAATTTCATAGGGAATGGAAGAAAGTATATGGCGAGGATTCATGGTATGCCAACATCCCCCATGAAACGCTACGGCGCAAAGTGGAAGTCTACGGAACTATGGGACTTCCGCAGGATAAGATGACGGAGATTGAAGAATACATACCAGACGGTATGAACGAATTTGAACGTTCTATAAAACGTATTGTGGATTTTGTCATTTCCTCTATGTGTCTCATTTTCTTCTCCCCTCTCATGCTACTGAGCTACATTGCAATCAAGCTGGACGATGGCGGACCTGCCATCTTCAAGCAGGAACGACTTGGCCGCTTCGGTCGACCATTTTACATCTATAAGTTTCGTTCCATGAAACTTGATGCCGAGAAAACAGGTCCTGCGCTCAGTCATGCCAATGGGGACGATGACCCACGACTGACGAAGGTTGGAAAGTTTCTCAGGGTGCATCATCTGGACGAGTTGCCGCAACTGTGGAATGTGCTCAGAGGTGACATGGCTTTCATCGGTTATCGCCCGGAGCGGAAATTCTATATAGATCAGATTGTGAAAGAAGATCCACGCTATACGTTCCTCTATCAGATAAGACCTGGCGTGACATCTTACGCAACGCTCTACAATGGCTATACGGACACGATGGAAAAGATGCTCAGGCGACTGGAACTCGACCTGTACTACTTGGGGCATCGTTCTTGGTGGCTCGACAGCAAGATTCTGGGTCTGACATTCCTCAGCATCATCTTTGGCAAGAAGTTCTGATTGGAGGCATGAACAGGAATGCAGGGATGGAATTTGTAATGTCTGACGAAATATTGCGGCTGAGAAATTTGGCAAATTGACCGCAATATTGTATTTTTGTACTCAGAAAAAGAATATAGTTCGGAAATATGGGCATCTATATCAATAAAGGGAATGAAGGGTTCAAGTCAACCCGCAATAGTGAGTATGTTGACAAATCGGGCCTGATTGCCATTGTCAACGCTACACTATTCACTCGGCAGCGCTTCAGCTGCGTCACCCGCAGCCGACGCTTTGGTAAGACCATGGCGGCGGAAATGCTTCAGGCATATTATGACCACTCATGCAACTCGCACAGCCTCTTTGCCGACCTGGAGATAGCCAGCCACCCCTCGTTTGAGGAGCATCTGAACAAATATCCCGTTATTTATCTTGACATGACTCGCTTCACGTCGGGAAATGATGGCAGTAACGTGGTGGGCGAGATAGAAAAAAAGGTTAAAGAAGAGGTTGCAGCCACTTATCCCGATGTAACGGAGAAGAGCGACGATGACCTGATGGACTTCCTGCTGCGTGTGGCAGGCAAGACGGGCGAGCGTTTCATCATCATCATCGACGAGTGGGACGCACCATGCCGCATATATGCCGACAAGCCACAAGCCATGGACAGATATGTGGACTGGCTTCGCCGCATGTTCAAAGATGTCACTGCCATACAGGCTGTTGCGGGGGTGTATATGACAGGCATACTGCCTATCAAAAAGTATAAGACAGAGTCGGCACTCAACAATTTCATAGAATATTCCATGGTGGAGCCACGCAAGATGGCCCGCTATTTCGGGTTCACTAAGGACGAAGTCATCGCCCTCGCTGAAAAGCATGGCATGGACTTTGACGAGCTGGAAAAATGGTATGATGGCTATCAGATAGGCGATGACATGTCGATGTTCAATCCCAACAGTGTGATACAGGCCATTGACACGGGGCGATGCCGCAGTTTCTGGTCAGCAACAGGTTCCTTTGATGCTGTTACCTCCTATATTGCGATGAACTTCGACGGTCTGAAGGATGATGTGATTTGCATGATAGGTGGTGGACGTGTGAAGGTGAATCCCACGAAGTTCCAGAACGACATGTCGATTGTCCGTAGCCGTGATGACGTGCTGACCTTGCTGATTCATCTTGGCTACCTGTCGTTCGACTGGCGGCGCAGTGAGTGCTATGTGCCGAACAAGGAAGTGGAGGGTGAACTGGTCAACGCAATTGAAGAGAACAAATGGGAAAAGGTTGTCAAAGCGATTGAACAGTCAGAGTGTCTGCTCAGAGCTACCCTGTGCGGCAACACCGACTACGTGGCGAAGGCGCTGGACGCAGCACATTCCGAGAACACCAGTATCCTTTCATACAACGACGAAAACTCGCTGGCCTGCGTGGTCAGTCTGGCCTACTACTATGCACGCAACGATTACCACATACACCGCGAATATCCGACGGGTGAGGGTTATGCCGATCTGGTGCTTATCCCACGCAAAAACGTAGCTTCGCCAGCACTAATCGTCGAACTGAAGTGTGACAAGGACGCACAGGCTGCTATCAGCCAGATCAAGGCGAGGAACTATTCGCAGCAAGTGGCCGACTACACGGGCGACATCTTACTGGTGGGCATCAACTACGATAGGCAGACCAAGCGGCACGAATGCCAGATAGAACGATGGCACAGGAACTGACCTCGCACCTTCGAACCACCGTAATTTTATCAAGAAAAAAGCGCAAAGGAATCGTTGCAATTCCTTTGCGCTTTTTTGTTAGCGGAGAGCGTGATGCTTACTTAGCGTAGAGAGCCACGATGGTCTCATACTTCTCCTGCTTGCCGCTGGTCTGCTTAGGCTCGTTCACCTTCTTGCCATACTCGTAGACCTGCTCCAATGTGAGCTTGCCATCCTCGAAGTCCTTGCCCAGACCCTGGTCGAACGAAGCGTAGCGCTCCTTCTTCATAGCGGGCAGTTCGCTGTTCTCAATGATGTCGGCTGCATTCAGCAGAGCGCGTGCCATTGCATCCATGCCGCTGATGTGAGCGATGAAGAGATCCTCAAGGTCGGTGCTGTTACGACGGATCTTTGCGTCGAAGTTGGTGCCGCCAAGACCAAGACCGCCATTGCGGATAATCTCGAGCATGGCCTGTGTGAGTTCATAGTTGTTGATGGGGAACTGGTCGGTATCCCAGCCGTTCTGTGCATCGCCACGGTTGGCATCGATGCTGCCCAGCATGCCAGCGTCGACAGCGCAAGCCAGCTCGTGCTCGAAGGTGTGGCCGGCGAGTGTAGCGTGGTTCACCTCGATGTTCACCTTGAAGTCCTTGTCCAGGTTGTGAGCACGCAGGAAGCCTACAACGGTCTCTGTATCAACATCGTACTGGTGCTTTGAAGGCTCCATCGGCTTCGGCTCGATGAGGAAATTGCCCTTGAAGCCCTTTGAGCGAGCATAGTCGCGGGCCAAGGTCAGCATGGTTGCCATGTGCTCCTTCTCGCGCTTCTGGTCGGTGTTCAGCAGGCTCATGTAGCCTTCGCGTCCACCCCAGAACACATAGTTCTGACCACCCAGCTTGATAGTGGCATCGATAGCGTTCTTGATCTGAACGATGGCGCGAGCCACAACGTCGAAGTCGGGGTTGGTAGAAGCACCGTTGGCATAGCGCTTGTTGCCGAACACGTTGGCCGTACCCCAAAGGTTCTTGATGTTGGGATACTGCTTCATCTTCTCAAGAGCATAGTCGGTGATGGCCTTCATGCGAGCCTCATACTCCTCGACAGTTGCGCCCTCGTCAACGAGGTCGATGTCATGCCAGCAGAAGTACTCGATGCCAAGCTTGTCCATGATTTCGAAGCCGGCGTCCATCTTGTCCTTGGCACGCTGTACAGCATCCTCGGCCTTGTCCCATTCATACGAACGGGTCTGACCACCAAACTGGTCGGCACTGGCTCCACCCAGTGTGTGCCACCAAGCCATAGCGAACTTCAGCCAGTCCTTCATCTTCTTGCCCATGACTACGCGCTCTGGCTCGTAGTAGTGGAAAGCCATTACGTTCTTGCTCTCTTTTCCTTCGAAAGGAATCTTACCGGTAAACGGAAAATACTCTTTTGCCATAATTGTTAATTTTTTAGTGTTAATTGATGTCGTTATTGCGTTATTTCGTTATTACTTTATCACGGGAAACTAAAGCTGGCAGCCAAGCACCTCTTTCCAGTGGGAATATGCCTCCTGATAAGCACTGCGATGGGCTGCATCCGGCTCGATGACCTGCAGTTTCTCGAGCGTGGCGAATGCCTCGTTGTGATCCTTATAGAGTCCTGTGCCCATGCCTGCGCCTTTGGCTGCACCCACGGAGCCGTCGGTCTCGTAAAGCTCGATGGTGGCACCGCTCACACCAGCCAGTGTGTCGCGGAACAACGGAGAAAGGAACATATTGGCCTTGCCTGCATGAATCTTCTGGATGTTCATGCCCATCTGCCCCATGATCTCCATGCCGTAGCAGAAGGAGAAGACGATGCCCTCTTGAGCAGCACGCACCAGATGAGCACGAGAATGCTTGTTGAAGTTCACACCATGAATAGAACAACCAAGTTCTTTGTTCTGCAACACGCGCTCTGCACCATTGCCAAACGGCATGATGGTCACGCCATCGCTGCCAATGGGAGCCTGAGCTGCCAGATTGTTCATCTCGGCATAGCCCATATCGAACGTTACGTTGCGGTGCATCCAGGCATTGAGAATGCCCGTGCCATTGATGCAAAGGAGCACACCCAGACGTGTGAGTGAAGGCTGATGGTTGACGTGTGCAAACGTATTGACACGCGACTTCGTGTCGTAGTTGAGACTGCCCAGCACACCATAGACCACACCACTGGTGCCAGCCGTGGCGGCAATCTCGCCTGGTTCGAAGACGTTCAGCGACAAAGCATTGTTGGGCTGATCGCCACCACGATAGGTGATAGGCGTTCCGGCCTTCAGGCCAAGCTCTGCGGCTGCGGCTGCACTGACAACGCTCTGTTCTGAGAATGTGGGAACAATGTCGGGGATGAGTGAAGAAGGGATGCCATAGTAGTCGAGCAGGAACTGTGCCACGCGATTCTCCTTGAAGTCCCAGAACATGCCTTCGCTCAGTCCGCTCACGGTGGTGTTCACCGTACCGCTGAGGCGCATGGCCAGATAATCACCGGGAAGCATCACCTTATAAATCTTGTCGAAAAGCTCGGGTTCATTTTCCTTGACCCATGCCAACTTGGCCGCGGTGAAATTGCCGGGCGAGTTGAGCAGATGGCTCAGACAGCGCTCTTCGCCCAAAGCGGCAAAGGCACGCTCACCATAGGGAACGGCACGAGAGTCGCACCAAATAATAGCGGGACGCAATGGCTGCAAATTATTGTCGATGCAAACAAGACCGTGCATCTGATAAGAAATGCCGATGGCCATGATGTCTTCGCCTTTCACGTTGCCCTCTTTCATGATCTTCTGTAGCGACTGCTTGGCATACTGCCACCACGAATCGGGTTCTTGCTCTGCCCATCCTGCCTTGACGGCCATGATGGGAGCCTCTTTCTCAGGGAAGAAGGCAGAAGAGACACACTTGCCATTGTCGGCATTGACCAACGATGCTTTGACAGAAGAACTGCCTACATCGAATCCTAACAAATATCTTGTAGCCATAATTCTATTTGGAAAATTGATTGTTTTCTATTAATAATACGTTTGACATGCAAATTTCCCTAAAATTTTTTAAGTTAGCAAAGAAAATAAGCTTTTTCTATTTTTTTCTGCTGCTTTTTGTGTTCAATTACATTTTTTTTCCTATCTTTGCACAAAGAAGTGAATATCGAGTATACACGAATTAACAAGAAACTTCATATATATGAAAAAAAAGATTTTGATTCTTGACGACAAAGAGACTATTGCAAAAGTCCTTTCTATCTACCTAATGAGTGACTACGACGTACAATGGTTGCCCGACGGATTGCAGGGTGTGAAATGGCTGCAGGCTGGCAACACGCCCGACCTGATTATTTCGGACATCCGCATGCCGGGCATGAGAGGCGACGATTTCCTGGAGTGGATCAAGCAGAACGAACTGTTCCGTCATATTCCCGTCATCATGCTTTCGAGTGAGGACTCGACGAGCGAGCGCATTCGCCTGCTGGAGATCGGAGCCGAAGACTATATCGTGAAGCCATTCAACCCGATGGAGCTGAAAATCAGAGTTAAGAAGATTCTCCCGAACTAAAATATAAATTAATGTATGCGCGTACATTAATTTTAATATATAAGAATACCCCCAAAACAGCAACACAGTAGAGGATGATTGGTGTTATATACTTAGGGAACAACCCTCAGACTGAAGAACGCCTGAAATACTTGCCCGGCAGGCAGGTGAAAATGACGAGAAACTACAAAGAAGCTGCAACAGCCTGTATTTCGCACTTCGACAACGAACATTTTATTCTGTTCTATGAAAAAAATATTCGTGCTGAGGATGTTACTGCCATTACCTATCTACGAAAGAACTGCAAGAATGTCTACATCATTTTGCTGACAAGCAAGATGAGCGAGGAGGAACGCCACATCTATCAACAATGCGGCATCAACGACACTCTTGACATAAACGCATCTGTAACAGAATTGAACAAGAAATTACAGTTTATCAGTGACCGCGAGAGTATTCTTTTCGACAACAACATGTCGAAGCAAAAGATTCTCCGTTTCAAGATTCCGCTCTGGAAGCGGTCTTTTGACATCTTCTTCTCTGCGCTGGCCATCATCGTCCTCTCGCCCATCCTCATCATAACGGCCATCGCCATTAAGATTGAGGATCCGAAAGGTCCCATTCTCTACAAATCGAAGAGAGTGGGTACGAACTATACTATTTTCGACTTCCTGAAGTTCCGCTCCATGTACAGCGATGCCGACCAGCGTCTGAAAGAGCTCAGCAAGAGCAACAACCAATATGCTGAGCATAAGGAAGACGAAAATCCGAAGACCGTCATCACCTCACCGCTTGGCGACGAGGCAGAACAGCAGATGTACGACATGGGCATGGAATCGGAAATGATGATCAGCGACGACGAGGTGATGCTTGTGGGCGACGACTTCGTGGTTTCGGAAACTGACTTCAACAAGCAGAAGGAGGAGGACATCAACAATGCTTTCGTGAAGATTGAGAACGACCCACGCATTACGAAAGTCGGTCACTTCATTCGCAAGACCAGCATCGACGAGCTGCCTCAGCTCTTCAACATTCTGAGGGGCGATATGTCGATCGTGGGCAACCGGCCTCTTCCGCTCTATGAGGCAGAGAAGCTTACAGCCGACTCAAGCATCGACCGTTTCATGGCACCCGCAGGTCTCACGGGCCTCTGGCAAGTGGAAGAACGCGGAAAAGGCGGTGCAATGTCAGCCGAAGAAAGAAAGCAATTGGATATACTTTATGGGCAGACATACAACTTCGCTCTTGACATGAAAATCATCTGGCGCACGCTGTTTGCCTTCATCCAGGACGAAAATGTTTGAAACATAACAAACGGAAATGAAAACACCAAAATTTTTCATATTAGCACTTTCTGCATTAGCCATGTCGACAAGTTCCATGGCACAGTCAACGCTTGACGACAGTGGCATCAGTGCTGGATTCTTTGACTCCAGCTTCAGCAAGGACATCAACTTCTCTGACTTCCACCTGCCACCGCTGGGTGTCTTGTTTGAGAACGCAAAGGCAAATCCTAAAATCTTGCAATTGGCCAAGCAACAGGAAATTGCTGCCGCCGAAGTGGTGAAGCAGAAAAAACACATTCTGTCGTACATCAACGGACACGCCAGTTTCAGCTATGGTAAGACCGACATGTGGGGCAACAACTCTTCAACCTATAGCACCATGATCTACCAGTTCCAAGGTTCGGTGCAGAACTACTGGAACGTGGGTGTGAACCTCAGTGTGCCTCTGGAAGATATTCTGGACATCGGCCACTCAGTGAAACGCAAGAGACTGCTCGTTGAGGATGCACAGCTGAAGAAAGACATTGCTTTCGATGAGCTGAAATTGCAAATCGTGACACTCTACATTCGCATCACCAACAACCTGTCGGCACTGAAGACGGCTGGTATCAGTGCTGCTATCTATCAAGGTGCCAACCAACTTGAAGAGGAAGACTTCCATCAGGGCAATCAGGCTATCGGAGACTATGCCTACACCAGTCTGCGCGGACAAAATGCCGTGAACAACTATCAGAACCTGCTCACACAGATCACAACCGACATCGTGACACTGGAACTCCTGACCCATACACCTATTCTGACGAACACCACCACTGAAATCACGCTCGACAGTACGGTTAAGAAAACAGAAAAGGAAATCCGTAAAGAGAACAAGGCTATGGACAAGAAGTTCAAGAAAGAACACGACGAGGAAGAAAAGCGAATAGCTGCCATGCAAAAGGAAGAGCAAAAGAAGGAGCAGAAGGAACAGAAGGAGAAAGAGAAAGAGGAAAAGAAGAACAAAGATTCTAAGAAATAAAAGGAACAATGTCGAACAATTAAAAAGTAGCTGCTGTTATGGATATATTCAGATACATTGTCAGATTCTTATACAAAATACGTTGGTATCTTGTAATACTGCCTTTGATTGCACTCATTGTAGCATGGTTCCTGACAAGAAACCTTGAGCGCATATACAACGCGAACACCACCATCTACACTGGCATGCTGACGGGCTACAACATCGAGGGTGGCAGCGGTATTGCCGGCGGCAATGCCCAGACCAACATGCAGAACTTGTTGCAAATCATTCAGACAGACAACACCATACATGAGGTGGCATTACGTCTGTTTGCAAGATGTATGATGTATGGCAATTCCAACAAAGACAACAACTACATTACGGCAGAGCATTTCAAAGCACTGGAGGCCAGTGTTCCCGCTGACGTGAAAGCGCTGATCAACCGTAACAACGAGAAAGCAACCTATGCCAACTTGGTGTCATACGAGAAAGCTTCGCAGATGAACTATATCTATGGTATTGTCAACAACCACCAGTATTTTGGTATCGACAACATCACTGCTCGTCTGAAAGTCATGCAGATTGGAAGTACAGACCTGATTGACATTGCATATAGCTGCAACGATCCCGGCATCTGCTATAACACGCTCGACATTCTGAACAAAGTGTTCAGCAAGCAATATCAGGAACTGCGCTATGGTGAGACACACAAGGTAATCAAGTTCTTTGAGCATGAGGTGAACCGCTTCTACAAACAGTTGACGCATGCAGAGAACGACTTTATCAGATACAACATCAAGCATGGCATCATCAACTACGGTGAGCAGACAAAACAGCTGACCGTGCTGGAGAGCCAACAGCAAAATGCCCTTAACAACTTGCGCATGAACGAGGTGACGACTAAGGCTTTGATCAACTATCTGGAACGCCAGTTGGGCGACCGTCAGAAGATCATCGAGTCTAACAAGAATTTCACTTCACTTGTGCGCGAAATCTCTCGTCTGCAATCACGTATCTCCAACCTGCGACTCATGAGCAGCGAATCTGGTGGAACTGAATCGGAAGCACAAATAGAACTGGCTAAGGCCGAACGACAATTGCGCGAAGCTACGGCTCAGGTGAAAGACCTTGCCATCACGATTGAGAAGAACAACTACAGTACCGACACTGGTGTGAAGGCTTCGTCGCTGATTAACAGATGGTTGGAACAGGTGCTATTGCTGGAGCAGACACGAGCCGAGATTACCGCACAAGACATCATGCGTGCTTCTATCGACCAGCAATACAAGAAGTATTCGCCAATCGGTGCCACCTTGGATCGTAAGACCCGCCACATCGGCTTCATTGAAAGCAACTATATCGAAATGTTGCGTGCCTTGAATGCAGCACGTTTGCGCCAGCGCAACTTGCAGATGACAACCGCCACGCTGAGCATTGTCAACCCGCCAGTATTCCCTCTGAATGCCCAGTCGACCAACCGCATGATGATCCTTCTGGGTGCCTTCATGCTGACATTCATTCTGACCGCCGTATTCTTCTTCATCATCGAGTTGCTCGACCGCACACTACGCGACCGCATGCGTTCTGAACGTATCACGCAGATACCCGTCATGGGCTGCTATCCGAAGGAGAGCAATCTAAGATACCGTCGCTTCAACAAGACCATTGCCGACATGGCTTTGCGCCAGTTGAGCAAGGCATTGCTGCCACACTTCAAGGATGGCCAGCAGAATGTGTTGAACTTGCTTTCGACCGATGCTGCTAACGGCAAGAGCTATCTGGCCCAGGAACTGGAGAACTACTGGACTTCGATTGGTCTTCAGGTGCGCCGACTGACCTACGACGAAGACTTCCTTGCTGAAGACAGCCGTTACATCATGGCCAAGAACGTGAAAGACTTGTGTCCCGACCTCCAGCCCTACGAGATTGCCATTGTGGAATACCCGAATCTGGACGACAACACCATCTCGTCGGCCCTGCTGAACTCAGGAACCGTCAACTTGATTGTTACCCGTGCCAACCGCACTTGGAAGGATGTAGACCAGAAAGCGTTGAAAGAACTACAGTCGCGCCTGACAGACCAGAGCACGCTCTACATGTATCTGACGGAGGCCAACCGCTATGCAGTTGAAGAGTTCGTAGGCCAGCTGCCTCCATACACCAAGTTCAACAACTTTGTCTATCGCATGTCGCAACTTGGTCTGACAGCCACGGAGAACAGTCACGCAAAATAGTCGTTGATGAATAAGGCTTTTAGCACACAAGAAAACGGAATCGGAGGAAGAGTAACCTTACTCTTTCTCCTCTTCGCTTTGGCGCTCTACCAATTCTATAGTGTAGGATTTTCTGCCTTTGCCATTGTCTGCCTCATTCCCGTTGTCGTTCTGGTTGTCATTCTGACATTCCGTCAGAGCATGCTCATGTTCTGGACGCTGATGCTTGTCAACTACTTCATCCAATGGAAGAACTTCCCGGAAACAGGCATCCCGACATCAATACCTAACGAGATGCTGGAGTTGGTACTCATTGCAATGGCAGCTATCGACATAAAAAACACAAAGTTTGAACGGCTTGCCAATCTCATGATGTTCTGTCTGATTGTGTGGGGAATATTTAACGTCATAGAGATATTCAATGACACGTGCGGCCTGGGCCTGCAGATTGGTGCATGGTTCACCGGAGCCCGAATGATGGCATTCCAGCTGATCTACGCCCATGTCGTGTTCACGCTTTTCATCAAAGACCCGAACACACTTATCAAATATCTATATGTCTGGGGAGCACTCTCGATATTCGCAGCATTCTGGGTATGGAAGCAACAGCACTTAGGTTTAACCAATGCCGAGAATGCCTTTCTGCAAGGACGAGGACGTGCAACCCATATCATCAACGGCGGTGCAACAACACGTTATTTCTCCGTGTTCAGCGATGCCGCCAACTATGGTATCAACATGGCAGCTACAGCTGTAGCGTTTCTGATATTCGCCATCACAGCAAAAGTCAAAAAATACAAGAAGTTTTTTTTCATCGCCGGTCTATTGTGCGTTTGGGGCATGTTTCCGTCAGGTACACGAACAGCACAGTTCTGCCTGTTCGCAGGCTTTGCAGCCTACACCATTTTGTCAAAATCATTTAAAATAGCAGTCCCTGTTGCCATCGCTTTCATCTTTATCTATGTCATCATGGCTTTTACTGACATAGGAAACAGCAATGCCTCAGTTCGCCGAATGCGTTCCGGATTTAACAAGGACGATGCGTCAGCCAATCAGCGTACCATCAACCAGGCCGTCATGAAAAAATACCTGGCCGATGCACCTTGGGGAATTGGCTTAGGAATGGGCTATGAGAATGTGCCGGCCAACAACAGATACAGGAAGCTTGCCACTATTCCTCCTGATTCTGAGTATGTATTTATCTGGATCCGTACAGGCTATGTAGGCATCGTATTGTTCCTTATCCTTACATTCATCATGTTTGCGGGAGCATCGTGGATTGTTCTATTCAAGCTGAAAAGCGATTCGCTACGAGGCATCGGAGCGGGACTATGTTGCGCGTTCGTTTCCATACAATTAGGCGGATATGGCAACCAGGTTCTCATGCAGTTCCCCAACAGTCTGCTGTTTTATGGTGGACTCTCGTTGGTCTATTCCCTCCCCTTCTACGAAAAGGAATGGATAGAGTTTGAGAACAAGCAACTGGCCATCCAAGCCGAAAAGCAACGCATAAAGGAGGAGAAGAAACGTGCAAAACGAGTATAAGCTTTCTATCATTACCGTCAACTTCAATGGTCTGAAAGACACGTGCGAGTTGTTGACCACCATCCCTTCAGACGAAGGCATTGAGATCATCGTGGTAGACAACGGTTCACGTTCGAACGAAGCAGAAGTCATCAGAGCACGCTACCCCCACGTCAATGCCATCCGTAGCGAACAGAACCTGGGCTTTGCGGGCGGCAACAATCTGGGCATCAAAGCCGCTCATGGAAAATATCTTTTCTTCATCAACAACGATACCATCTTTCGCGATGAATGGAACGTGAGCAAGCTCATAGAGCGTATGGAACAAGACAAGAGCATCGGAATGGTATGCCCGAAGATTCGCTTTGCCTGGGGCAGCAGTCCCATTCAGTTTGCCGGTTTCACTCCCCTATCAAGCATCACACTCCGAAACAGCAGTATAGGATACGGTGAAGAAGACAAAGGACAACACGACAGCGCCAACCCTACTCCCTATGCCCACGGAGCAGCCATGATGGTCAGCCACGAAGCCATCGAACGCGCCGGACTCATGCCCGAATGCTACTTTCTTTATTACGAAGAACTTGACTGGTCGCTCATGCTACGAAGAGCCGGCTATAAGATATGGTATGACCCATCGTGCACCATCTACCACAAGGAAAGCCAGTCAACGGGACAGAACAGCCCTTTGAAATGCTATTACCTGACGCGCAACCGTTTTATATTCGCACAACGCAACATACTTTCTCTTAGTCGCTGGCTGACCTACCTCTATCTTCTGACAATAGTCTTCACACGCGATATGCTGAAATATCTTTTTACCCGTCAGTTCACCTTAATGAGGGCGACGGCAAGCGGATTATTTGATTTCATGCGTGGCAAACAAGGTCTTCGTTAGCAACGAATATTGCTCATTATTGTTCGAATACAGCAAAACAAAATGCAGACACTCAAGAAACTCCAATTCAAACTTAGCGACGTTTCTACCTATCGGTCTCAACTCATGGGATGGTCCATCTTGTGGATCATGGCACTACATTTCCGATTCATCAGTCTAAAACCTTTGGGGTTTGTTGCTCAGTATGGCTTTTCCGGGGTTGAAATATTCATGTTTGTCTCAGGCTTAGGTCTTTATCATTCTCTAAACAAGCAACCAGCGCTCCTACAATTTTACCAAAAACGCCTTATCCGCATTTTCCCGACATACGCTATTATAGGCCTTTTTGCCAGTTTCATTCTGCTTGGCGACAATCTGCCAACCTATCTTCTACGCTGTACCACAATAGGCTTTTGGACAGGAATGCCCTATTTCGAATGGTATATCCCTTCTATCATTTCCCTCTATTTCGCGGCACCTTTCATCAAGAAACTACTCGATTCACGATGGTCGCCTGCGCTTATCGTCATCGTACTCTTCATTTTAGTCGGTGCTTTTTTCATTGCAAAAAGTCAACCTTCCGACCTGTCCCATTTCTTTCTATACTATCGGATACCCTCTTTCATTGCAGGTATGGTTTGCACCAAATGCCTGTTAAACAAGTTTATTCCACTTCCAGCCATGATGAAATGCTATTGGCTGACGGCAGCGTTAGGAGTGGTTGTGTTCATCTTTTGTTTTCCCCTTCACCATCAGATCTACGCATACAAATACTACTCGTTGTTTTTCCTCATGCCACTTTTCATTGCATTCTTCTGTATCTTCAGCAAACTGCTCGGCCCTCTTTCCTACATCATCAAATCGGTGGGCGATGCCAGTCTCGAAGTATATCTCATACAATATCTTTTCTTTTCAGCCATCATTCATGACCAACTGCCAATCAAGGATCAATGGCACGATGCCGTCACCCTACTGCTTATCGCAGGGTGCTCGATAGCAGGAATCCTGTTTCACAGGGCTATGGAGCATGTCATCTTTGCGGTGTCTGCCAAGCGTAGCAGCAATACAGGAGTCTAACAGAAAATATCCTTTGGCATTCAAGTGAATCTGATCGTCAAGATAAAGACCTCGTGAATCCTTGCAACCATCAGCATTCCAATTCTCTTTCCCCACAAAGACCACATTCTCCATCAACGAGTCCGTTTCAAGCATCTCTTTCAGAGCCTCACTATATTCGGGGTTTGAATAAGACTTGCAATGCGTCAGCCATGCCCTCACATGGTCTACGATTTTATCATAAATCGGCTTATCGCGATGCAAATGCTTGATGTTCACGTATGGCATTTCCACCACAACAGGCTTTATGCCATTTTCCAAAAGCCAGTCGATGATCAGACGATAGTTTGTTTGATAGTAGTCTACGCCCATGTTTGCAGCCGCATCATTGATGCCAGCCATCACGATACAATAATCCGGAAGTTCTTCAATAAGATTCTGCGTGCCATAGTCATTCTGCAATTCGTCTTCCAGACAATGCTTTTCGAACATCAGCCTATAGACATCTGAACTCTTCGCTCCGCCTCGCCCCTTCGAAACAAAAGACACGCGGCACCGCATGGCATCTGCAAGCAACTGCTCCATCAGCGAATCACTGCCAATAGTGTCGTGCAACCCTGCCCAGCTATCGCCAATCATGATCACCCTGCAACAAGAGTCACGGTCTGTAGCGGCTGGCATCTCTGCTGTCAGTCTCTCAGAAGGGGCGAGCAAATCGCACCAGCGATATTCAAGCACAAGTCTGAACAGTAAAACGACTAATGCCACAGCAATCACTACTGTAAGTCCCAAAACGACAAGTTTACTTATACTTCGCATCACTCAAAGAAATTATTCGGTCACAAAACTATAAAAAAATTGACAATGCAAAAGTACAACATTCCGAGCAAAGAACCAGAAAAACGGAGTGTCGTAACCTGTAAAAATCTGTTAACGTCCCCATCCGCATCTCTTAAAATTCCTAAATGATACATTTACGCCTCGTAAACAGTATGTTTACCCTTGCTAAACAGTATCTTTAGCCGTGCCAAATGTATCATCTGGCATTTTCTTTCTTTTTACGAAATCATATCTCAAAATCATCTGAATTCATTTGTTCAATATAAATAAAATTATTAACTTTGCATTGTAACAACTTGTTAGATATGAATAACTTGGGATTATTAAGCATATTAGACGGAATACTATTTTTCTTTGTAGCGCTGACAGTGCTCTACATTCTATTTTTCTCCATTGCATCATTATTCTATCATCATGCTGATGTAGGCAAGGCTAAAAGACAGAATCGATTCATCGTCCTTATACCTGCCTACAAACGCGATGATGTCATCTTGCAATCCGTCAACTCTGTCCTGGGACAGACCTATCCACAACGACAATTTGATATTGTTGTCATTTCCGACCACGAAAAAGAAATGACCAACATGCGCTTGGCACAGTTGCCTATCACGCTGCTGACCCCCGACTTCGATGAAAGTTCGAAAGCCAAGTCACTACAATATGCCATTCTGAACCTTCCACAATTCAAGATCTACGATGCCGTACTGGTGCTGGATGCAGACAACATCATTGAGCCAGAGTTTCTCGACCAAGCCAACGATGCCTTCGAGTCTGCCGGAACCAAAGCCATCCAAGCCCACAGAATGGCCCGCAATCGCGATACATCGATTGCCCGTCTCGACTCCATCTTCGAAGAAATCAACACCTCCATCTTCCGACGCGGCCAGAATGCCATCGGCATGTCGGCAGCCTTGAACGGCTCAGGCATGATCTACGACTTTGAGTGGTTCAAGAGCCACATCATGAAAGTGAGCCCCCAAGGCGAAGACAAGCACTTCGAAGCCATGCTCCTTCGCGAGAGCATCTACATCGACTTCTTCGACAACCTGTACATCTTCGACGAGAAGACACGTACCACCAAAGACTTCAACAGGCAAAGAGCCCGATGGACCGCCACCCAGCTACACGCGCTCATCAACAATATCCACAATCTGCCATCGGCCATCTTCGGCCATCGGTACGACTATGCCAACAAGATCATCCAGTGGATTCTGATTCCCCGCACCATCATGATGGGCATCATTATGGTCATGGGAACCCTGATGCCTTTCCATCATTTCTCGGCAGCCATCAAATGGTGGATTGCAGCAGCCACTCTGCTGTTCGCTTTCTCGCTGGCCACCCCCAACCGTTTTGTAGACAAGAACTGGAACAAAGACTTCCTGCACGTACCCTGGCTCATCTTGTATGGCTTGGCCAATATCATACGCATCGGCATCATGGAACTTAATGTTCGTCTTGCCCCCGTCAAGAAGAAAGTGCAACGCTCGGTACAAAAGAAGAAAAGAAAAGCATGATGTGGCAGTTCATTCACTTTATCGACTGGATGCTATGGCTCTTCATGGCCGTTTCCGTGGGCTATGTAGCTTTTTTTGCCCTTGTATCCCTCCTTCCCAAGAAGAAGCGGCAAGCCAAGACAAACGACGAAAGCGAACCGACCGATTTTCTTGTCATCTTCCCTGCCTATCATGAAGATACGGTCATCTGCCGCTCTGTGGAAGAGTTTCTCAAGCAAGACTATCCACAAGCGCATTGGCAACTGATTGTGGTATCCGACCACATGCGCCCTGAGACGAACCAATGGCTGGCAGAACAGCCCCTCACGCTGCTGCAACCAACCTTCGAGAAGAGTTCGAAAGCCAAGGCTCTGCAATTTGCCATCAAGGAGCACGACAACTGGCGAGAAGGAGCCAGCAACAGAAAAGTGGTCATTCTCGATGCCGACAACATCGTGGCTCCCGACTTTCTCACCCGTCTCAACGCAGAATGTCATCATATCCAAGGGGTCGTTCAGTGCCATCGAACGGCCAAGAACTCCGACAACGACATTGCCGCCCTCGACGGTACAAGCGAGGAAATCAACAACACCATTTTCCGTCGCGCCCACAACCAGATAGGCATGTCGTCGGCCCTTATCGGTTCAGGCATGTGTTTCGACTTCGAATGGTTCAAAACACACGTCAACAACCTGTCGACCGCAGTAGAAGACCGCGAGCTGGAGGCGCTGATCATGCGCGAGAACATCTACATCCACTATGCAGAAGACATCTACGTCTACGACGAGAAAGTAAGCTCAGGCGACAACTTCCAGCGCCAGCGTCTGCGCTGGATGACAGGCCAAGTACAGGCATTCATCAGCATGCTGCCCTATATTCCGAAAGCCATCGGCAAGGGCAACATCAACTACGTAGACAAGACCTTGCAACAGGCCCTCATCCCCCGCAGCATTCTGCTCATCACGCTGCCCTTCTTCTCCTTGCTCATGACCATCGTCGCCTGGCCTTGGAGCCTGAAGTGGTGGGGCTTGACAGCATGCCTGTGTGTTGCCATCTTTGTTGCCATCCCGTCACAACTGCGCACCCGCGCCCTGTTCAGCAAGGTGCTTGCACTCCCCGCTCTGGCATGGAAGATGACCAAAAACATTGCAGGCATCAAGAAGAGCAACACCGATTTTATTCATACCAGCCACGAGAAATAGCCCATGAGCGAGAGAGTACACAGAAGCATAATGAACATCAAGGTGGGAATGCTTTTCTATCTGCTAACGCTATTCCTGGCATTCTTCTCCCGGAAAATATTCCTTGACTGTCTCGGTGCCGAATTCATTGGCATGACCGGCATGCTGATGAACATCATGAGTTTTCTGAGTGTGGCAGAATTGGGCATTGGCACCAGCATCGTTTACTTTCTCTATAAGCCCCTGCAAGAAGACGACCACGAGAAGACAAACGAAATCATGTCGATGCTGGCCTATCTGTATCGTTGCATCGGACTGATCATAGGCGCAGGCGGAGTGCTGGTCAGCATCTTCTTCCCCTGGTGGTTTGGCAATCTGTCGACCGGACTTCCCCTTGTCTACTTTGCTTTCTATTCGTTTTTAGCCACTTCAATAGCCGGCTATCTGTTCAACTACAAGCAACTGCTGGTCGGTGCCAACCAGAAGCAATACCTCGTCAATGCCTATTTCCAGACCATCGGCATCGTGCAAAGTCTCACACAGATTTTACTTGCCTACTATTATCGCAACCTGTACCTATGGGTAGTGGTGGGACTGGTCTTCACCATCATCGGCATCATCGTCTTCAACTATCGCATACGCCAGCTTTATCCTTGGCTACGCATCAACCTGCGAGAGGGCAGGCAAAACCTACGACAATATCCTGAGGTGCTACGGAAAACACGTCAGATATTTGTACAACGCATGAAGGATTTCATTCTCTACCGAAGCGACGAACTTCTGGTGGGCATGTTCGTCAGCGTAGTACAAGTGGCTTTCTACGGCAACTACACCATCATCACCAGCAAGCTCAACTTTCTGGTAAACATCCTTAGCGATGGCATGAATGCCGGGGTAGGAAATCTGATTGCCGAGGGGAACGAGCAGAACACGATGAAAGTCTTCTGGGAACTCACCGCCATCCGTTTTGTCATAGTAGGCATCGTGATTTTCGGGCTGCTTTTGTTCCTGCAACCATTCATTGTCTGCTGGTTCGGCACGCAATACCGTCTCAGCGACCTCATTGTCTTCCTGCTTATTTTCAACATATTCATCTTCCTGTCACGAGGAGTTGTCGAAATGTATATCTCCGCTCACGGACTATTCTCCGACGTGTGGGCAGCATGGACCGAACTGGCACTCAACATCGCCGTCACGCTCTGCCTTGCCCCATTCTATGGAATCGTCGGCATCCTGCTGGGCAAGATTGTCAGCGTGTTTTTCATTGCCATTTTCTGGAAGCCCTACTTCCTGTTCTCAAAAGGATTGCACAAGAGTGTTTCCGTCTACTGGCGCGGCATGGCTCCCTACTATGCCATTCTGGCCATCTTCAGCGGTCTGATCTTCTTTTGCCGATACAGTTGGATAGAGCCCAACAGCACCAAGCCGCTACTCGTCATTGGCTATGGCATCGCAACCTACCTGCCATTATTGATGCTCTACGCGCTCACCCTTTTCATCGTCACTCCTGGCATGAAATACTTCATTGCCCGTAAGCCGTCTATCTACCACAAGCTCCAATATTTCAATTCAGTTTTCAATTACTTCAAACATCACCCCCAGTCAGACAAGCCAGAGAATTAAAGGCTGGCAGACTGGAACTATTCAAACAAAAAGTCAAGAAAGATGAGAGTGATTTGCGACGCACCCGGACAAACATGCAACCGCCTGTGGACTTACGTGGCCTCAGTAGCTCAATGCATAGCCGAGAAGAAAAGAATGGTCATCATTTTCTACGACTGGACCATCGAGGATTTTCCCAATCTGCTGCATTGTCCTTTTATTTATTTTCCACTTTGGCACAAGTGGTATCTGGAACGTGGCAACGGCTGGAACAACTACAAGGGGCTGACATGGAAGGTGACCCACAACAAGAACTGGGACAATGTGTTCAAGTTCCTCGGATTCACCAAAGGCTGGCAGACGCGCACCGACACGCGCTATCTGCAACAAACCATGCCTGAACTAAAACACATCTTCCGTCCGAAGGATGAGATCATGGAGAAGGCCACAAGACTTGTCGACAAGATGAAAGAGGATAGCGACATGGTTGTGGGGGTGCATATCCGACGCGGCGACTACGCCACTTGGAACGATGGCCGTTTCTTCTACGAGCTATCCGATTACCATCAGTTCATGATGCGCATACAAGCGCTCTACAAGGACAAGAAGGTCGCTTTCTTTATCAGTTCCAACGAAGACTTCCCACTCGACATCTTCAGCGGTTGCACCTGTCAGCGATTCGGCAAAGAGCCATCGGGTGCCATACTCGACCTCTATACGCTGAGCCTTTGCGACCGCATCATCGGACCGTTCAGCAGCTATTCGCGCTGGGCCTCTTTCATCGGCGAAGTACCCCTCTGCTTTCTGGAGTCCAAGGCCCAACAGTTCAGCGAACAAAGTTTCTCTAAGATTGTAGACTTTTTCCATTTCGAAAACGGAAAGGATATTTTTGACTGGTAAAACATTCTCTCTATGAAAATAGCCATCCTTACATCGGGCATAATGCCGGTTCCAGCCGTACAAGGAGGAGCCGTTGAAAACCTGATAGACTTTTATCTGGCTTACAACGAGCAGCACCGCCTGCACGACATTACCGTCTATAGTGTCTGGCATCCCGACACTACGAAACGCAATGAGCTGAAGTCGACCGTAAATCATTATGCCTACATCAAGGTGACGGGTCTTTTGGCCAAATTAAAAAAGAAGTTCTATCAGCTGACCCATAAAAACGAATACTATCACTACACTATTGAGTATTTTCTGAACGAGGCACTTCAACAGATAAGACATCAGCAATACGACCTGCTAATCATAGAAAACCGTCCGGGCTATGCCTTGAAAGTACCCCAGTACACGAAAGCCCCCATCGTGCTCCATCTGCACAACGACTTTCTGAACGACACCGTTCCACATGCCAAAGCCATCTATCAGGCAGCAGACCGCATCGTGTCCGTGTCCGACTATATTACCAACCGCGTGAAGACACTCGACTCCAATAGTCGCAAGTGCGTCACCGTCTACAACGGTATCGACCTCAGTCTGTTCTCCCCCACAACGGCGAAGCACATAGACAGAAGTCAACTTAGCTTGCGCCCAGACGACTTTGTCATCATCTATAGCGGACGCATCAACAGAGAGAAAGGCATTTTCGAATTGATACAGGCCATCAAGCGCCTTGACAATCCACGAGTCAAATTGCTCGTCATCGGCAGCTCCTTCTATGGAAATGCCACTCACGATGACCCGTTCATTCAAGAACTGAAACAAGAGGCATCGCCACTGAAGGAGCGAATCACGTTCACCGGGTTCATTCCCTATCCCGACATGCCCCGCTATCTGGCATTGGCCGACATCGCCGTGATTCCCTCACAATGGGAAGAACCCTTCGGCCTTACTTGTCTCGAGGCTATGGCCATGAAACTTCCCGTCATCACCACACGCAAAGGCGGCATTCCCGAAATAGCATGCAACGACAATGCCATTCTGCTTGACACAGGCAAGGATTTCATACCCCATCTTGCCGATGCCATCCAAAGCCTCTATCAGCAGCCCGAACGCAGAAAAAGCATGTCGGAAGCATCGTTGCGACAAGCTCAACGGTTCAGCAACATCGAATACGCACGAAAGTTCTTTGAAGCTATAGTAATCATAAAAGAATAAATCGATCTGTACGGTTGGAATTGTTTAGAATAAATCACTTGTTCAGACCTCCCCTAACCCCTCCTCGCTCGGCTCTGCCGCTTGCCTTAGCAAGAACTTAGGAGGGGAATTAGTTAGACTCAGTTTCCAAAGTCAAAAGAATAGCAAAGCTAAACAGTTCCCCTCCTGAGTCAGGAGGGGTTAGGGGTGGTCTGAACCAATGATTTCATCCCAACAGATTCCAACCGTACAGGCTGAAAAAATTCACTTCGGCTTCACCAGATTATCCTCGCTGTCCTCGTAGTGGTCAGTCTTATGGAAGATGCGGCCAATGCCTTTCATCTGAATCCTGACACGCTCGACAAAGCTCTGCCAAAGCGACTTGTTGCCTATCGTGCCATAGCCGGTGATGGCCTTGCAACGACGGTCGCGCACAAAGACGATCTTTCCGTATTTCTTCAGGTTGAGTGCCATCGAACCGTCTTCGCCTCTAATAATGTCTACGCGATAAGGCTCCTTGCGCCCATAGTCGGCATTATAGGCAAAGACAAGTCCACGCACAGAGAGCTCTGGCCGCTTGAAATGCTGAACCCACAAGAACAGATCGCGGGCCATTTCAAACATGCGCAGTCCCAGCTTCGTATGATTCTCGTCGGGGAAGTAGCTCCACGTGGCCGACACACACGACACGCCGGGCTTCAGCAAGTGGTCGAGCATCACTTCATAATAATAAGGCGGATAGAGCGTGTCGCTGTCAACATCGAAGTAGAAGCGCCCACGCGCATGCTGCAACCCACATCTGCGGGCATAGCCGCACGAGTGCTGATACTCCGTATAATAAGGAATGCCCGACTTCTCATAGATCTCAGCCGTGCGGTCTTTCGAGTCATTGTCTACGCCTATTATCTCCACGGGATACTTGCATTTTATCTCACTGATGGCCCACAGACAGGCCTGCAAATG